>JAAETH010000750.1 GCA_024228575.1 Actinomycetes bacterium
CCGGGCTGGTGGAACATCGCGTCGAGTTCGATGTGTTCGACGCCCAACCGTTCGGCCACTTGCCGGGCAAGGGTCGTCTTCCCCGCTCCGCTACAACCGACGAATGCCACCTTCTGCATCCTCTCGACGGTAGCGTCGTCGAACGAGCCAAGGGGGAGAATTGACCGCCAGACCCAAGATCATCCTCGACTGCGACCCAGGTCACGACGACGCCATGGCGATCCTGATCGCCGCACATCACACCGATCTGCTCGGCATCACCACCGTCTCGGGCAATGCACCGCTCGAGATGACGACACGCAACGCACTGCTGGTCAGCCAGATCGCCGATATCGATGTCGAGGTGCACTCGGGTGCCGATCGCCCTCTACACGTGGAACCCAAACACGCCAGCCATGTGCACGGCCGCACCGGTCTCGATGGTCCGGTCCTGCCCGAACTCGAACGACGCGTGGTCAGCACCGATGCGGTGACCTTCATCATCGACACCGTCCGCCAGAACGACGATGTGTGGCTGGTCCCGGTCGGGCCTCTCACCAACATCGCCCTGGCCTTCATGGCAGCGCCGGACATCGTCGAGCGGATTGCAGGAATCTCGTTGATGGGTGGTTCTGCGGGCCCCGGCAACGTGACCCCGGTGGCCGAGTTCAACATCTGGGCCGATCCCCACGCCGCCCATCTCGTGCTGGCCTCGAGCGCTCCGCGCATCATCATGGCCGGCCTCAACCTGACATCGCAATACATGGTCGATCAGGTGACCGCCGACCGGCTGAACGCGATGGGATCGGTGACCGGAACCTTCGCGGCCCAGGTCGTCGAGGCGTATGTCGAAGCCGGCCTACGCATCCGAGGTGTGCCATCGGCGAACATGCACGATCCGTGCGCTGTCATGGCCGTGACACACCCCAACCTGTTCACGTGGACCGATAGCCACGTCGATGTCTCGACCGAGGGCATCACCATCGGCATGACGGTGGTCGACGATCGTGGCTTCGGAAGCGCCGAGCCCAACGTCGAAGTGCTTCGAAACATCGAGCGCGACGCAGCCATCGAGGTCTTCGTTGGCTCGGTGGCGACGTACCGGTGAGAAGCCCCATCGATGTCATCCAGGTCGCAGCACCAACATGGCACCGGTTCGGCCCGCGTCTGACAGAGGACCTACCGGACACAGACTGGCTGGTCGTCGACACCGATGTGATGACCCTGATCACCGCCGACGGAGACGTGTCCGAGGTCGACCGGGACGAAGCCAGCCCGACCGTCGCCTGGATGTGTTTCGACGTGTTCGCCAGCCCGACGATGCGCCCCCACTTCGGGCTGGCCTCACACGCCGACTCGATCGAACTCGTACACACCTCCTACGCGGGTTTGGATGGTGAATATTGGGCCCGCTTGAAGAACAAGGGTGTCGAAGTCACC
The DNA here is from genome assembly GCA_024228575.1 of Actinomycetes bacterium. Lineage (GTDB taxonomy): Bacteria > Actinomycetota > Acidimicrobiia > Acidimicrobiales > Poriferisodalaceae > JAAETH01. The sequence continues at coordinate 1,420 of JAAETH010000750.1, forward strand.
TCGGCACATCTCGCCGGTGTTGCCATCTCCGAATTCGTCATGTTGCGTGTTCTCGAGTGGTTCCACCGCGACACTCTCAGGCGAGAGAAACAGGCCGGACACGAGTGGCACAGAGCCGACTTCCGTGAGGTTCACGGCTCCCACTGGATGATCGTCGGCATGGGCGACATCGGTTCGGAGATTGCAGTCAAGGCGCGAGCCTTCGGAGCGACCGTCACAGGCGTACGTCGCACCCCAAGGGGCGACGAACCGGTCGAGCAAATGGTCACGCCGGACCATATCCACGCTGCAGCGGCCGACGCCGATGTCGTCGTGTTGGCCGTACCGTCCACACCCGATACCGACAACATGGTCGATGCCGATCTTCTCGCCGCGTTCGCCCAGGGCAGCCTGCTCGTGAACATCGGCCGTGGTTCGCTGGTCGACGAAGACGCCCTACGAGACAGCCTCGACTCGGGCCACATCGAGGGTGCAATCCTCGACGTGATGCGAACCGAACCGCTGCCGGCCGACCACTGGATGTGGGACCACCCTTCGGTGTGGGTCAGCCCCCACAACTCGGCCGCCGGCCATGGGCGCTTCGAACGCAGCTACGCCCACTTCATCGACACCATGGTCTCCCGCCGCGCCCACTGAGGTGGCGTACCCTGGCCCATGTGCCCTCCGCAGCCACCCTCTACGACAGACTCGGCTGCAAACCAGATGACGACAACAAGACGCTTCGAACCGCCTACCGCGAACTTGCGAGGCGATACCACCCCGACTCGAACTCGGGCATCAATCCCGCCCACATGCAGCAGGTCAACGAGGCCTGGAAGGTGCTCTCCGATCCTGGGGCGAGGGCAGAGTACGACCGGACACTCATCGACCTCACCGATCGCCTGACCCTGACAACAGTTGCGAATCCACCCGGCTGGCCTGCGTCAACGTCGCGACGCGACGCCTGGTACGCAGGCATTCGGGTTCAGATCGTGCGCCTGACGCGCGCGTCCGCGCGTTCTGCCGCCCTCGCGTTGTCCATCAGAAGCGGTGGCCACCCCAGGCCGGTCTACGACGCAAAGATCGACACACTCGTGGCCTACAACCTGAACGACACAGCAGATCGGGTCGAAGGGGCGAGATCCGCTGGTGTGGCCCCTCTCGACCTCGGACCGGCTGCGGCCGTCGTCGGGCTGACCCGGCTGGCCGAACGCACATACGCAGACGCCAGAATCGTCGGCGTTGGCACCAGCCACGAGGTTCTGGCCGAGTTGATAGATCGGACGTGGGACAACCTCGCCCGTGGGCTGAGCCCCGAGGTCATCACCGCCCTCGGCTCGAACCCTCAACTCTCGCGTCGGCTGAGTACCCTCTGACCCCCGAAGGGTTCACGGGGCGGGCACCAGGTCGCCGTAGAGCGCCAGGACATCGGCCGCAGCGAGGGGGCCGGTGGCGAGCACCACGATCCGTCTCCCGATCCAGACCAGGAAGATGAGCTCCTGGTCTGGTTCCTCCCACCCGACGACCTCGATGCCGCCGGGCAATGTGATCGGGTGGATTTCGGCACCCGCGGCCGAGGCCACGATGTTGGCCGCGTAGAGATCTGGAGTAATTCCACCGGACTCGACCTGGTCGATGGCCACGACCACAAGTATCGCCGCCAGATCACCGCCGTCCGTGTTCACCTCGAGGGCTTCGAGATCGATGCCGGGACCACCCTGCATCACCGATACGAGCTCGTCGGCTGCAAGATCGCCAGCAGCGACGAGGCTGGCCTCGTAGCCGGGAAGACCGACGGTCAGCCACGGCCACATCCCCGGTGCGACCCCGACCATGTCGGCGCGTTCTGCACCGGCGCTGCACCCATCCACAAGTCGCAGAACATCGGCAGTTGCACCTCCGGGTTCGGCGTCGCCTGTCAGCGCTTCGGCCAGAAACGCTTCGGCCAGGCCGGCGGACAGCCCGGCTTCGAGGCACTGGACAACAAGCGGGTCGAGGTCCTCGGGTCCGCTCGACAGAAGCGCTCGCTCGACCAGTTCAGGGACATCGGCACAGTTCGACCAGACCGACACCACCCACCCGATCTGATCATCGTCGAGGCCTGAGTAGAAGTTGTTGAGAGGGCCGTCGGGATCGGCCACGGTCACACCGGCATCGGATAGCTCTGCAACCCCGAGAGCCTCGACGGTGCCCGCGGCGACACACCTCGCAGTGTCGACATCGATCGGCATCAACCCGTCGGTCTGGAACACCGAGATCAGCGAGTCGACGAGAGCGGCGGCCTCTGCTGGATCGGTCGTCGTCGAGGGAACCTGGGGTTCCACTGTGCCGCCGCTGCAAGCAGCGATGATCAGAATTGCCGAGGTGGCAACGATGTTGGCTGTGTTCAAACGCACTGTCGGATCCAAACCTGCTGCCGCGTGACAACGACAGCCTTCGAGTGTGCAAGCATGCACGACAGCCAAGAAACAGTCTCGTCACCCAAGGATGCCGCCGAGCATATGCCCGCCCGACCGATAACGATCGCGCCCGAGTCGATGCCGCTCATGCACGAGGCTCTCACGGCAGCCGTCGTGCGAGGCGGAGGCCGCGTCACAGAACCCGCCGAAGCCGAGGCGCTGATTCTCGCCGACCCTCGAGCGGCCGGCGATTTCCCCTCCCTCATCGGCAGCGCACCGAACGTTCGCTGGGTCCAGCTCCCCTACGCCGGTGTCGAGACCTTCACACAGCACCTCGATACCAGCCACGTTTGGACCTGCGGGAAGGGTGTCTACGCAAGACCGGTGGCCGAACACGTCGTGGCTTGCGCCTTGGCAGGGTTCCGAAACCTCCACGCCTACGCACGCGCGACGTCGTGGACTGCACAAAAGGGCCGCAACCTGCTCGGCGCCTCGGTCACCATTCTTGGTGCGGGAGGCATCACCGACGAGCTCGTCGCCCTGCTCGAACCGTTCGGCTGCAACATCACCGTCGTGCGCCGAAAGCCCGAACCCCACCCCGGCGCTCACAGAACCGTCGCAACAGCCGACCTCGACGAGATCCTTCCCGACACCGACCTACTCGTTGTTGCATGGGCTCTCACCGACAGAACCAGTGGTCGAATCAACCGTTCCACGTTCGAGGCGCTACCCGAACACGCCTGGATCGTGAACGTGGGGCGCGGTGCCCACATCGTCACCGACGATCTCGTCGATGCCCTCGAACGAGGAAACATCGCGGGGGCGGCGATCGACGTCACCGATCCCGAACCACTCCCCGACGGTCACCCACTGTGGCATCTCGACAACTGCCTGATCACTCCCCACGTCGGAAACACACTCGACATGGGACGCCCACTGCTCGCAGCCCGCGTCGAACAGAACGTGAGGTTGTTCTGCGAGCCACACGCCCCAGACGATCTCAGCCACCTGATCGGCCTCGTCGATGTTGCAGCCGGCTACTGACATGTCGGATCGCGTCAGCACACCGAGGGTCGGCGTCTATCCGGGGTCGTTCAACCCGTTCACCGTCGCTCATCTCGCAATCGCCGAGGCGGCTGTCGAGCAACATCACCTCGATCGGCTACACCTCACCATTTCGCGAACAGCGCTGGTCAAGGGCGCCATCGAGGTGCCGACGTTCGCTCACCGTGTCGAGGTGCTGGCGGCGGTCGCACATCAACACGATTGGCTCGATGTCATCATCACCAGCGAACAGCTCCTGGCCGACATCGCAGACGGCTACGATGTCCTCGTGATGGGCGCCGACAAGTGGCACCAGATCCACGACACCGGGTTCTATGGCGACGATCCCGCAACCCGAGACGAAGCCATCGCTTCACTTCCGGCCGTGGCCATCGCACCTCGACCACCACTCGAGACACCCCCAGAACTCGCCCTCGATGTCGAGAAACACCTCGGCAGGGTCTCATCCTCGGCCGTTCGCAACGGTCACACTCACTGGATGCATCCTGTCGCCAAGGGCTTCGACGACCGCACTGGAGCGTGGAGCGACCACGAGCGCTATGTCGCCCTCCTCGCAGGTCTCTCCGAAGGAGAACGTCGGTGACCTCGCGGCCGGCAAATCAGCTCAACCTCGACGGCGACAAGTCGCGCGTCGACGCATTCGATTGGCGCTCCACGGATGTCGGAAGGGACGCGCGCTACCGGTTCATCTCGGCCCTGGAGCCGACCATGAAGTCGATGGACACCCGCTGGGCATATGCGGTCCTGCGTCACGGCGAACCGATCTATCAATCGACTGCCCTTCAGCGGCGCCTGCTCACGGCACCTGACGACTTCGGCTGGCTCCCGGAATCGTTCGGTTCGATGACACACTGCGAGATCGAGGAGCCGCTGGCCATCAGTGCCAACGCCCGCCTTTATCGGATCGGGCAGGTGACCACCATCTGGCTTGGCGACCTCGACGTGCCCATACCACCTCTCGATGTTCCAGCCTTCCCGCCGATCCGATCGGGAGACATCGACGAGTTCACGATAGCGATAGCGCTGGCGACACTTCGCAGCAGCTGGTTTGCGATCTCTTTCGACCTCGACGGCGAGATGGATGTTCCCGACCTGCCGTCGGCCCGACGGATCGGTCTGTCGGCCGGAACGGACTGGTCGTGGGTTCCCGAGAACTGGAGAACAGGAGCATCTCAGATACTCGACCTGATCACCTGGGAAGACGGCCGCCAGTTCACCGCTCAGGGTGAACAGATCGAACACGACGCCGGAACTCTCGCCATCTTCAAGCTGATGCCGATCGAGTAGTCCGCGTGCCCTAGCTCGGGCTTTCTCGCCATGGCCTGATCAGCGCCTCTTGAACCGTTGTGGCGACCAGGGTCCCGTCGATTCGATGAATCGTTCCGTGCGCTAGACCTCGCGCCGCTGCGGTGGTCGACGGACGAAGGTCGTAGAAGTGCCAATCGCCCAGGTCGGTGGGGCGATGAATCCACACCAGGTGATCAAGGCTGGCCGACATCGATCGATTCAGCTGAGGATTTCCCTCATGAGGTCGTCGGGCCGCACCCACGGGCCCATGATCGGAGGCATAGATGATCCCTGCCGACGTCATGCCCTCGCTGGCGCCGGCCAACTGCGGCGCCCGAAACCACAACCAGCGCGCAGGGGCATACGCCGATGGAATCGACTCGATGGGGATCGCCCTGCTGTCGACGACACCAGAGAACCCGTCAGCGTCGACTTCGTCGGGGTGCATCCCGGTCAATTCGATGACAGGAGTCATCTCCACCTGGTGTTCGTAGCCGGGCTCGGCGATGTGAAAAGACGCTTCGAGGTTGAAGACCGCCTCACCGTATTGGATGGCAACCACCCGTCTGGTGGCGAAACTGCGGCCATCACGAATGCGATCGACGCGATAGAGGATGGGGTGCCGCCAATCGCCGCCTCGCAGGAAGTAGGCGTGGAGGCTGTGGGTGGCCAGTGCCGTATCGCCGGCAATGGTGCGTTGGGCGGCCCGTAGTGCCTGGGCTGCTACCTGACCGCCGAAGACCCTTGTCCGCTTCTGATCTGGGCTCCAGCCACGGAAGATATCGTGTTCGAGCTGTTCGAGATCGAGGAGGTCGAGCAGTGTCGGATCCGTCAACGCATCGATCGGAGAGTCCGGGTTCGGCACGGAACGGGCAGACGGAATCGTCACGTCCGACACCCTACGGTTCCTGGTCGGTTTCCGGCAATCGCGACCGCAGGCCCACTCGAGCTGGGATTGTGGGAAACCCATCCGCCGGGAGCCCACCCTCGGTTCTGTGGAGCAGTGTCCGCTCCCACGCGCCCACGGGTCGACCACAATCAACTGGAGTCGGCTATCTTCGACGCCGTAGCCATGAGGAGCACGACATGCCTGTCGCAAACGTCAACGGTCAAGCGATCCGCTACGACGACACCGGAGGGAGTGGTCCGGTCGTCCTGTTCAGCCACGGCTTCTTGATGGACCGAACCATGTTCGAGGCCCAGGTCGAGAGTCTCGGTGGTGCATATCGCTGTGTCACCTGGGATGAACGAGGCTTCGGCGAGACAGCAGCCACCGAACCGTTCGATTACTGGGATTCGGCCCGCGATGCTCTTGGCCTGCTCGACCACCTGGAGGTCGACTCCGCGGTGTTCGTCGGGATGAGCCAGGGAGGATTTCTTTCACTGCGAGCTGCGCTACTCGAGCCCCAAAGAGTGATGGGGCTGGTGCTCATCGATTCACAGGCCGGGGTCGACGACGCAGAGACCCTCGCTGGCTACGAAGGGATGATCGCCCACTGGACCAGCGGCGAACCACTCGGCGAAGTGGGCCAGTTCGTAGCCGGTCTGATAATCGGCGAGCCGACGCTGGCGACGACGTGGATCGAGAAGTGGGAAGCCCGCGACCGAGCGACCGTCGTCCACCCGGCCCGAGCCCTCCTCGAAAGAGATGACATCACCGACCGATTGGGCGAGATCGATTGCCCAGTCTTGTCCATCCATGGGGAGGAGGATCAGGCCATATCGATGGACCGCGCCGAACTGGTGCAGGACAGCGTCAAACACCCACGCGGTCTGGTGAGAGTGCCCGGTGCCGCCCATGCCCCGAACATGACCCATCCCGAGATCGTCAACCCCGCGCTCGGCTCCTTCCTGGCGAGCCTCTGCTGACGCATGACCGGTTCATTCGATCCGTTCTCGGGTTCTGACTCGAGCAACCCCGACAATCCCGACAATCCGAGACCGCCCCATCCACCCCAGGATCTCGCGCCGGCGGATCCACCTCAGGATCTCGCGCCGGCGCCTCCGGGCAACCACTTCACGCCTCCACCTCCCCCACCTCGCGGGTACACGAACGAACTGCCACCCGGTTTCGCGGAACGGCCACAGGTACCGGGCGAACCCGTGTGGCAGGGCCAGCTGACCGGTGCCGCAGGGCCCTATTACATCAAGCCTGGAGGCAACGCGGGGGCGGCTCTGGCTGTCGCCATCATCGGCCTGGTGTTGTGCCAATTCCTGGCCCCGGTCGCCATCGTCATGGGCAAGAGGGCCCGAGACCAGATCGACCGCGGTCGCGGCAACCCCTCGCAGAGGGGCACGGCAACTGCCGCCTTCGTCATCGGCATCATCGGCACGGTCATCCTCTGCCTGGCGATCCTGTTCCTCATCACCGCTGGCAGCAGTCGGTCATGACGATCCAAGCCACATACGAACACCCACGTCTTGTGGCACCCCCACGGCTCTTGGCCATCGGTGGGGTGGTGGCCGCGTTCGGCGCATCGTTCGTCGTTGGAGGCGAGGACGGGCCGACCCTGTGTCCGTACCGCAGGTGCACCGGCGGCTACTGCCCCGGTTGCGGCGCAACCCGCGCCGCATCGCGCTTCGTGCGAGGAGACTTCGGCGCCGCGTTCGCCGCGAATCCGGTGGCCGCGTTCATCGGCCTGCAGGTCGCCTTGGCGATGGTGTGGATCATCCTGCGACCCGACGCTGCGATCGGCTGGTTCGGCCCCCGGCTCCAATCGATCGCCACAACAAACGCCCTGTTGTTGCTGGTCGTGTGGCCCATCCGGTTGGCGGCTGGACACATCCCACTTGGGTTCTAGCCAGAGTTCTCGTCGGAAAAGTCGAGAAGGGCGTTTTCGATGACCTCGGAGAGTGCCGGGTGGACGTACATCATCCCCGAGGCCATCTGGTCGACGGTCTGGCCGAACGCCATACCCTGAATGAGCTGTTGAATCAGGCTTGCCGCATGAGGCCCCATGATGTGGGCCCCGACGAGCCTGCGGGTCGCTCGGTCGGCGATCAGCTTGGCGAAGCTGGTGGTGTCCTCCATCGCCCAACCAGCGGCCGTGGAGCCATAGTCCTTGGTGGCGATCATGACGTCGATGCCCGCATCGCGTGCAGCGGGCTCGGTCATGCCGACCGCTGCCACCTGCGGATGGCTGAAGACAGCGTGCGGCGTGAGGCTGCGGTCGGTGAACCGCAGGTCGTCTGGATTGAGGATGTTGTGGCGCACGTCTCGCATCTCGAGGTTTGCCAGGTGTTTCAGCTGGAGCTCGTTGGACAGATCGCCGAACGCCCAAACGCCTGGGGCTGACGTGCGGCCCGCGTCGTCGACCAACACGCGCCAGCCACGATGTTCGATGCCGGCTTCGTCGAGATTCAGGGTGTCGCCGTTGGGTTTGCGACCGGTGGCCAGGAGGAGACACTCGGCGCTCACCGACTCGAGTTCGCCACTGATACTGCACCGATAGGTCATCTCGACCCCGTCACCGTTGTGATGCACCTCGTGTTCATAGGTCCCCGTGCGCACATCGACCTGTTGTGAGTAGACCTCGGTGAACCGCCTTGCCACGTCTGGATCCTCGTGCCCCAGCAGGACGGGGCCGCGGTTGACCAGCTTGACGTCGACGCCGAACGACGAGAACACATGACCCATCTCGGTCGCGACGTAGCCGCCACCGAGGACCAGCATCGACTCGGGCAACTCGTCGAGACGCATGACGCTGTCGGACGTCTCGTAGCGCACCACCGGCAGGTCGAGCCGAGGATCGATTCCGGGGATCGGCGGAACGTTGGGTCGAGCACCTGCACCGAGAACGATGGTCGGAGCCGTCAGGTGCTGACCGTTGACCTCGATGACCCGCTGTTCACCGTCGATGCGTTCGTCGGTGAACTTGCCCTCGCCGTGGAACACGGTGATGTTCGGGCACTCCTCGCCCACCCGGTATTGCTCGCCGGCGTGAGCGATTGGATCTATGCGACCAAAGACGCGGTCTCGAACATCGGTCCAGCGAATGCCGTCGAGTGTGGCATCGACGCCGTACATCTCGCTGTGTTTCACCATGTGGGCGATATCTGCGGCGTAGATGAACATCTTGGTCGGGATACACCCGACGTTCAGACATGTGCCACCGAACGCTCCCTTTTCTACGACGGCTATCTTCCAATCGTCGAACTCGGGTCCCGGGATCGAGTTCCCAGACCCGGTCCCAACGATGATCATGTCGAAGTGATTCACTTGGCGCTCCTGCCTGCACGGTACCGGTCGGTCGTCGACCCCAATGATGAACCGCTGCGCCGGATCAGACATTCCACAGGACGGGCAGCCGGGAACCGAGACGCGACCCGGCGATATGTGGCCAGATGGACCGGGCGATGCCCTAGGCCGAGACTGGGGGCCTGCGATGGTTCCACGGCATCTCGGCCTCGAAGCGCGATGCCACCCGTAGCAGGGCGGCTTCGTCGCCCATGCGACCGACGATCTGACTTCCGACAGGGAGCCCATCGGTCGTCCAATGAAGGGGCAACGAGATGGCCGGATGGCCCGTCACGTTGAACGGCATAGTGAAACGTCCGACCAGGCCATACAGGCGTCCGACACGCCACGGCTTGTCGGCGTCTGGTTCGGCCTCCGACGTCAACAGCGGTGGACAGCCAGACGTCGGTGTCACCAGCAGATCGAACGGATGCATCCACTCGAACATCTGACGCACCCACACTTGTTGGGTCTCGGCCGCTGCAGCGGCATCCGCAGCTGAAATCGAGCGGCCTCGGTCCGCTGCCACCCAGTTGTAGGGGTCGACGTGTTCCTTCGCCAGTGGCCAGCCGAGCACCTCGCCCAACGCATCGACACGGCGGGTGATGCCTGCCATCCATGCCCGCCCGTTGACCCTGCTGAGGGGCCCAAAGATCACCGACGCGTCGACCTCGACCACTTCACAACCCCACGACTCGAGTTGACGAGCCGCAACCCATGCCGCCTCGACACACTCGGGATCGGCGTCGTATTCGGCTCCGGCGTCGGTCAGAACAGCAACTCTGGGGCGACCGATGTCTTGGCCCAGCTCGTCGCCGAACGGGCGACCCGGCGGAGGGAGCTGAAAAACACACGCTGGCGTGTGTCCGTGTGTCGCGTCCAACACGGCCGCTGTGTCTCGGACCGTGCGACTGACGACGAGCTCGGACGTCAGACGGCTGACTCCTTCGGGCAACGGTTGACGCCCCCGGGTCGTCTTCAATCCGACCAGACCGTTCCAGCTCGCGGGCAACCGGGTAGATCCCCCACCGTCGTTGGCGTGAGCGACAGGGACCATCCCCGAAGCCACCGCTGCCGCCGAACCGCCGCTCGATCCTGATGGCGAACGGCCCAGGTCCCACGGGTTGTTGGTCGGACCGAACGCCTTGGGTTGGGTCACTGGCACGGTGCCGAGCTCTGGCAGGTTCGTCTTGCCCAGGGTCACGAGCCCCGCGGCCCGGAACCTGGCGCCGAGCACGCTGTCGGCAGGGGCACGGTTGTCGGCGGCCTTCATGGCACGGTTGCCCAGGTAGGTGGGTGTGCCCTTCTGCGTCGCTCCGATGTCTTTCAACAGGAACGGAACACCGCGCAGCGGACCATCGGGAGCGTCGTCGGCGCCGGCGATCGCCGCGTCGAACCACTCGAGCACAACTGCGTTCAGCTGAGGGTTCACCGCTTCGATTCGTTCCACCGCGGCCTCGGCGAGTTCGCGAGGTGTCGCCTGCCCTGACGAGACGAGTTCGGCATGGCCGACGGCATCGATGTCGGAGAGTGAGGAATCCTTCACAACGATGGTCCTTTCGATTGGTAGTGACGAGTCCACTGGGGGGAGGCGGGATCTGCCGATGAGCGCCCGTGAGGCGCTGGCCGACGGCAACTAGCAGAGGGCTCCGTAGATGAGTTGCTTCAGTTCCGGGCGGATCGGGTGATGGCTGGAGGGAAGCAGCTGGGTGAGGAAGATGACGTGCAGCTCCTCGGCGGGATCACACCAGAACGCGGTCGAGGCCGCGCCGCCCCAGGCGTATTCGCCGGGGCTCGAAACCACCTGTGTCATCGCCGGGTCGATCTGCACGGAGAAGCCGAGACCGAAGCCGACGCCGGTGTACGGCGTCTCGGACCAAAGTGGCGTGCCGGATGATTCGAGGTCCTTGCCGTCCGGCAGGTGATTGGATGTCATGAACTCGAGGGTCTTTCGACCGATGACCCGCAGGCCGTCGAGCTCGCCCTTGTTCATCAGCATCAGACAGAACCTGTGATAGTCCGACATCGTCGAGACGAGGCCTCCGCCACCGCCCTCCCATGCAGGCTCGTTCTGGAACGGGCTCGTCTCGGCAGCGTCGAGCAGCGTCGCCTTGTTCGTCCGGGGATGCGGGAAGTAGTTGGAGGCCAGGCGATGAGACTCGCCCTCTCTGACCCTGAACGCTGTGTCGATCATTCCCAATGGACCGAGGACATGATCCTGGAGGTACTCACCAAAGGGCTGACCCGAGATGACCTCGACCACCCGCCCCAACACGTCGGTCGAGTGCGAGTAGTTCCATTCGGCACCGGGGTCACACATGAGTGGCAACGACGCAAGCGAGTCGATCGTCGCCCCGAGACCCTCGTGGCGCACTCCGAAATCGAAGCCGTTGGCCCGGTAGATCGCATCGACTGAGTGGGCGTTCATGAACCCGTAGGTGAGACCCGACATGTGGGTCAACAGATGATGGATGTTCATCTTGGTCTTGGCCGGGCGCAGACGAGGAGCCGTCGTGCTGCCACCCTCGAATACCTGCATATCGGCAAAACTCGGGATGTACTTCTCGACGGGATCGGTCAGCTTCACCCTTCCCTGTTCACACAGCTGCATGACCGCAATCGAGGTGATCGGCTTGCTCATCGAGAAGAACCGGTAGATCGTGTCGGTCTCGACGGGGAGGTCGTTCTCGATGTCGCGACGACCGTAGGTGTCGAGATAGACGATCTTGTTGCGCCGGGCGATGAGGCAATACGTTCCCGGCAGTCGCCCATCGTCCACGTAGGCATGCATGTGCCTGGTGAGGTGCTCGAGGTGAGCGGAGGACATTCCCATGTCCTCAGGACTTGTTTCGAGTTCGATCGCCATGTCGCCCCTTGGGTCGCTTCGTTCTGAAAGCTACCGCTCCGACCGCCGAAGGGAGATATCGTGCGCCGACATCGACGCAAGGGGATCGAGAGTGAGCGACGGGTCAACGCTGCGAGCGCTGCTGGCCGACCGCGATGTCCGTCTGGTGATGATCAGCCGATTCTGCAACGCCGCGGCAGCGTCGGCACTGGCGCTCGGCGCGGGGAAGCTCGTCTTCGACATGACCGGCCGCGAAATCGATCTTGGCTTCATCGGGCTGGCCGAGTTCCTGCCGACGGCGTTGCTGGTGCTGATCGCCGGATCGATGGCCGACCGCTACGACAGGCGGCGCATCGCTTCGATCGCTCTCTTGTCGGAGGCCGCAGTTGCTGCGGCTACCGCCTGGTACACATCGACCTCCCCTACCTCGCCCGGCCTCCTCTTCGTGTTCGTACTACTTTTTGGCACCGCCAGAGGATTCGCCAACCCGGCGTCGCGATCGATACCTCCCCTCGTCGCGCCCGACGGCGAATTGCCGCGTGTCATGTCGACGATCGCTGCTACCTGGCAGCTGGCGGCCGTCGCCGGGCCGGTCATCGCGGGCTTCTTGTACACCGTCGATCCGGTCTGGCCGTTCGTTGCGATCGCAGCCATGCTGGTGATCTCGGCCGCGTCTCTTCATGTCGTCGAGTACAGGCGACCACAGGACGCATCTGACGAACGCCCGTCGCTGCGGTCGGCCATGGAGGGCCTTCGGTTCGTTCGGTCCGAACCGATCCTGCTGGCTGCGATCGGGCTCGACCTGTTCGCCGTTCTGTTCGGCGGAGCGGTGGCCCTGGCGCCTGCCCTGGCCGAGGAGCGCCTGGGTGTCGGAGCGCTCGGACTCGGCTGGCTTCGCGCCGCGGGCGGCATCGGTGCTGGCGTCACCGCGCTCTATCTGGCGGCAAATCCCTTCAATCGCCGCGTGGGCAGGACCCTTCTTGTCGCCGTGGGCATTTTCGGCATTGGAACGATCGGCCTGGGCCTGACCCGAAGCTTCTGGGTCGCGCTGCTCTTGTTGGGGCTCATAGCCGCGGCCGACATGGTGTCGGTATACATCCGCCTGACCATTGTTCCCCTCGTCACACCGGATCGCATGCGAGGTCGAGTTCTCGCCGTCGAGGCCGTATTCATCGGAGCGTCGAACGAGCTCGGCGCGTTCGAGAGTGGTGTTACCGCCGAGTGGTTCGGCCTCGTCGGCTCGATCGTGCTCGGCGGTGCCATGACACTGCTCGTGGTCCTCATATGGTGGTTCTCGTTCAGGGGCCTGCGCGAGATCGATCGCTTCGAGGACCTCGAGTCCGCGTAGCCAGGGGGAACTCGGTGGCCAGGACCTTCGGCCCTGCTCTGCAACTTCCTCGGTGACTACTCTGGAGGCAGAATAGTCACTGGAGAGGAAGCTCATCCATGCCCGCCAAGCTCGCCGTTCTCGGTCTGCTGGTCGAACAACCGCTGCACGGTTATGGCGTCGAACGCCTCATCGAACAGCGCGGCATGCGAAAGTGGACCTCGGTCGGTTTCTCGTCGATCTACCAGATACTCGATCAGCTCGTCGACGAGGGCTTGGCCAGCGTCGAGATCGTGCCCGCACCCGGACGAGGCAAACAACGACGTCTGCACAGCCCAACGGCTGCCGGTCGACGTTTGTGGGTTCTCGAGACAACCGCCGCGTTGGCGACGGTCGCCGACACCGACGAGGGTTTCCTCACCGCCTTTTCGTGCCTTCCGCTCCTCGATCCCGGTGTTGCCCTTGAGGCCCTCGAGCGCCGCCTCGCGAACCTGGACGCCGGCATCGCAGCGCTCGAACACGACCGCAGCCAGGTCGGCCCGGTCCCCGATTTCATCGATGCGATGTTCGGCTACACCCGAACCCGACTGCTCGCCGCCCGCGCCTGGCTGGTCGAGTTCCTGTCGACTCTCTCCACACCCAAGGAAACACAACCATGACCAATATCGATCTGAAGAAGGTCCACCGGGATCACTACAGCGCAAAAACGTCGCCGGCCATCGTCGACGTGCCCGACCACAACTACCTGATGATCGACGGGGCCGGTGATCCGAACACTGCGACCGAGTACACCGACGCCATCACGTCGCTCTATCCAATCGCCTACGGCCTGCGCGCAGCGATCAAGGACGCCACCGGCGACGCCTACACGGTGATGCCCCTCGAGGGTCTGTGGTGGACCCCCGACATGGCCGATTTCGACCCGAACGACAAGGCGAACTGGCTCTGGACCGCCATGATCTGCCTTCCCGACGCTGTCACCGACGAGATGGCGGCTGAGGTGTTTGCGGCGGTGACCTCCAAGAAGAAGCTCGCCGCCGGCCACAAGGCCAGAGTCGAGACCTATTCCGAGGGCCAGGCCGCCCAGGTCATGTACGTCGGCTCGTATTCCGAGGAGGGCCCTAGCATCATGGCGCTACACGACTTCATCGCCGAGTCGGGTGGAACCCTGTCCGGCAAACACCACGAGATCTACCTCTCGGATCCGCGCAAAACCGAACCGGACCGCTTGAAGACGATCATCCGCCAGCCCTTCGACAGGGCCTGAGACCGGCGGGCAGCGGCACTGCGCGCGGGCCGTACCATCGACCATGTGACTTCGCCTGGCCTCCCGGATCATCTGGACCACACCGTGACGGGGTGGGGCCGCCTGCCCGCGTCCATTCCCCTGGAACACTCGGACTTCCATCTGAGCCTCGATGGCAAGTGGCGGTTCGCCCTCACCCAGACTGCCGACGCCACACCGTCGGAGGCCGACTTCAACCCAATCGTGGTGCCTGCGAACTGGCAGCTCACAGATGCAGGCAACGCCGACATCCCGATCTACACGAACGTCCAGTACCCGTGGCCGGCCGATCCCCCCAACGTGCCCGACTCGAACCCGACGGGGCACTACCGCCGCACGTTCGAAATCCCCGCCGACTGGAAGACCGGCCGTGTCCGCATCACATTTCGTGGGGTCGATTCATGCGCCCACGTCCACCTCAACGGGGTGACCGTCGGCTACATGACCGACAGTCGCCTGCCATCGACGTTCGACATCACCGACAACGTTCGCGATGGCGCCAACGACCTGGGTGTCACCGTCTACCGCTGGTCGGCGGGTTCGTACCTCGAAGACCAGGATCACTGGTGGCTCAGCGGAATCCACCGATCGGTCGAACTCTGGTCGGTCCCCGAAACCCACATCGCAGACGTCTCGATCCGCACCGACCTTCGCTCGGACAACACGACCTGCGATGCAACCATCCGGGTTTCGCTCGGTAGCGGAGCACCGGCCATCGCTCCTGGCCTTCCCGATGGCTACCGGGTCAGGATCCGGGTCGTCGACGCCGCGAACAACGAACTCGCTGCCGCCGAGGGAACGCCGGGCCCGGACAACAGCGTCATCATGCGCCACACCTTCAACGACATCAGGCTGTGGTTCGCCGAAGACCCCTACCTCCACACACTCGATGTGCAGCTGATCAACCCCGACGGTCGCCTCACCCACTGCCACGTCGAGAGGTTCGGCGTTCGCAGCGTGAAGGTCGCCGGCGGTCGGCTCGTCGTGAACGGGCGACCCGTCGAGATCCGCGGAGTGAACAGGCACGACCACGATCCCGAGACCGGCAAGGTCGTGTCGGAAGACTCGATGATTCGCGACATCGAGCTGATGAAACAGCACAACATCAATGCAGTCCGCACCGCCCACTACCCCAACGACCACAGATTCCTCGAACTGTGCGACCTGTACGGCATGTACGTGTTCGGTGAAGCGAACCTCGAGAGTCACGGCGTCTGGGATCGACTGGCACGAGATCCCAGCTGGGAGCACCAGTTCGTCCACCGGGTTCAGCGTATGGTCGAACGCGACAAGAACCGGGCATGCATCATCGCCTGGTCCCTCGGCAACGAATGTGGCTACGGCATCAACTTCGACATCGCCTCGTCGTGGCTGCGCGACCGCGACCCGAGCAGGCCAATCCACTACCACCCTGCCGGCCGTCGACCTTCGGTCGACATCCTCGGCCCGATGTATCCGTCGCTCGCCGAGCTGGCTGCCTTGGCCGACGATCCCCGCGACGACCGTCCAGTGGTCATGTGCGAGTACGCCCATTCGATGGGCAACAGCACAGGGAACCTGCACGAGTACTGGAACCTGGTCAGGTCATCACCCCGGCTGGCCGGTGGATTTGTCTGGGACTGGGCCGACCAGGGCCTGCAACTCAGCCACCGACCGCAACAGCACCGAGAAACCGTCTCGGGGCAGCCAGAGACCGAGCGAGTGTGCGGACCTCCATCGTTTGCGTACGGCGGCGACTTCGGCGATGAACCAAACGATGGCAACTTCTGCATGAACGGGCTGGTCTCACCCGAGCGTGAACCACATCCAGCGATGGTCGCCCTGAAACACGCCTACCAACCGATCGGCTTCGTACTGGCCGATCCGATGACGGGCAAGCTGCGCATCACCAACCGACAACAATGGATCGACCTGTCGATCTACGACCTGTCGTGGTACCTCGAGTCCGCCGGGCGGAGGGTTCAGAGTGGAGCCATCGAACTCGACCTGGTCAGGGCTGGAAGTACGGTCGAAGTCCAGCTCGGCTACTCGACTACCACCCTCAACTCGCTCAACGAACACCAGCTGACCGTTGCGGCCGTCAGAAGGAATCGGACCCGATGGGCGCCTGCCGGACACGAGATTGCGTTCGACCAGTTCCAGATCCACTCTCAGACCCGCCGACGGCCTGCTATCACACCGGTCGGTTCGCCGATCGAGGTCGAGCGAGGAGATGTTGCCACCGTTCTGAAGTGTGCTGAAGTGACGATCACCATTGCTCACGACAGCGGCTTGGCCGGCTTCGAGGTCGATGGAACCGAGCTGGTTTCTGCTCCGTTTGTCCCGACCGTCATGAGGGCCCAGACCGACAACGACAGGGCCATCTTCGGGCCAGAACAGATCGGTCGACGGTGGACGGATGCCGGATACGACCGACTCGTTCGCCACGCCACGCTTCTCAGCGGGGGCGAAGGCGGCGACGAGACCGGCCACAATCCGGTCTGTGTTCGCACCGAGATGAGCTGCCGGGACACCGGCGTGGTGTTTCGGTTCGACACGACCTACGAGCTCCACGCCAACGCGATGTTGACTGTCGAGACCGTCTTTCGTCCTCACCCGCTCGGGGTGGCACCTCTCGCTCGGCTTGGACACGTCGGTCGCCTCGCATCACACATCGAACTCCTCGAGTTCTTTGGTCCCGGGCCGCACGAAACCTACCCTGACCGGGTCATCGGATCTCGGGTCGGCCTCCACCGCCTGCGAATCGACGACGACTTCGTGCCGTATTCGATACCGCAGGAGTCGGGTCACCACACCGAGGTTCGGTGGGCGGTCCTCGCCGACAACGATCGCAGGAACGGTCTGCTGATCGCCGGCGATCCGACCTTCGGGCTGAACGCCAGCCATTACACGGTCGAGGCACTCGAAGCGGCGACCCATCCCCACGAACTGCAGTCGATCGACGAAGTCGAAGTTCACATCGACGGAGCCCACCGCGGTTTGGGGAACGGCTCGTGTGGCCCCGGCGTTCTGGACCGCTACGACGTGCCAGCGTCCCCCACCCGCTGGCGTTGGGCATTGGTTCCATTGGCTGGCGACAACGTTCCCTGGCAAATCCTCTCGAAGGGCATCCCGGGCGCTCCACCCTTCCCTGGTTTCTGACCCTTCCGAGAACTCGACACGAAGGCCGGTCCCGGTGGCTCGACTATCGCTGCTTGCGATAACACCACCTGTGCTCTGGCGTACAGTGATGTCTCAAATCACTCGCCTTTGGGGGATACCAATGCCGCAGACAGTCAAGGGCGTGATCGCCCGTTCAGTCGGAGAACCGGTCGAGCTGACCGACATAGTCATCCCCGACCCGGGCCCGGGCGAGGCGGTCGTCGCCATCCAGGCATGCGGTGTGTGTCACACCGACCTCCACTACCGCGAGGGCGGCATCAACGACGAGTTCCCGTTCCTGCTGGGCCACGAGGCCGCAGGTGTCGTCGAATCGGTTGGCCACGGTGTCACCGGTGTGGCCGTCGGCGACTTCGTCATCCTCAACTGGCGTGCCGTCTGCGGGAGTTGCCGCTCGTGCCTGAAGGGCAAGCCGCACCTCTGTTTCAGCACCTTCAACGCAAGCCAGAAGATGACCCTCGAAGACGGCACCGAGCTGTCGCCTGCGCTGGGCATCGGCGCCTTCGCCGAGAAGACCCTCGTACACGCTGGTCAGTGCACAAAGGTCGATTCATCTGCCGATCCCGCCGCTGCAGGGTTGCTGGGGTGTGGTGTCATGGCCGGCATCGGCGCCGCCATGAACACGGGCAACGTCACGAGGGGCGACAGCGTCGCCGTGTTCGGCTGCGGCGGGGTGGGCGATGCTGCCATCGCAGGTGCTCACCTGGCCGGTGCCAGCAAGATCATCGCCGTCGACATCGACGACACCAAGCTCGAATGGGCCAAGGGGTTCGGAGCCACCCACACGGTCAACTCGAGCCAGGTCGACGCCGTCGAAGCGATTCAGGAGCTGACCGATGGCAATGGTGTTGATGTGGCGATCGAGGCCATCGGTTTACCAGAGGTCTACAAGCAGGCCTTCGAGGCTCGCGACCTCGCCGGTACCGTGGTCCTGGTCGGCGTCCCGAACCCGACCATGTCGCTCGAGCTGCCGTTCATCGAGGTCTTCGGACGGGGCGGATCGCTCAAATCGAGCTGGTACGGCGATTGCCTGCCATCTCGCGACTTCCCGATGCTGATCGATCTGTACAAACAGGGACGCCTCGACCTCGACGCCTTCGTCAGCGAGCGCATCGGCCTGGGCGACGTCGAAGATGCGTTCCACAAGATGGAGCGCGGCGAAGTCCTCCGATCAGTGGTGGTGCTGTGATCGAGTTGGTGACGACCGACGGAGTGTTCGCCCTCGATGGAGGCGAATGGGAGGTAACGAACAACATCTGGCTGGTCGGCGACGACCGCGAGGTGATGGTGTTCGACGCCGCCCACGACCACGCCCCCATCGTCGAGGCGGTGAATGGACGCCGGGTCACGGCCATCGTGTTGACCCACGGTCACAACGATCACATCAACGCGGCGGTCGCCTTGCGCGAGGCTGTCGACGCACCGATCCTGCTACACGAGGCCGACACCATGTTGTGGCGAGCGGTCTACAGCGACCACACAACCGATGGGGCAATCGAACCGGGAGTTGCCCTGAAGGCTGGTGGCCACGAGGTCGGCGTATTGCACACACCAGGGCACTCGCCGGGTTGCTGCTGTTTCCACGACATCGCAGCCGGCGTGGTCTTCAGTGGCGACACCCTGTTCTGTGGTGGTCCCGGAGCCACCGGACGTAGCTTCAGCGACGAGCCGACCATCCTGGCCTCGATTCGGCAGAAGCTCCTCGCCCTGCCCGACGAGACGATCGTCCACACCGGTCACGGCGACAGCACGACGGTCGGGGCCGAACGCGATGCCGTCATGAACCGCATTGCCGAGTTGGGCCTCGGAGACAGCTGATGGCTACCACCGCTTTCATCGGCCTCGGGGTGATGGGTTTTCCAATGGCGGGGCACCTGCTCGCCGCAGGACACGACACGGTCGTCTGGAACCGCACAACGGTCAAGGCCGAAGTGTGGGTTGACGAACACGACACTGGCAGCTCCGGCTCAACTCCCTCCGAAACGGCCGCCGGCCGCGACATCGTGTTTCTCTGTGTCGGAAACGACGACGATGTTCGTTCGGTCGCCTATGGAGACGATGGTGTCCTCGCCGGAATGTCGGCTGGATCGATTCTTGTCGATCACACGACCACATCGGCGGCGCTGGCACGAGAGTTGGGCGGGGCCTGCGCCGACGCCGGCGTCGGGTTCATCGACGCCCCCATCAGTGGCGGTCAGGCGGGTGCCGAAAACGGCGTGCTCACCGTCATGTGTGGCGGTTCGCAGGAACACTTCGACATCGTGGCTCCGGTCATCGACGCCTACTCGAAGCGCTGCAACCTGATCGGACCCACCGGTTCTGGCCAGCTCACCAAGATGGTCAACCAGATCTGCATCGCCGGGCTGGTTCAGGCCCTGTCAGAAGGTGTCGAGTTCGCCAAGCGAGCCGGCCTGGACACCGACAAGGTGTTCGACACCATCTCGGCCGGTGCAGCGGGATCTTGGCAGATGGACAACCGCCACGAGACGATGGCCGCCGACCACTTCGAGCACGGTTTCGCCGTCGACTGGATGCGCAAGGACCTCGGTTATTGCATCGAGGAAGGTGGGCACCTCGGTCTCGATCTGGAGATCACCAGGCTCGTCGACGGGTTCTACTCCGAGATCCAGGACATGGGCGGGGGGCGGTGGGACACCAGCTCACTTCTCCGCCGCATCACCGATTGAGCTGTCGCCCAAGGAGGCGGCCACATCACAGGTCGACCTCAACGACCGGGTAGAAGGCAACACGGTCGGCGACGGCCTTGGTTGCGCCCTTCTTGGGCTTCGGGTAGTACCAGGCTGCGTCGGTGGCGGTCTCGCCGTCGACGGTGATGTCCCAGTACGCAGCCTTGCCCTTCCAGGGACAGAAAGTCGAGTGGGACGAATCGGAGCGCACCTCCGGCGCCAGGGAATCGATCGGGAAATAGGCATTCCCCTCGACGATTTCGATGTCATCGCTGCTAGCGATGATCCTGCCGTTGAACGTTGCTGTCGCCATGTTCCTTGAAACCGCCCGATTCGGCAGCACATTCCGCCCGAGGGTCGCACGAGGCGAACATTGGGGCAAACTTCTCGTATGGAGATTCTATTTGTCGCCGGATTTGCACCGATCACGCCCGACCCGGCCGCTGCGGCTCAGTTCTATCGAGGCGACCTGGGTCTGCCGTTCGAGAAGGTGATGGGCGACTACCTGGCTGTCGACGGCTTCCCTGGTGCAAAACACCTGGGGCTCTGGCCGCTTCGCGATGCCGCTATGTCGTGTTTCGGAACTGAGTATTGGCCAGAGGACGTACCCGTTCCGCAGGCGACCATCGACTTCGAGGTAGCCGACGTTGGCGCCTCGGCCGACGAGCTCGTCGCCAAGGGCTACAGGCTGATCCACGACACAAAGACCGAACCATGGGGCCAGGTGATAGCGAGGTTGCTGGGCCCTGAGGGACTTCTCATCGGTCTCTGCTACACGCCTTGGTTGCACGAGACCACCGACGAAAATCCCGACGTTCGAGGCGGCTGATCGCGCCCGGTGTCACGAACTCGGTCAGCACACCCAACCAGCTGACTGCGGCACCGACGCTCAGGTGCAGGTGACCGTCTCGGACTTCCAGTCTCCGGGTTCGTGGAAGACGATCCACCGGCCCTTCTGCCGATCCTGAATCCGAACGACCGGTTCGACCTCGAACCGGTCGCCGGCCTCGCAGAGGATGGTCGCATGGATGGTGTACACCACCGTCTCGCCAGGCCCTATGTCGTCGGCGTTGTTGATGCCCTCTCCCCTGACAGCACCTATTGCCGACGATCCCGCAATCACGCCGAGGCTCAGCACGGTGGCTGTACCGCTGCCGGTATTGGTCGTGGCAATCTCGACGGTTGCAACGTTGTTCTCGAAGCGAAACGCCGTGACCTCGGAGTCGAGCCGATCGGTGGCCCTCGCTCCCATGAACGCGACAACCACAACAACCGGCAAGGCAAGAAGCACCAGCAGGAACCACCGAGCCCTCTTGTGGATGCCGGACCGTGTATGACCGAGCCCGGTGTCGGGTTCATCAGGCGACGCGTGCGACGGATCGTGTTCCATCTAGAGGCTCAGCAGTTCGATGAGGCGCCCGGCGAAATCGATGAGCATCTCGTCGCAGCCATGCCCGCCGACGAGCGACAGACCGGCCTGTGTACCCGTCCTGGTACGCACCGGAACCGTCACCGACGGAGCTCCGGTCAAGGTCGACAACGCTGTCAGCTGGATGAGTGGCAGCCGTTGCTTCGCCGCCTCGCCCAATGCGTCGTAGCGGCGTGGAGCACGCATCGGCGCGGCAGGCATCAAGACGATGGCCCTGCCACCCTCTGTCAGCTCGTCCAGACGGCTCTTCGCCTGCGCGATGACTTCATCGGCTTGTGTGAC
Source organism: Actinomycetes bacterium (assembly GCA_024228575.1). GTDB lineage: Bacteria > Actinomycetota > Acidimicrobiia > Acidimicrobiales > Poriferisodalaceae > JAAETH01. The sequence goes on from JAAETH010000750.1 coordinate 23,401, forward strand.
CTGATCATCGGTGATGGTCGGAGCCACGTCGAATCTGGGACGGATCTCCTCACCGACGCCGTCGGACCCGAACCGTTCGAAATAGCCCCGGTTCGAGTTCCACCCTTCCCGCAGGCCTCGCGAGCTGAAGGCTCCTCCCCACCGCTCGAGGGTTCCCTCCGGCCCGGCCGTGGCCTCGATCACCGCTCCACTCACACGATCGACGGCGGCTGCGACCAGAGGTTCGATCCCGGCGATCACCTCGGGATGACTGACGGCGAAGGCGTCGCTCAATATCGTGACCCCATCGGGCGCGGCGGGCTCGGACCAGTCGTCGAGCAGCACACGACCGGCCTTGGCGAACACCGATGGGTCACGGGCGAACCAGCCGACCGTGTCGAACGACGGCGCCAGAGGGGCACAGCCGGTGTCGTCGACCCTGCCGTGGGTGGGGCGGATGCCCAGCAATCCACAATAGGCGGCTGGCACCCGAACCGATCCTGCCGTGTCGGTTCCCAGGGCCAGGTCGCAGATGCCTGCTGCCACAGCCGCAGCCGAACCTGCCGACGACCCTCCTGGCATCCCGTAGGGGTCGGCTGGGTTGTCCGGTGTTCCGTCGTGCGGATTGATGCCGCTGAGCGACCAGGCGAACTCGACGGTGATGGTCGTGCCCAAGAGGTCGGCGCCCGCGTCGAGGAGGTGTTGAACGGCCGTTGCGTTCGACCGAGCGGGGTCGCTCGCCGCCCTCAGTGTCGGGTTGCCACAACCCGTCGGCAAACCCTCGACATCGAACAGTTCCTTGGCGGCGAACGTCAGACCGGACAACGATCCTCCGTCGGAGCCGCTCTGCAACAGTCGAGGGCCCGTGACGAAGGCCCCAGCATCGGGTCGAACCAGTGAACTCATGCTCCCAGCCTGCCAGAACAACCGCCATCACCGGCCAGAAGCCGATCTGGGCGTCGCGATGGCTGCCGGAGCGACCGTTTTTGGAGACAGAAGATTCGGTTGGGGTGTCAGCTGGTGGCGGCGTCGGGGAGGCCGAGCAGCGGTGAGACGTAGTCGTCGGGTTCATCTTCGAGATCGTCGAGGTCGTCCCAGACACTGGCTGCGGCTTCATCGGCGTCGGCGAACATGCGCATGATCGGCAACTGCAGGTTCGGCTGGCGTCGGTACGGGGCCCATTCGCCGTCGGACTGGCCTAGACGGTCGGCCACGACGTGCAACACAAACGGATTGACCGGCAGACCGATATGGGTACCGGGTACTTCGATGTTCTCAGTTCGTGGGCCGGGCCTGGTCGCGGCGGCCTTCCAATCGACCACCCCGTCGGTGCGAGTCCAGATGGACGTCACCGGAACCTTCAGTCGCATGGTCGGATCGAAATCGCCCAGATCGGCGTCGACATGGGCGACGCGATCGAAGATCTTCGAGACGGCGCCACGCCTCTCGCCCACCGGGTGGATCGGGCTGCCCATCGTGATGACCGACGACACCAGATCGGGCCTGTTGTATGCCAGATAGCGGGCGTAGACACCACCGAGGCTCCAGCCGACCAGATCGACCTTTGCCTGACGTTCGTCGGCCAAGGCGACCAGGCGCTCGAGAACCGAGTCGACCACACGCTGCGACGGACCCAGGTTGAAGCCCTCGCCCCACCCAGAGACCCAGTGGCCGAGCTTTCGAAGCTCGCGCCTCAACGTCCAGACATTGGCATCGGTGGCAAGAAACCCGGGCAGGACCAGAACCGTACGATCACCACGGGGAAGCCGGGGAAGCAGGCGTCGACCAGCAAAAGCCGTGGCGTATTCGAAAGGGGCCATGACTTCGGCAAGCGCGATGAGGCGACCCGGCCCGATCTTGCGGGCACCTCCCCCATCGCCCAGCAGATTCACCACTGGATGTCCTTTCACCCCGGGGCTCATCCCGGGTCGAGAGACCACTCCCGTACCCGAGATCTTATGCGACCATCGACACCGACGCCGACAGCTTGATCACTTTGGCCAGCCGCCTCGAGTGGACGAAGCCCAGGATCGGTCCTCTACAGTCGAGCTCGTGGGCATCTTCTCGCGGTTCATCTCGACATTCGGGCCAGGCGACACCGGTCGCGAAACCGGGCTGCCCACCTCCAGCAACCGAGCATCGTCAATGCACGTGCGCTGGATCGGTTCGTTCCGACGAGCCGAAGCGGTCGAAGTCGATCTGACGATCATCACACCACCGAGTTCACGACACCTGCACTTCTGGGCCCTTCAGGCCACGTTCGCCCAGGGAACACACAACCTCGGCGCCGGCCACCTGGGATTGCAGTGGATCGATGGTCATCCTGGGCAAACCGCGGTGAATTGGGGTGGCTACGAAACGGGCGGGCACATCCTCGACGGGACCGATTCACTCCTGCCAAGTGCCCTGGGAAACCCACACACGCGCGACTATTCGTGGAGCGCAGGGACCACATATCGACTGAGGATCGATCGGGGCACATCTGGCTGGCGCGGCAGCGTGACCGACCTGGCGACCGGCGCCGTCACGGTTGTTCGGGAACTGCTGGCTGGAGGCGATCAACTGTCGGGTTTTGTGATGTGGTCCGAGGTCTTCGCCCCGTGCGAAGGCCCCTCGACGACAGTCGCCTGGTCTCGCCCTGTCGTCTTCTCGTCCGATGAAGCCACGCCTGCGACACAGTTCGAGCTGTCGTATCAGTCGTTCGAGGACGGGGGCTGCACCAACACGAATACTTCGATCGAGACGATCGGGCAGGGGTCCGCCATCGTTCAGCGAACCGCTATCCCCCGGGTGAACCCGCCCGGATCTGCGCTGACCATTCATCCCTGAACAGATTCTCAGCCTCTCGGCGATGAATTCCTTTGTGATCCGCGAAACCTGCCGATGTGGAGAACATGGGCCTGATGATCGCCGGAATGATCCTCGCAACCGTCGGCCTCGGCCTGACCGCCATCGCAACGTTGAGGCTGACCGGTGACCTGCCCGCACCTCTTGCCGCCGTTGTGCGCTCCGATGGCACTACCGAATACCGTCGCCGGCCAATGCGCGTCAGCGGGTCGGTAGCGATGGTCTGTGGCATCGCGGTTCAGATACTCGGAGCAGCCGTGGCGACCCTAGCGTTGTCCGAGGCGGGTGTGATGATGACCGTCGCTCTGTCGTGGGTTGTCGTCGGTGCGGGAGTGTTGTCACTTCGAGTGTTGTGATCCGGGCGCAGCAATCCGCCTGTCCTCCATCCCTCTTGGACGATTCAAGCCGCCAAGAGAGCAACAGGGCCAGATGTGGTGGGTTCCCGAACGGCTCGCCAGCGCCTAACCTCACGGCTCGTGACACCAAATCGCCTGTTCCTGTACGGAACGCTGATGCCTGGCGAGGAGCGGTGGCCGCTCCTCGAGCCCTACGTGACCGGCACCGAGCCAGACACGACGCGGGGGTTCCTGTTCGAGACCGAGTTCGTGTATCCCGGCGCCCGCTTCGATGGCACGGACTCGATCGGCGAGAAGATCCACGGGTTGGTGGCAATCCTCGATCCCGACTTCGTCGACGACTGCCTGGCCTTCCTGGACGAAATCGAGTCCTCGGTGGAGGGGTTCTTCCACCGCGTGTTGATCGAAACCGCGAGCAATGGTCCGGCCTGGTCCTACCAGTACGGCACCGGTCTGACCCAACTGACCCGAATTCGCTCCGGTTCATGGCTTCAACACACCAGCGGCGACATTCCCCCCACCGCTCCTCCAGGCGCAATGCTCGACGAGGTCGAGGCCCGCGTCATCGCATCGATGATCGAGAAGGGCATGGCAACCCCGCAGAACTACCCGCTCTCGATGAACGCAATCCTGGCGGCGTGCAACCAGAAGTCGAGTCGCGATCCCGTCACCAGTTTTGATGAAGCGACCGTCATGAACATGCTGACGGTGGGCAAGGAGCGCAAGCTCATTCGTTTCGTTCACCCCACCAGCGGGCACGGTGTCACCAAGTACCGACATGTGTTCGACGAATTCCTGGGCATCGACGAAGCCGCCACGGCCATCCTCGGCGTCCTGATGCTTCGTGGAGCCCAGACGGCCCGAGAGCTTCGCGACCGCACCGAACGAATGCACCTGTTCGAAGGCACGGAGGAAGTCGTCGAGGTGCTCGAGAAGCTCGCGGACGATGGTTTTGTGATGATGCTCGATCGCCAACCGGGCCAGAGGGACGAACGCTGGCTGGAACTGCTGACAGGTTCACCCGAGTGAGGTTCGACCATCGCGTCGTACTGTTCGATCTGGACGGAACGATCAGCGACAACTCGGTTGGAATCGCGACAGGCATCGTGAAGGCGATGGCCGCCTTCGGCATCGAGATCTCACACGAGGAGGCGGCCAAGACGATAGGCCCACCCCTACGGGTCACGTTCCCGGAGATGGGAATCGACCCGCACCATGTCGAGGCAGCCGTCGACGCCTACCGCGACTACTACCACGAGGTCGGCTGGGCAGAGAACGTGTTGTATCCGGGCGTGTCTGAGGTGATTCACGAGCTCGCCTCAACCCGAAGGGTGCTCGCGACAGCCACATCGAAGCCCGAGCCGTCGGCGCGCCGCATACTCGAACACTTCGGGCTGGCCGATGTGTTCGACTACATCGGCGCTGCAACCCTCGATGGGAGCAGGGACCACAAGGAAGACGTGGTGCGCCACACCCTCGAGGTGGTCGGGGCCGATCCGGCCGACGCCGTGATGATCGGCGATCGACTCCACGACGTCGAGGGCGCAAGGAAGGCTGGTGTACATGCCAGCATCGGTGTCACATGGGGATTCGCCGAGGCCGGCGAGCTCGAGGCCGCCGGCGCGACATTGGTCGTGAACGACACAATTCAGCTGGCCAAGGCACTTTCATTGGGCGGCTCGTAGGCGATCGTCAGGTGGGCTCCCGTGACAACTGAAGGCATCGGAGCCGCCGTCCTCCTCGACCCGAAACGGCGCACAACCGCGATGTCGGCGGTGCGCACGCTAAGTGTCCGCACCGCCCACGAGTCGATGACGTCACGACCTCCCGTGTCAAAGAAGGTCGTCAGCGGTCCCTCTTGGGAGTACGCATCAGCCCCTGCGACCATCTCGACACTCCGATCGACGAGGGTGACCTCGTAGCCGCCGTCTTCGGCGAATTCGGCAAACTCATCGAACGAGATCGGATGAGATGACTGACCTTCGTTGGCAACTGGGGTACTCATGACTGCTTCGCTCACGGAGCTTGTTCCTTCCATGGATCGACCGTACGGGAAAGTGCCTGTGGGTAACGAGTACCTGAACCCTGTGACATTCTTGTGGGTATGCCGGTGGATACGGTGTGAATATGGATCACGAACCGAGCAAGACGTTCACAGAAGCAGGGCTGCGCGACCGCCTGACCCCCGAGCAGTTTCGTGTCACCCAGGAGGCTGGAACCGAGCGGGCTTTCACCGGCTGCTACTGGGACACCACAACACCTGGCACCTATTGTTGTGTCGTCTGCGAGGTCGAACTGTTCGGCTCCGACGCCAAGTTCGAGTCGGGGTCGGGGTGGCCCAGTTTCTATGAGGCCATCGGCTCGGGGGTGGTGAACATCAACGTCGACACCGACCACGGCATGGTCCGCACGGAGGTCACCTGTGCATCGTGTGGTGCCCATCTGGGCCACGTCTTTGCCGATGGCCCCCCACCGAGCGGCCGGCGCTACTGCATGAACAGCGCGAGCCTCAAACTCGACCCCGATATCAACGCACCAAAGGCCAGCTAAAGCTCCTCGGGCAAGTTGTCGTAGTCATCACGGTGCAGACCACATCACAATGGGCTGCGGCGGCGGGCCAGTCCTTCGCCCGGGTGCCTCCCACGGTTGTTCGTTTGAGGCGGGTCGGCGACAGCGGTCCGCCGATGCACCTCTTCGTGACCGAGGTGAGTCGGGACGCGTTTCTGATTCGGATGGATGCCGCTCCCGATTGGCTGACCGCAGGGCAGCGGCTCTCGGTCGAGGTCAGCCCACGTGGGGGCGGTCAGGCCGGTTCACGAGTCCTGGGTGCGCAGCTCTTCGAGACCGAGGTACTCGGTTGTGAGAAGGAGGGTGGCGTGTTTCGAGTAGCGTTCGCGATGCCCAGCGAACGAACCAGAGCCATCGACAAGCGACGAGCTGCTCGCGCCACCGTCGACAAGGAGGCCACGACCTCGACGCTCGACGACGGGTTGCACCCCCAAGGTACTCCCGTCCACACCCACGTCTCGAATCTGTCGGCGACCGGCATGTTGCTCGAGTCCTCGGTTCCGTTGAACCGCGGCGCACATGTCATCACCACGCTGGACGTTGCCGATCACACGGTGAACGTGATCGGAACGGTCGTCGGATCGAACGAGGCGGCGCCGATACCCACGGCAAGTGTCAGGATCGATTTCGATTCGTTGAGCGACGAGGCCCTGGTGGCGATAGCCGTCGAGGTCGCGAACCTGACCGGATCCGAGTCCCCCTACGACTCGTCTCCCCAACTCAAGGGTCTCAACATCCCGAGACAGGTCAGGGACGCCTACGCTCGCGGCCAGCGGTGCAGTCGCTCTCCCCACCCCTCCCGAAAAGGCAACACCTGGGTCGGCTGAGCCGGCCCCGCCGTCGCGGTTTCGTTGGCTGGTGGAGGGATGGTGGGGTGCGAATGCCGTCTGGAAGTCAGCCGCCGACGGCGGCGTCTGCTCCGGGTTCGACGGTTGGGAACAGTTCGACGATGGCAGCGTCGAGACCCTGCTTGACGCCAGCCAGGGGCAGGACGTTCAAGACGCCTTGACCGCCCTGGATGAGGTCGATGATCTCCTCGCCGCTGCGAACCAGAACAGAGGTGGTTCCGCTGATGACGAGGTTCGCGGATGCAACGTCCTCATCGAGTTCATTGCGCAGATAGCCGAAGATGTCGCGAACTGTCTCGAGGCGGATGCCTGCATCGAGAAGGGTCTTGATGACCTTGAGTTCGAGCAGGTCCTGGTAGCTGTAGGAGCGACGGCTACCGCTGCCGGCGGCGTCGACCAGTGACGGACGCACCAGATCGGTGCGTGCCCAGTAGTCGAGCTGGCGGTAGCTGATTCCGACGATCTCGGCCGTCTTCTTGCCGGAGAATCCGCCCTGCACCTGCTGTGTCATAACCACTACTCTGCTCCCGTCGCCCGTCCAGTGCATCACATCGGCGGAACTACGTCGATGTGGTTGCATGCCGAGAACCGAAGGTACGCGCGCGCTCCGCTGTAGTCAATCACCTTCAGCGCGAAATATCGCGCGAACCGCGCGATTTGACCTACAGTGTGTACTGGGGGTCGCGCGCTTCGCGCGAAAGTCGAATGAATCGCGCGCCTCAGAAAATGTGATTCTGTGCCTCATCCTCGAGAGGGCCGCCAACCTAGTCGGCCAGTTCGTGGAGGCGTTCGAGTTCTCCTGGCCGCCCCATGGCGATGATGACCGAGCCGGGGTCGAGGACGTGGTCGTCGGGCGGGTTCGTCACGAATTGACCGTCGGTGCGCACCGCCAGCAACAGACAACCCGTGGTTGGGCGCACTCTGACGTCGCCGACGACCGCCCCGGCCCAGGCGCTGTCGACGGTGACGGTGACCTCCTCGAGACGCCACTCGTCTTGTTGACCATGCACGCTGACATCGAGGAATTCGGCGACATTTGGCTGAAGTGTGTAGGTGGCCATCCGGCGACCGCCGATGAACTGAGGGTTGACAACCCGATCGGCGCCGGCCCGGAGCAGCTTCTCCTCGGCTGCCGAAGCGTGGGCCCTGGCGACGATGAACAGATTCGGATTCATCGCTCTGGCCGAGAGGGTCACATAGACGTTGTCGGCGTCGTTCGACAGAGCCGAAACCACGACGCTGGCGCGTTCGACACCCACCGACCGCAAGATCTCATCGTCGGTAGCGTCACCCTCGATGAGGGGGTACTCGGCGGGATAGTTCAGCTGGGTGGCGACCGCATCGACGAGCACGAACTCGCGACCGTCCTCGGCGATCTCAGCGATGATCTCGCGTCCGACACGCCCGGCTCCACAAACGACGATATGACCATTCATCCGTGCAATCTCCTTCGTCATACGACGCCGACCATAAACATGCTCCAGTCTCCCCTCGATCAGGCTCTCGACGAGAACACCGAGGGTGTAGAACGTCGAGCCAACGCCCAACACGATGATGACCGAGGTGACCGCACGATACGAATCTGTGCCGGCGTTGTCGCCGACCTCGTGATATCCAACGGTGGTTATGGTGATGAGCGTCTGATAGAGCGCTTCGGAGAACGTGAGACCCAAACCGAGGTAGGCGAGGGTCGCCCCACAGATGACCAAGGCCAGCAGGCCAACGGCGCGACGGATGCGGCCGAGAGCGCGAAACGGCGTCAGCGGGCGAAAGGACGTCTGCTTTTCAAGGCCTCGCCGGCTCGCCCTGACGCGCATCATGTGTTGCTCACCTGGCCATCAACTCTGGAAGTCCTCGGGATTGATGTCGTCGAGAAAGAGCTTGAACTCGTCGAGAAGCTCGGACGGATCGGACTCCTCGTCACCAACGTTCGAGAAGTCTTCGTCGTCGTACTCGTTGAGATCGCCGACCTCGAGCCTGGTTGCCGCCATCGCGAGGACCTCGTCGGCCACGAAGATGGGTGTGCCGGCACGAACGGCGAGCGCAACCGAGTCGCTGGGCCTGGCCGAGATCGTTCGCCTCAAACCATTTCCTTCGACCACCAACTCGGCGAAGAAAGTGCGGTCGCGCAGCTCGGTGACGGTGACACTGATCAGCTCGACGTCGAGCTGATCGAGTATGTCGGTCATGAGATCGTGGGTCATGGGACGCGGCATACGCACACCTTCGAGAATGCGCCCGATGGCCTGGGCCTCTGGCACATCGACAACGATGGGCAACACCCGGGCCTCATCACCGATTTCGCGAAGCAAGATGACAGGCGTGTTGAAAGGAAGCTCCACCTGAACGCCGAGGACCTCCATTTCGACCATGGCTTGACCCTACCGCGGCCGACCAGGGTCGGTATCCAGTCTCGGTGAGCGAGTCGCCGTGGTTTCACACTTTCGAGGCCGGAGTTGCGATCGATCAAAGGCCAGAGGTGTCCCAGCCCGAAGAGCTCACGACGAGGAGTTGTGGCCAAGGAGAGCCTGGCGCATCATGGCCGCTCGCAACCGGGCGCCGAGACCGGCTAGTTCTTCCAACTGCTCGGTCGCATCGCGTCGCCCCGACGGCGTGCGCTGACGCAACAGGGGCATGACGACCTGCTCGAAGACGTCGGCCTCACGCTCTGCAGCGGTCTTGTACATCCGCAGGTGGCGGGGCTCGACACCGAAGTTCATGAATCCGGCCGCCACGCGCGCGACCGCCAACGACTCGGCGTCGTAGTAGCGACTTGGGCCCAGGGGTCGACTCTGGACGAGACCGTAGGTCTCGAGCGAAGCGATCTGGTCGACGGACAGCTCTGCGGCAGAGGCGAGCTCCTCGATCGTGAGCGCCAGAGTGCTGGGGCCGGTATCGAGCGATGCGGCCTGCCCGTCGAGTTCACCGCCGGTGAAGGTGTCGTCGAACGCTGCGCTCTCGCCGACCGCACCGCTGGGACCGGAAGGAACCGGTTCGTCGTCGGGTTCGGGTTCGGGCTCGGGGTGAAGGTGGTCGCCGGCTGCAATGCGGTCGCGAATGACCCTCAACGGCAGGAAGCTGTCGCGCTGCTGCACGAGAACCCACCGAAGCAGCTCGACGTCGTCCTCGTAGAACTTGCGATAGCCCGAAGCGGTTCGCTCGGGGTCGATGAGCCCCTGGGTTTCGAGGAAACGGATCTTCGAGATCGTCACATCGGGGAACTCGTCGTGCAACCGTGAAAGAACCTCGCCGATAGAAAGGTGCGACCTCGCCATGATCAGCCGCTCGCAACTTCGTAGACGAGCTTGAACTTGCCGATCTGGACCTCGTCGCCGTCGCCGAGTACGCCCTCGTCGATGCGTTCACCGTTGAGGTAGGTACCGTTTAGCGAGCCGACGTCGGCGATCGTTCGCGAGCCCGCTACGCGACGGATCTCGACGTGTCGCCGTGAGACGGTGATGTCATCGAGGAAGATGTCGCTGTCGGGGTGGCGTCCGGCCGTCACCAGTTCGCCGCTGAGCGGGAAGCGGGTGCCGCTGCGATGACCACCTGACACGACGAGCCATGCATCGGTCGGGGCAGCCACCGCCGGTTGTGTCGGCTCGGGCTCGAGGGGGTCCATCCCCTGGGTGTGTAGGTCGGCATTGCTCTTGAGCTGATAGCCACAACTCGCACAAAAGCGCGCGCCGACCGGGTTCTGGTGCCCACACAGGTTGCAGAACGGTCCGGTCACTTCGATGTCACCCCTCGGTGAACTCGGCGTATTCGGCTGCGCTCATGAGTTCGCTCTGGTCGACGTCGGCCGCCACCTCGAGGACACATATCCAACCCTCGCCGTAGGGATCCTCGTTGAGTGTCTCGGGTGCATCGTCGAGTGTCGAGTTGACCTCGACGATGACACCGGAGAGTGGTGCGTAGATGTCTGAAACCGACTTGGTGGATTCAACTTCGGCAAACGATTCGTTCACCTCGACCTCGCGGCCTGTCTCTGGCAGATCGACGAACACGACATCACCGAGAGCGTCCTGGGCATAGTCCGTGATGCCGATTCGTGCGTGTGTACCGCCCGCGTCGAAGCGGATCCACTCGTGATCGCGTGAATAACGAACGTCGTCCGGTGTGTTCATGCCCTTGACGTTACCGCGAGCTGGCACGAGCAGCGCGGCCATCTGCCAGAGCCAGACGCGCGATGGGAACATATCCGGCGGCCGAGTAGATGTGGATGGCCAGCCCTGGCACGACACACATCCACGCGAGAACACGTCCGGCGTCTGCCCAACCGACGTCGCTGTTGCCGGCAAGGAACAGCGGAAAGGCGAACATCAACAAGAAGGTGCCGGTCTTGCCCCACCAAGTGACATCGATTCGCCTTGACCCGAGGGCTCCCAGGACGAGGGCAACCACGCTCACAAGGGTCTCACGGGCGAGGGTCGCGATTGCGATCCATGCCGGAACCGAACCATCGACCCAGATGGCGGTGACTCCGACGAGGAACAACAGCCTGTCGGCGATGGGGTCGAGCAACTTGCCAAGCTCGGAGACCTGGTTGAAGCGTCTGGCCACCCACCCGTCGACCCAGTCGGTCGCTCCGAGACCGCCCAACAACCACGCAGCGGCGTGCCGATCTTCCTGGCTGAACAACAACCAGAGGAACGCAGGAAGGCACGCCAGCCGCGCGAGCGTGATGATGTTGGGCAGGGTCAGAACCCTGCTGTCGGCCACTCGGGCGTGTCCCATGCTGTCGGGCATCAGCGCCGACTGTATCGACCGCCGGAGGCGCCGCCAGCTACATTCGTTCCGTGGCCACCATCTTCACCAGGATCATCGACGGCGAAATACCCGGGACCTTCGTGTGGAAGGACCCGATCTGTGTGGGTTTCATGTCGATCAACCCACTTCAGCGGGGCCATGTGCTTGTTGTGCCCCGTGTGGAGGTGGATCATTGGATCGATCTCGACGCCGAGGTTGCGTCCCACGTCTTTGCCGTGTCGAAGAAGATCGGAGATGGCCTGAAGAAGGCATTCGATCCACCACGAATCGGCTTGATGATCGCTGGATTCGAGGTACCTCACACCCATGTCCACGTGCTGCCGATGTACGACATCCGAGATCTCGACTTCGCCAACGCTGCGGCTTCGGTCGACCACGACGACCTGGGCAACGCCGCAAACGCGATCCGCGCGGCCCTGATCTAGACGTCGAGGCGGTTCAGGGTGTTGTGGTGGTCCGGCCGACACACATTGGGATCAATCGCCTAGGTCCTGCCGGGAGTGCGGGAAACACCCGAACTCTTGGTGGGGACCTCGGGCCGGGCACTCGAGACATGATGGGCCGATCCGCCCGTGGCCTTGGCGGTGTACATGGCCTCATCGGCACGGCGCAACAGGCCATCAGCTGTTTCGCCGGGCTCGCCGACAGCGATGCCGATACTGGTGCCCACGCTGGCCAGGGTGACGCCGACATCGATGGGTTCGGTCAGCGCGGCGATGATGTCGAGGGCGAGGATTCGCAGCCGTGCGATGTTCGACGGGCGGGCCACGACGACAAATTCATCACCACCGAGACGCACGGCTACGTCATATTCACCAACGGTGTCAGAGAGTCGTGAAGCTACCTCGACCAGCACAGCATCACCGGCGTTGTGTCCGATCGAGTCGTTGACCGCCTTGAACCCGTCGAGGTCGAGAAACAGGATCGCCGTCTCGCCGATGTCGAGTTCGGCGAGTTGGCTGAACAGCTCGGCTCGGTTCGGCAGGCCGGTGAGAACATCGTGCCTCGCATCGTGGGCCAGCTGCTGGGACCAGCGCGCGAGGGCCTCGAAGGTGTGGGCTGCCTGCCACGCCGCCTGCACCTGCTTGACCAGGACACCGACCGACTCGACAGATGCCGACTCCGCGGCGAGGGTCTCAGTCGCCCACACACGAAAGGCGATCGAACGTCCGTCGTCCGTGGCAAATCCCGCGACAATCCGGCTGTGGTACCCAAGTGAGCTGAGCGCGTACATGGTATTCGAGTCTGTCGGTCCAATCCCTTCGGTCAGGATCGAGGCCATGCCCACTTCGTCCAGCAGCGGATCCCCTTCAGGGTCCATCGCGTCGGAGGAACCGCGAGCGGCCACCGTGTTCCAGCGTTTCGACGCCGGTGTGTACTCACACGAGTCGACCCGTGCGAAGCCGATCTCGCCAAGAGCATCCAAGGCCATGGCCACGACGGCCTCGGGGCTCTCCGCACCCGCCATCTTCTCAGCAGCGGCGCCGAGCGACCTGAGCTGTCTCGAGCGTTCGTCAGCCAGATTCCTGGCATCGCTCGTACGTTCGAGGTCGTCACGCAATCTGCTGGCGATGATCGAGGCCGGGATGACGATCGCACCCACGGCCGCGAGTTGCTGTACGGCGATCCGCAGAAGGCTGGCGGACGTATCGTCGGGCGCTGCGGTCTGCAGCTGGACCGCGATGTGGGTCACGCTGACGGCCAACCACGCGGTCATCGCTCCCTTGGAACCCCAGGCACTCGACGCATCCAGAACTGGTACGACGAGCGCGATCCAAACGAGTGGCGTGGCGTCCATGTCCACTGCCAGCATCACCGTGAGGGCGAGCAAGGCATCGAACACCACCTGAACGGCAGGTCTTGTCTCGAGAGCCGACCCAGCCGACAGATTGGCCAGCAGATTCGCCGCCGCCAGCACCATCGCGCCGACGATGAAGGTCACATTGAGTTCGAGGGTGCTCTGACTGTCGGGCTGCAACAGCACAAGCACCCCGGCCGCGATGCTCAGAAGGACCCGAAGGGCGCGCAACGCATCCTTCAGCGCGTCGTTGCGGAACTGGCCGGTGTCCTCTTCATCTGTTGAAGTCATCGGATCAATCGTCGACCGCTGGCGTTCATACCTGAGCGGCGAAATCAACAGAACATCGAGGAGGGGCGGCAACGGTGAATTTGGCCCAGCGGCGGTCGACGTTGTTGTCCATGGATGCAGAGGCCTTCCGCGACGGACAAATAGGGAGAGTACGAGCGCGCCGGCGGCGTTCACAAGCCGTTGCGGCCATCGCCGTCACAACTCTGCTGCTCATCACGTCCGGCGTCTTCTCGATTGCACAGGCGTCGAAGCGAATCACGGACCGGGCCTCGGTTGTGCACTTGTACGACGAGCTAGTCCAGAGTGTCACCGTTGCGCGCACCCAGCTCGGCTTCTCAATCGTGTTGGCCGAGCTTGCATCCGAGGCAGAGGTGAACGTTGGTTCGGCTCTGAGCGCAAATCAAGAGGACATCGACTCTGCCCTCGCGCGCCTCGACCAGACCGCCGTCGACTTCGACAGCCGGTTCGACGGACTCAGCACCGACACCGCGGATTCGATCGATGAGTTCACCTCGGCGACCACCACCCTGATACAGGAGTTCGCCGCGGGCTTTGCAACGCCGCAGGCGGTCGCCGACTTCACCACAACCCACAACCAGGTTCGTTCGTTGCTGGACCGCGATCGCAGTGCAGCGATCGGGCGAGTCGCGAACGCGGATGCGACGGTCGGTCGGCTGGGAACGTTGCTCAGCTTCGTGGTGGCCTTCGTCATTCCGACTGTGGCCTTGTTCGTGTACACGGAGTTGACTCGGCCACGTCGTGACCTCGAGACGCTCGAAGCGACGGCACGCGAGAGTAGAGGTCGCAATACCGTGGTGAGAGCGCTCAGCACCGACCTGATGAGCAACGCCGTCGCCGAGGGGGCGGCCACCGATATCGATGTGGATCTGAGGCGCGACATCGCATCGCTGAGCGCAACTCTCGATGTGTTGCACCGTCAGCACGATCTGCGGTTCGAACCCACCACAATCGACGACTTCCTCACCGAAATCGCCCAGACCATCTCGGATCACACTCGCGGTGTCGGGCTGTTGATGTGCACAGGGGAGGCGTCGACAAAGGTGAACGTCGATCGCTCGGCCGTTGGAATCGCACTCGATTGGCTGACGATCGACGCTATCGAGTGTGGGGCCACGAACATCGAGTGCCACGTGCGCGATGTCGTCGGCGGCATCGAGGTGACGTTGACCCAGGACGGTGTTCCCCGTCGAGCGAGCGAAGTCCAGCTTGCAATCGACAGGGTTTCGGTGCCGGATCGGCTAACGGTTGGTGCAGGTGGCGCCAGCACCGCCATAGCGGTCGCCTGCGAGCTGATACGAGCCTCCGGTGGTTCTCTGGGCGTGAAACAGGATGTGTCGGGTGGGGCGAAGTTGATCATCTTCTTGCCTGCCGCGAAGGCAGAGGCGAATGCCGTGGCGCTCGATCCGTCGGCCGTGTCCGCCACTTCGGCCTGAAGTGCCCGAGTCAACGGCCGACTGAGGTCTCCGTGGACAACACCGGCGGCATCGTCAAACGGCGAGAAGGCGAGAAGACCAAGCGACGTCGGGCCGCGGTGTTGGGCGTCGTTGTTGGCGTCGCCTTGCTGGGCCTTGCGCTGGGCATATTCAGTGTCGGCCGCTCCGCTCGGCGTGTCACCGAACGAGCAGGAGCTGCCCACGCATATGACGAGCTGCTGATGACGGCAACGGTCGTGAGGGCCCAGGTCGGCTTCACGGTTCTGGTTGCAGATCTTGGCGAGACCGCTGGTATCGACGTTTCAGGACCGGTTTCATCGAACCAGGACGACATCTCCGCATCGCTGACCAGCATGACCAGGATCGTCGAGGAGACAACGCGCGACTTCGGCGGTCTGGGCCCAGCAACAATCGACGCTGTCGAGCGCTTCCGCGAGGAGGTCAAGTCGATCACACTTGCGCTTGGCGACAACAAGTCGGCCATAGCCGACACCTTGGAACTCGAGTACTCCTTCCTGACCGACGTCGTCGCCGAGGATCGCGATGCAGCCTTGCAACTGCTGATTGAAGCCGACGACGAACTGAGCAATCTCGGAACTGCGGTCGGCGCTGCCGTTGCCTTCCTGTTGCCGGCCATCGCCGTCATCCTGTATCGCCAACTGACCGCACCGAGCCGCGAGGTCATCGCGCTCGAGTCATCGCTGGCCAAGGAGCACACCCAGAGCATGGTCCGCCGGCTGCTGGTGTCTCGATTCGTGGAACGGGTCCGAAGGAGACCCTCGAGCCACCTGACCGATCAGATCGAACGTTATGTCACCAGCACCGAAATCGTCGACGGCACCACCGAACCCAACCTCTGTGAGATCAGTTCGGGTGACCTGTCGAGATTCCTGTGGCGCAGCGCCCGCTTGGCTGACATCGAGGTCGAGGTTGACGGACCCGCCTCGATCGCCATCCTCGCCGACACGAGTCTCTCCTTCGACGCGATGCGTCTCGTCATGCGCGACATGAAGTCGGGTGGAGCAAGCGTGGCCCGGTGCGAGATAGTTGCCTTCCACGATTCGGTCGAGCTGAGGATCGATCACGACGGCGTCGGGCGCAGCGCACGCGAGGCCGAACTGGCGCTATCGCCCCTCGAAACCGACGTCGTCGGCAGGCGAGGACCGACGCGCACCGCCGATCTGTGGGTCGCCCGCACACTGTTGCGCGCGGGCGGTGCCGATATCAAGGGCCCATCAGGGAGTCCGACCCACACCTTTGCCCTGACATTCCCCCGCATCGCAGTCGACAAGTCTGGACAGCCCGACCAGGCCTTGTCCGCCGCCCACACCTGAGCGGCAACTCCGGCTCGAAGCCGACTTGGCTGCACCGGTAGCTGGCACGTGCGAGTTGCCATCGTTCCCCGACACATTGCGTCGTGTGGTTGCACGACCTGATCAGTTCCGCTTCGCTGAAGCTGTGGTCGGGTTGGTCGACTGGTCGTTTGTGACAGTCACGGACACGTTTACGTGTCCCTTCCCACATGTGCAGGCGTTGTTGTGTCGCCGGGATCCGGCGGTGGCATCGACTCGATGACCCGCGCCCTGTTTTCCGATCCCGTCAAGGGTTCCTCGCGTCGCGTTCGACGCCGTGCCCACCGAGGCGCGCTCACTACCGCGCTGCTACTCGCGAGCACACTCGCCATCCCCGCCACACCAGCCGCCGCGACCCACAGCGCCCTGGCAGTCAACTCCACCGCGGACAACAGCGACACCAACCCCGGTGACGGCACCTGCGACACAGGCCAACTCAACACCCAAGGCCAACCCGAATGCACCCTCCGAGCCGCCATCGAAGAAGCCAACAGCCACCCCAACAACGACATCGTGCTGTTCACAATCCCAACCACCGACCCCCAATACAACCCCTCACCCCTCTCATTTCAAATCACACCAGCCACTCCCCTACCCACAATCACCGAACCAGCCCAACTCATCGCCTCCTCCCAAAACCAATACACAACCCTCACACGCCCCGTCATCGAACTCGACACAAACAACACAACCCAACCAGCACTCCACGCAACAGCCCAAGTAACCATCAACGGCTTCAACATCCACAGCTCAACAACAAACGCCATCCAACTCGACACCGAAGCCACCAACAGCACCATCACCAACAACTACATCGGCACCGACCCCACAGGCCACACCCCCAAACCCAACCACGGCAACGGAATCGAAACCAACGCCGCCAACACCACAATCACCAACAACACCATCAGCGCCAGCCACAACAACGGAATCGTCCTCGGCCCCAACGCCAGCAACACCACCATCACCAACAACAACCACATCGACACAACCACCAACACAAACCAAACACCCGACCAAACCACCGCCGAAGAAACCACCATCGAGATTGCCGCCGAGACCACCGCCGAAGAAACCACCGTCGAGATTGCCGCCGAGGCCACCGCGACCGGTGACGTCTCACCCGCCGCGTGCACCGACACAGACACCGACGGCCTATGCGACCTCGAAGAAGACGCCAACACCGACCTCGACAACGACCCAGCCACCACCCCAGGCCCAGACACCGACGGCGACACAACCCCCAACTACCTCGACCCAGACGACGACGGCGACGGCACCCCCACCTCAGCCGAGAACGCCGACCCCAACGCCGATGGCGATCCCCGCGACGCGCTCGACTCGGATTGGGATGGCCAGCCCGACTATT
This sequence comes from Actinomycetes bacterium, assembly GCA_024228575.1. Taxonomy (GTDB): domain Bacteria; phylum Actinomycetota; class Acidimicrobiia; order Acidimicrobiales; family Poriferisodalaceae; genus JAAETH01. The sequence continues at coordinate 41,033 of JAAETH010000750.1, forward strand.
TGGACCTCCCGATCACGGTTGCCACTGACGGCACGGTCGGTGGTGAGCAGAAGATTTCCGACACTGTTGGCGGGTTGAGTGCGGTGCTTGACGACACCGACCGCTTCGGGTCCTCGACGACTTCGATTGGTGATGTGGATGGTGACGGGATTGTCGATGTGGCGGTCGGCGCCGACCTCGACGACGACGGCGGCACAAACCGGGGTGCTGTGTATGTGTTGTTCTTGAACGCCGATGGCACCGTCAAAGCCGAACAGAAGATCTCCTCGACCACAGGCGGACTCACAGGCCCCCTCGACGACAACGACTGGTTCGGGCAGTCGGTGGCTGGGGTCGGTGACCTCGACGGTGACGGCATCGCCGACATCGCGGTCGGCGCCCGGAACGACGATGACGGCGGCGCCAACCGGGGGGCCGTCTATGTGCTGTTCCTCAACGCCGATGGCACCGTCAAGGCCGAACAGAAGATCTCATCCACCACAGGCGGGCTCACAGGACCCCTCGACGACACGGACGGCATCGGTATCTCGGTGGCTGGGGTTGGTGATGTCGATGGTGACGGGATCGCCGATATCACGGTCGGCGCCAACGCTGACGATGATGGCGGCGCTGATCGGGGAGCCGTATATGTCCTGTTCCTCAACGCCGACGGCACAGTCAAA
>JAAETH010000751.1 GCA_024228575.1 Actinomycetes bacterium
CAACCACCTACGACGAGGAGTACGCCGTCAGGGTTCTGTACGACGACATCGAGTCCGATCAGCAGGTCTGGAACATGATTTCGGGACTGATCCTCGGCGCTGCCGCTCTGGCTGCGTTCAACCTGATCAATCGCATCGTCGAGGCCCAGCGGCGCGAGATCGGCATCGGCATGGCCCTCGGGGTGGACCGTCGCAAGCTGGCGATTCGTCCGATGATGATCGGTCTCCAGGTGGCCATCGTCGGGACCGTGGCGGGAATCGGAGTCGGGTTGCTGATCGGCGACGCCATGAAGGGCCTGTTCAATTCGTTCCTCCCATTGCCCGACTACCGAACGCCGTTCCAGTTCGCCGTCTTCGCTAGGGCAGCGCTCTTGGCCGGCGCAATACCACTGCTGGCCGCAGCCGTACCGGTATGGCGGGCCTTGCGTGTCGAACCGATCGAGGCAATCCGGCTGGGCCATCTCGCCGCCAAGCAGAGCCGGTTCGGTGACTGGACCGGACGTCTGCGCCTGCCCGGGTCGACCTTCACCCTCATGCCCGTCCGCAATCTCGTCAGGACGCCCCGACGCACGGTGTTGACGGCGCTTGGCGTCGGCGCAGCGGTCACGACCTTGGTGGCGGTGTTCGGGCTTCTCGACACGTTCGGTCGGACGATCTCGCTCGTCGGCGAGGAGTTGACGGGTGCTGATCGCGATCGGGTTGTGGTCCAGCTCGACACGTTCTACCCAGAAGGTGCTGGTGTCGTCGCGGCTGTCGAGGGTTCGTCAGCGGTCGAGGTGGCGGACAGAGGCATCAGGCTTCCGGTCGTGGCGGCGAAGCGATCCGAGGGCGACATCACCATGCTCATCGATCTCGTCGATCTCGACGTTGCTCGCTGGCAGCCGACCCTTCTTCAAGGCGACGGTAGCGATGGCCTCATCGTGGCCGAAAAGGCGGCCGAGGACCTCGGCATCGGGGTTGGCGACACGGTTGCTGTCACACATCCGACCATCGACGACTCGGGCCAGTTTGGTCTCGACACATCACAACTTCGAGTCTCCGGAGTCCACGCCAACCCCGTCCGGACGTTCGCCTATATGGACATCGGCCAGGCGTCTGCGTTTGGAATGGCGGGGTTGACCAACCTCATAACCGTCTACCCGCCCGAAGGACTGACATGGATCGACATCCAGCGCGACCTGTTCGGAAGCGAGGGTGTGTCGAGTGTCCAGGGAATGGCCCGACTCGGCGACTCGTTCGACGAGTACCTCGAAGAGTTTGTCTCGATCCTGCTCGTTGCAGCGGGTGCCGTGCTGGTGCTCGCATTGCTGATCTCGTTCAACGCCACTCGTATCACCGTCGACGAACGGCGGCGCGAACATGCGACGATGCGAGCCTTCGGGCTGCCTGTCCGGTCGGTGCTGTTCGGGGTGGTGAAAGAGAGCGTCCTCATCGGTGTGCTGGCGACCCTGATAGGCATCGCGGGCGGCTACGCGTTCCTGACCTGGATGGTGTCGACCCTGATGGAAACAACCGTGCCCGAACTGTCGATGCAGGCCCGGTTGTCCGTGGCGACGCTCGGATGGGCAGCCCTCGTGGGCATCGCCGCCATGGCGATCGCTCCACTGTTCGTGATCCGCCGGCTGCACAAGATGAACATCCCCGACACCTTGCGCGTCATGGAGTGAGTCGCTCAGGCCTTCGGGACTACAGGCCGTCGCTGAGGGGCCACAGGTCGGGGAAGTCGGCAGAACGGCCTTCCATCTGGGCGGTGAACGCCTCTCCCATGTCGTCGGTGTCGAACATGGCTGCATTCCAGTTGGCGATGAACTCGAGGCCCTCGGCGACCGAGTGATCGCGCGTGTAGTGCATGGTCTGCTTGGTGCCCCACACGGCCATGGGGCTCTTCGAAGCGATCTCGGCTGCCGTGTCCATGACCGCATCGAGCATCGACGCGTGGTCCGGGTACACAGCGTTGATGAACCCGGCGGCGTGGGCTTCGGCGGCCGACCACTTTCGTCCCGTGTAGGCCAGCTCGCGAACCACACCCTCGGCCACCAGTTTGGGCATACGTTGCAGGGTGCCGACATCGGCGGTCATGGCGATGTTGATCTCCTGGATCGAGAAGAAGGCGGTCTCATCCGCGTAGCGCATGTCGGCCGCCGAGATCATGTCGATTCCGCCCCCGATACAAGCGCCCTGGATGGCGCAGAGTACGGGCATACGTGCGCGTTCGAGAGCGGTGAACGAGTCCTGGAGTTTCAGCGCCGTCGTGCGGAATCTCTCGTTGCGCCGACTGCGGTGACCCTTGGTCCCGGCCTCGGGGCTGATGGCGTCGTTGTCGGCAAACACCGACAGGTCCATGCCAGAACAGAAGTGGCGGCCCTCGCTAGAGAGAACCATCGCCCTGACCGATCCCGAGGATGACATCTCGTCGACGATCTGAGGCAGCTCGCGCCAGAATGCGGCGATCATCGAGTTTGCCTTGTCCGGACGGTTCATCTTGACGTGGCCGACCTTGTCGACAACCTCGACATCGAAGCATTCGTATCCCATGGGGATCACTGTAGAAGTGGACTGTGCGCCCGACGAATCGGCCGTATCATTCCGCCGATGTTCGCTGTCACCACCGGACGTGCTGTCGAGGACTCCCTGTTCGTGCTCGGGGTCATCCTTGCGACCC
>JAAETH010000752.1 GCA_024228575.1 Actinomycetes bacterium
GACATTGACCCGCCGGCCGCCGAGGATGCGCGGAACGCAGGCGTTGCCCCCGCCGGCAGCCCACGCTTCCTCAGAGTCGACGACGAGCCGGTCAACCTCCAGGTGCTCAAGAACTACCTCTCGCTCGAGCACTTCGAGCTGGCCACGGCCGCCGGCGGCGACGAAGCGCTGCGGCTGATCCGAGAGCAGAGCTTCGACCTCGTGCTGCTCGACGTGATGATGCCCGGGGTCTCGGGCTACGAAGTGTGCCGGGTGCTGCGCGAGAGCCACCCGATGGAGGAGCTGCCGGTGCTCTTCCTGACCGCCAAGAACCAGATCTCGGACGTGGTGGCCGGCCTGTCGCTGGGCGCCAACGACTACCTGACGAAGCCGATCGCCAGGGACGAGCTGCTGGCCCGCGTGCGCCCCCACCTGGACCTGTTGCACGTCCACCGCAACCTCGAAGACCTGGTGGCGGAGAAGATGTCCGAGGTCAAGGTGCTCGAGGGGCTGCTGCCGATCTGCGCCGGGTGCAAGAAGATCCGCGACGACGAGGACCATTGGAACCCTCTCGAGATCTACATCGACAGGCATTCCGAAGCCCACTTCAGCCACGGTCTCTGCCCCGACTGTGTCGAGCGGTACCGCTCCAGGCAAGATCGGAGCGGTTCGGCATAGAGCTCGGGGGCAAGCTGATGATGGAGTTTCTGGTATTCTGTTCTCGGGCGGAATCGGCCGAGCCCAGGAGGACGTCCACCGGTGTCGATACCGCGTTGAGCCGCAACCATGACCACAGCTGATGTGCCCAACGTTCTGCTGGTCGAAGACGACGAGTCGATTGCGATGCTCGAGCGTGAGAGCCTCGAGCGGTGCGGGTTCCGGGTCCGGGAAGCCGGTCTCGGCCGGCACGCCCTCGAGTACCTCGAGAAATGCGACGCCCTGGCGCTTCTCGTGCTCGACTACCGACTGCCCGACATGACGGGGGCCGACATCGTCATGGTGCTCGGCGACCGGATCGCTTCCCTGCCGGTGGTCATGGTCACCGGCTATCCGGATCCCGC
>JAAETH010000753.1 GCA_024228575.1 Actinomycetes bacterium
AGGTTCGCCATCTCGGGCATGGCCGCCTTCCTGATCTCGGATGGCTCCGAGATCGTTGTCGAGGCCGACGAGTCGGTACACCCCGACACCATCCGCCTCCTACTTCTCGGCACCCCGATGGGGGCGCTGTTGCATCAGCGCCAACGAATCCCGCTGCATGCCGCGGCAGTCGAAATCGACGGAAAGGCTGTACTGCTGTCCGGGTTCTCGTCGCACGGCAAATCCACGGTGGCCGCTGCTCTGCACCAGCGCGGTCACCGGGTCATCTCGGACGACATCTGCGGCATCCACACCGATGAGAATGGCGAGGTGGTGGTCGAGCCGGGGCCGACCGAGCTGCAACTGTGGCACGACGCCGTGAAACGCCTCGGCGACGAGCCCGGCGACTACCGGCGGGCCCGCCCCGAGCTCGACAAGTACCGCGTGCCGGTGGAGACGGTCTCCGGGCCGCTCCCCGCATCGGTGATGTACGTTCTCGGGAACCACAACACAGACGGGTTCGATATCGGAGAGATCGAGTCGTTGGGCAAGGTGCGGACGATCCTGAGCCAGACCCGAGGCAGCGGGTACCTCGAGGGCATGGGTGCCGGGCCGCCCCATTTCCGCGCGTCCATGGCCATGGCGACCCAGGTGACCATGAAGCGTCTTGTTTGGCCGCGCGGCGTCGCCGGCGTCGGTGCCGTGTGCGA
>JAAETH010000754.1 GCA_024228575.1 Actinomycetes bacterium
ACCGTTTGTGCGTCACCTTCGAGGCCTGGTACGGAGTCCGTCTCCCACCGGAGTGGGAGGAGCACCGTCCTGCTAGATACTTGCCCCTGAAGAAGTAGTTGTCGCCGGGGCTGTGTTCGCCTGGTCCTCGTTGGTGGCTGGTTGGTCGGGTACCGGTCTTCGGTGTTTGTCGTTTGTCAGGGTTCGAGGCGGGCGAGCTTGGTGAGGTTGTGGGTGAGGACGCCGTGTCCGCACCAGGTTCGGGCTCCTTCGATTCCGGTGAGATGGCTACGGTTCCAGCCTTGTTGTCGTTTGAGGCATGCGATGCGTCCTTCGGCTCCGGTGCGCCATCGGATCTGTTCTCGGAACTCGGGGGTGTTGATCTCGAGTTTGCGTTTCTCGGTCGGTTTACCTGGTCTGGGGATGGCGACGAACCCGACACCGACTTCTTCGGTGAGGGCTTTGTCGATCGAGGCTTTCCCGTAGCCCCGGTCCGCGGTGACGATGTCAGGTGGATGGCCGCAACGGCGTGCGACACGTTCGATCGCTGGAACTAGTTGGGGGGCGTCGGGCGGGTTGCCGACCTCGACGGTGTGATCGAGGATCAGGCCGTCTTCGTTGTCGACGACTTGGGCTTTGAAACCGAACTCGACGGGTTTGCCGAGGCGGCCCTTGCGGATCGGTCGGGCATCAGGATCATGCAGTGATACCAGCCTGGTCGAACCGGCCGGGGTGTTACCGGCGAGACGTTGACGGGTCTGTTCGATCACCCGGCTGGCTCGGTCGATGAGGGTGTCCAGTTCGTTGATCGTGGCTGTGACCCGTCCAGCTTTGGGGGTGTCGGGATAGCGACGTAGAAACGCCCGTCCGTTGGTAACGACTTTCGCTGCGTCGATCATTGTCTCCTCGGCCAGCCCAGCAATCTGGCCAGTGATGGAGAGCACTTCGTCCCTTGCTTCGCCGGTGCGGCGACGCAGCCACGCCCCAATCTCATGGGCGTGTCGACGTGATGCGTTAACGTGGTCAACAACAATCGTCCTGCTCGCAGCGCCCGAGTTCTTGATCCGCTCGACGAGGCCCGCTGCTGTGCCGATTGCTTTGGTCAACAGACCCGAATCGGTCGGATACTTCACGTCCGCTTCGACCACCGTGGTGTCAGCACGGACCCTGTTCGTGCGCACCAGATGAGCCTCGACGGCCCTAGCAATCAGTGTCTCGTTCAACGCCTCGACCGTCGCCGAGCCGCACCGAGTGGTGATCTTCATCAACGTCGTCGGATGGGGAACGCGACCACCCAAAGGGATACGACTGAACCGCTGCCAGCTGATCGAGTCGGTCACCTCCGCGCAGAGTGTCTCGTAGCCAAGCCGATACCGATACTTCAAGAACATCAACCGGAGATACGTCTCGATCGGTATCGACGGCCGACCCAGCACCAAATGGAAATGCGCCTTGAACGGCTCAAAGAACCGGGCATCATCCAACAGCGCATCAACCCTCGCCAGTTCTGGTGACATCACCAACACCTCGGGCGGCAACACGCTCTCCCACAACGTCGGCTGATCGCCTACAGTCCGCAACACAGATGGCTCCAATCCGTAGTACCAGTACGGGTTGGAGCCATCATCGCCTATCCAGACCCAAAACGCGAGCCTTTCCAGCGCTGACTATTTCAGGGGCAAGTAGCTAGCCCGCGCACCGCAGATCGAGGCCCGCACCGACACCTATCGCTTCACGGACCGACGAATCGCCCGCCGGGACGCGACGTCAACAACGATCGAACACGAAACGACCGTCCGAGTACGTCACTTTCCGGACGATCGGAAATCTCGGTCTGGGGGTCGCTACGTCGAGCCCGTCTGTGGAGCCGATCACCTGTCCGGTCAGGCCCGTGGTTTCCGAGCTGTGGAGCACTCGCTGCCGGTAGTGGTGCAGTTTGTTGAGCGTGTGAGCTGGGGTCGACTTCGATGAAGTCGACCCGCCCTGGTTCAAGCCCATTCTCGGACAAGTCTGCACGCACGTCGGTGGCGGCGTTGTCGAGCTGTCGGGTGAATTGGCCGCCAGGCGCGAGTCGGTTGGACTCACCAGCCCAGGCGAATCGATGTGTGGCTAAGGTTTGGAGCATGGACACGGAGCGATGAGCGAGCACGACGACCCAGCGACCGTCGAATCGAGCCTTCGGCTTGGAAGCGGGTTCGCTGCCGAAGAACGGGACCGCATCGTTGCGGGCTGGGCGAGCCTAACTAGCCGTTTGGAGTCATTTCCCCAGGGAACGGTGGAGCTGGAGATATCGGTCAAGGAGCGCGCGACACCAAGCCAGCGGACAGTGCTCGAAGCGTGGATCGCGGGGAGCCATCGGCTAGTGGCGACTTCCGAACAAGCCGACCTCGACCAAGCCCTGACCGAAGTGCGAGACGATCTCATCCGCCAGCTCACCGACGCGAAGAGTCGCACCGAGCCCCGCAACCGACGAGCGCTCCGCGACACGATCCGAGACGACCAGTGATTCAACACCGCTGACTCGGCCGGGTGCAGGCGGGCGCAGCATCGCCGGGGCGCCGAGTGCGGCTTCCGGCTCTGAGCCGAAGAAGAGTCGCGCGCCTCTGCGACCTTCGGAGCCGTACTTGACCGGAACTAGCGCGACGCTCCGTAGCACTCAAACGATCGTTCGGGTGCGACGTGGTCCCTAGCCGGCGTCACCTGACGTGGCTGGTCGGCAGATTATCGGTCACCTGGCCCACGCCGTCGGCACCAACTTCATGGACTTCCCGGAGTTCCTTCGAGCCAGCGGTGCCAACGATCCGGCGATCCGGGCCAAGATCGAAGCCGGCGTGCCGCTGAAGCGACTAGGAACGGTTGAAGAGTGCGCTGCGTTCTGTGCCGTGTTCTTCGACGGTTCGAGTCGGTCTACTACTGGCTAGTTCGTCCCTTACGCCGGAGGCTGGGCCTGACCTAGCCTGCGGGAATCCTGCTCCCTGGAGCGGGCAGAG
>JAAETH010000755.1 GCA_024228575.1 Actinomycetes bacterium
GTCGCCGCCGGGTAGGAGGCGTTGAGGATCGTCCCCTCGGGAATGACGATTTCGACCGGCTGGGTCATCCCGTGATTGTGCGGGATGTCCGGGTTGACCATCTGCAGGAAGGTCAGGATCGTGGCCGAGGCGCTGGAGGTGTAGGTGCCGTTGACGAAACCGTTGGTCTGCGCGTCGGTGTCCGAGTAGTCGAAGACCACGCGCTCGTCCGCAACCGTCACCGCCACCCGGATCTGGTACTCCGAGCCCGGGTTCTTGCCGTCGAAGTAGACGGTGGCTTCGCCCCGGTAGACGCCGTCGGGGATGGAGCGAATCTCGGCTTCCATCATCTTGCGGGAAGCGTTGAAGAGGAATTCCTTGTGGGCCTCGAAGCGCTCGAGACCGTACTTCTCGACCAGGGCCTGAAGCCGCCTCTCGCCCACCGTGCAGGCGCCGATCTCGGCGCGCATGTCCTCCTCGACGATGGCCAGGCGGACGTTGGCGAAGATCAGCTCCCAGACGTCGCGGCGGATCTTGCCGCGCTCGACGACCTTGATCGCGGGGATGCGCAGGGCCTCCTGCCAGACCTCGGTGGCGTTGGGGTTGTAGCCGCCGCGCACCGCGCCGCCGATGTCGGCCATGTGGCCCTTGGCCGCGGCCCACCCCACCAGGGTGTCGTGGTGGAAGATCGGCTGGAAGGCGGCGACGTCGTTGGTCTGGTTGCCGAGGGTGGAGACGTCGTTGTGGAAGAAGACGTCGCCCGGGTAGACCTCGCCGCGGAAAC
>JAAETH010000756.1 GCA_024228575.1 Actinomycetes bacterium
CCACCTTCCTTTGGAACGAAGTACACATAATCGTCGGGGTTCTCGGTCTCGAGGAACTGGACGAACATGTCGCCCGAGTACCCGTGAGCGATGACCGTCTCGCCGCTGGTCAAGAACTCGTCAGCCGAGTCGGTGTTGTATGCCGCCAACCTGCCGGTGGTAGCTGCGAGCAGGTCCTTGGCCTCGTTGAGTTCGTCGTCGCTGGTGGTGTTCAGCGAATAACCCAGGTACTTCAGCGCAGCACCCACCGTCTCGCGCGGGTCGTTCAGAAGCTGGATCTGCCCGTCGAACTCGCCCGAGACCGCCGGATCGAAGACGATGCTCCACGACCGTGGGAAGTCGGTGCCCACGACAGCGGTGTTCACAGCGATGCCTGTGGTCCCCCACTGGTATGGCACCGAGTAGTCACCCGATGGGTCGTAGTAGATGCCCTGGAATTCCTCGGAGATGTTCGACAGGTTCGGGATGGCGCCCTTGTCCAGCTTCATGACGCGGCCCGACTCGATCAGGATCGACACCATGTAGTCCGATGGCACGACCAGGTCGAAGCCCGATCCTCCGGCGGAGATGAGGGGCTGCATCGCCTCGTTCGAGTCGTAGCTGTCCATCGTGACCGTGATGCCGTATTCGGCGCCGAACTCGGCCAGTTGCTCCTCGTCGATGTACTCGGCCCAGTTGTAGATGGCCAGGTCGCCATCGGTCTGGTCGAGTTCGCACGAGGCCTGCGGGCCTCCGCTGCTCTCGTCGCTGTCGCCGCACGCGGATGCGATGACAGCGAAGGCGAACAGTCCGGCGAGGATCTGGAGTGTGGTCGATTTCTTCATGGGTTTCTCCTTCCAGGGCCACAATGGCCGAAGATCTTGTGTGTCAAGTGTCGCCGACGCTTCGAGCTCGGTCTGCCAATATCGACAGGGCAACGAGGGTCACCGATCCGAGCAACATGACGACGGACACGGCGTTGATGAGCGGGGTCACACCCTTGCGGATGAGGCCGAACACGTACACGGGCAGGGTCGTCCACCCTGGACCTGTCACGAACTGGGTGATGACGACATCGTCGAGCGAAAGGGTCATTGCCAAGAGTCCGCCACCGAGGATTCCGGGGAGGATCTGGGGAACCGTGACGTAGCGGAAGGCCTGCCACCTGGTGGCGTACAGGTCCATCGCTGCTTCTTCGAGACGGCTTTCCATCCCTGCGATGCGAGCGCGGACCACAACCGAGACGAAGCTGATGTTGAACGCGATGTGGCTCAAGACGATTGAGCTGAAGCCCTTGCGAAGGTCGGTGCCGAAGACGGCATTGATGACATCGAAGAATTGGGCGAAGAACAGCAACAACATGACTGCCATCGTCACGTCGGGGATGATGATCGGCAGGTACAGCAGGGCGTCGAACACCCGGTGTCCTCTGAACGTGAACCGCTCGAGGGCCAGTGCTGCCATCGTTCCGAGCACGACCGAGATGAGCGTGGACAAGACCGCGATCTGGACCGAGTTCCACAACGAGTCGCGGGTCGCCTGGCTGTCCCAGAACTCGCCGTACCACTCGAAGGTGAAACCACCCCAGACGCCGACGTTGCGGCTTGCGCTGAACGAGAAGACGACCAGGAGGATGATCGGTGCGTAGAAGAAGATGTAGACGAGCCACCCGTTCACGTGCAACAGGGCCTTGAACCAGCCCCTGGGCTCGACAGCGGTGCTACTCACAGCGTCCGACCCCCCTTGCGGAAGTACACGATCGTGGCGGTGAGCATGATGGCCATCAGCACGAAGGACAAGGCGGCGCCAAACGGCCAGTTTCTGGCCGTCAGGAACTGGGTGACTATGTAACTTCCGAGCAACGTCGTCTTGGCTCCACCGAGAATTTCGGGTGTGACGTAGGCCCCGAGGCTCGGGACGAAGCACAGGATCGAGCCGGCGATGACACCGGGCATCGACAGGGGCAACAAGACGTGGCGAAACGACTGGAAGCCGTTTGCGTAGAGGTCTCGGCTCGCCTCGAGCAAGCGATGGTCGATGCGTTCGATCGCTGCGTACAACGGCAGGATCATGAAAGGCATGTAGCCGTAGACCAGACCGAGCACGACAGCGGTCTGTGAGAACAGGAGCTCTTGTTCTCCGAGCCCTATCGCCTCGGTGATCTTGGTGAGTGTCCCGTCGTTTCCGAGGATGACTCGCCACGCATAGTTGCGGACGAGGAAGTTCGTCCAGAACGGGATCATCACGAAGACGAGCATGACGTTGCGGACGGTGGGACTCCTCGTCGACAAGAAGTAGGCGAACGGGTACGAGATCACGAGGCAGATCACGGTGGTCAGGATCGCCAGCCACAACGAACGGAACAATATGTCGCGAACGATCGGCTCGCCGAGTTTCTGGTAGGAGTCGAGGTTCCAGCCCGAGAGGTCGGTGCCGCCGAAGCGGTTGCGGGTCGCGAACGAGTAGACGACGACGATGATGAGTGGGATCGCGAAGAACAGGACGAGATAGCCGTAGGCGGGCAGGGCCAAGAGAAAGCCCCGGCGGCGGTCGTGGCGTGCCGCCGCTGCCTCGAACTCGGGAGTGGCCTCTGCGACGTCTTGTTCGACGGGCATCTCGACCGCTGTCATGAGTCAGCCACCACCCACACGGCGCCCGGGTCCCAGTGGATCGAGATCTCGGTACCCGGTTCGTAGAGAGCCGCGCCGGGACGGTTCTCTTCGCGGACCTCGACCTCCATCCAGTCGAGTCGTACCGAGTAGACCCTGGCGTTGCCGAGATAAGTCATCCGCTCGATGACGCCGTCGATGGAGGATCCGTCGCTGGCGCCGTCGCCCCTCATCGACAGGTGTGCCCGTTCTGGGCGCAGGCTGAGTGCGACCTTGGCCCCTGTTGAGTACGACGAGGTTGCCTTGACCCGAACGCCGTTTGCGAGACACACCGTCGCGGAGTCCTCGATCGTGCCCTCGAGCAGGTTGGTCTGGCCGATGAAGTCGGCGACGAAACGATTGACCGGGTGTTCGTAGATCTCCTCGGGTGAGCCGACCTGGAGCAACTGGCCCTCGTGCATGACCGCAATGCGGTCGCTCATCGTGAGCGCTTCCTCCTGGTCGTGGGTGACGAACACGAAGCTGATTCCCAACTCTCTCTGGAGTCGCTTCAGCTCGCCTTGCATCTCTTGTCGAAGCTTGAGGTCGAGGGCACCCAGCGGCTCGTCGAGCAGCAGGACCTTCGGGTGGTTCACCAAGGCACGGGCGAGAGCAACTCGCTGCTGCTGACCACCCGACATCTGTGATGACTTTCGGTCCTCCAAACCTCCGAGCTGGACCAGCTCGATCATCTCGCGTGCCTGAGAAGCCGCTGCCGACTTGTCGACCCCCTGCATCTTCAGGCCGAAAGCGACGTTCTGCAGGACGGTCATGTGCGGGAACAGGGCGTAGTTCTGGAAGACGGTGTTGACCGGGCGCTTGTTGGGCGGCAGGGTGCCGACCTCGTCGCCGAAGATCTTGAGGCTGCCCTCGGTAGGGAAGTCGAGCCCGGCGACCATGCGCAGTGTCGTGGTCTTGCCGCAACCCGATGGGCCGAGCATGGCGAAGAACTCGCCATCGGCGATCTCGAGATCGATGCTGTCGACAGCGACGACGGCACCAAATCGTTTGGTGATTCCCTTGAGCTCAACGGCGGGTGTCGTCACACCGTCCCCCAATCGTAGTTCTGCTGAACCATGCGTAGATATGTCATGACCTCGACATCGGTAACACCGTCGACTGCCCTCACGTTGTTGCTGACCTCGATGAGGTGTTCTGAATCGGTGCAAACGACCTCGGCCAACACATCGAAGCGGCCCGTCGTGATGACCGTGTAGTCGACGGCACCATCCTGGCTGATCTTCTCTGCCGTCGCCGAAACATCGGTCGAGATCTTGATGCCCAGCATCGCCATGAGCGCGTATCCGAGGGTGGTCGGATCGGTGACGGCGACGATCTGGATGACCCCACGGTCTTGCATACGGTTGACGCGCTGTCGAACAGCAGCCTCGGACATCTTCACGAGGCGGGCGAGATGGCTGTAGGCGGCCCGGCCGTCCACCTGGAGTTCGCGGATCAGGGCCTTGTCGATCTCGTCGAGATCGGTTCCAGCGCTCACAGCTTCTCCATTTCGGACATGGCTTCGGTGAGGGACTCGCGCAGCACTGCGTTCATTACCTCGAACTCGGCTGCGCCTGCGATGAGTGGCGGCGACAACTGGATGACGGGCTCGCCGCGGCTGTCGGCTCGACAGATGAGGCCGAGTTCGGCCATACGATTGCTGAGGAAACTGCGGAG
>JAAETH010000757.1 GCA_024228575.1 Actinomycetes bacterium
CGCTCAGGAGAATCCGACCTGGGGACACCGCCGTATCCAAGGTGAGCTCGCCCGCCTCGGCCACAAGATCGGCAAAGCCACGGTATGGCAGATCCTCACAGACAACGGAATCGACCCATCCCCGAACCGATCCGATGTCACATGGACCCAGTTCCCCCACTCCCAAGCCGCAGTCGCGTGTGACTTCTTCACCGTCGACACCGCGTTCTTGGCCCGCTACTACGTCCTGTTCTTCATCAAAGTCGACACCCGCGAGGTGATCCTCGCCGGCATCACCGCCAACCCGACCGGCGCCTGGACCACCCAGGCAGCACGCAACCTGTTCATTGCCCACGCCGACCGTCTCGAAGGCGCTCGGGCACTCGTTCGTGATCGCGGCAGCCAATTCGTCGAATCGTTCGACGAGATCTTCAGAACCGAAGGGTTCAAGATCCTCAAGACTCCAGCACGGGTTCCGGTAGCCAAAACGTTCGCCGAACGCTGGATCGGATCCATCCGCCGAGAACTACTCGACAGAACGATCATCTGGAACCACAGACAGCTCGAACGACTCGTCCGCGACTACATCGACCACCACAACACCCACCGCCCACACCAATCACTCGAACAACGACCACCCACACCCGCCAACCACCCTCCGAAACGCCCACCAGCGACCATCACCGTCATGCGAACCAGCCGCTGCGACGGCCTCACACACGAATACCAAAACGCAGCCTGACCAGGGACGACCGACTATCCGGGCGCCACAGGCATCGAACGTCCGCGGTCAGCCCGCGACGTCGAGTATCAGACCAAGCAGCTCGCGAACCTGCGCCAACACCGACGGACCAACGTTGCCCCGCGTTCGCTCGATGCGAGTCGCTGCCACCGCCCGAATGTGCTGACACTGCGCAGCCGAAACTCTCCCAAGACCATTCACCTCGTCTGCACCGATCTCGACTTCCGATGAGAACCCGCGAATCGTCGATGTAAGCGGGACCACGTGCACCACGCTCGGATCGGCATCCAAGATCCTCTGAGCAGTCACGACAATCCCCGGATGACGAAATCCCGCTTCGCTACCCGCCGGCGAACCCAGATCCAAATCGACGACATCACCCGAGTTCAGCATCAAGCCAACCAACATCGTCACCCGACACATCCCCCGAGAGCTCGGCACCGATCCGGTCCTGACGAAGCCGACGAACCGCAAGCGCGACCGTCTCCCCCACGCTCGTACCCAGAGCCGCAGCAAGCCGCTTGATCTCCTGATGCGTACCGACGTCAATCCTCACACTCGTACTCTGCATGCACTCATGCTAACAGCCTTGCATGCAGAACCCCCATTACAACAGAGCGCCAACAGCCCGCACCAACACCAGGCAACCTGACACTCCAGCCCGCGGCAGCCCCTTGCTTCGTTGATTGATCGACCGGCGCGACTTTGTCGGGTTCCGGGTGGGACTTGGTCAGATGACGTCGGCGAGTTCGTCGAAAGCTGCCGCGAGACGTAGCCGCTCATGGTCCGCTTCGACGCCGAGTTCGTAGTGTCCGCGCCGAAGGTTCTGGACGAACGCGTGACCACGGATCACGACCGAAGCGGTCCGGTCTGTTCACAGTCCGCGCTTTGGTTTCAGTCTTGCTTTGAGACGGCCATGGTCCCACTCGATCCGGTTGATTGCGTACTGCTCGGTGTCGTGTATCGCTTCTGGGATCAGCTCGTCGATGACGCGGAGCAAGGGCGCAGCCGAGCCAGTGGTGACCTCAGCGGGTCGTCCATAGGCGTCAAGCACCGATTCGAAGAACTTGCGTGCCGCAGCGATGTTGCGTCGTTTCGAGACGTACACGTCGATGACCTGACCGTACTGATCAACGGCTCGGTATACGTAGCGCCAGACGCCGGCGACCTTGACATAGGTCTCGTCCACGAACCAGCGGTCACCCACCGCGTGACGACACGGCCCGGCGGCGTTGATGAGCAGAGGCGTGAAGCGTTGCACCCAGCGGTAGACGGTGACGTGATCGACCTCAACTCCACGCTCGGCGAGGAGTTCCTCGACATCGCGGGACAACAGCCGTAGCGCAGATACCAGCGCACGGCCAGCAAGATCACCTCAGGCGAGAACCGGTATCCCGCGAACGAAGAGGGCTCGGAACGACCGTAGCGACTCACCAGAACATGCTCGCCGCACCCTGTGGCGCCCAGAAAGTGACGCGTGGGTGCTGACCAGGGCCGATGCCGCCATCGTTGACCCTCGTGTCTCGTCTCTTGTACCGATTCCTCGCCCATCTCGCTCGCCTCGCGATGCGTTCTGGACGCTGGAAGGACCTCCAGATCATCGTGCTACGTCATGAGAATGCCGTACTCCGCCGCCAGATTGGCCGACCGACCCGCACTCAACGAGAACGATCGGACCCTGCTCGGGGCTACCGCCGCGGCTCTTCCAAAGGCACTGCGCCAGGGCTGGATCGTCACGCCCGAGACGCTGCTGCGCTGGCACCGCAAACGAATCGCCAAGCACTCGACACAGCCCTCGACTCGCCGGACCGGTCGGCCTCGGATCGACGCAGAACTGCGTCAGCTGATCGTGCGACTCGCTCAGGAGAATCCGACCTGGGGACACCGCCGTATCCAAGGTGAGCTCGCCCGCCTCGGCCACAAGATCGGCAAAGCCACGGTATGGCAGATCCTCACCGACAACGGAATCGACCCGTCCCCGAACCGATCCGATGTCACCTGGACCCAGTTCCCCCACTCCCAAGCAGCAGTCGCGTGTGACTTCTTCACCGTCGACACCGCGTTCTTGGCCCGCTACTACGTCCTGTTCTTCATCCAAGTAGAAACCCGCGAGGTGATCCTCGCCGGCATCACCGCCAACCCGACCGGCGCGTGGACCACCCAGGCAGCACGCAACCTGTTCATTGCCCACGCCGACCGTCTCGAAGGCGCTCGGGCACTCGTTCGTGATCGCGGCAGCCAATTCGTCGA
>JAAETH010000758.1 GCA_024228575.1 Actinomycetes bacterium
CATTACGGGTTCGACTCGTTCTTCTGTGCGCCCGGGATCGACGGGGCCCATGAGAAAGGCGGTGTGGAGGGCGAAGTCGGAAGGTTCCGGCGCCGTCACTTGGTTCCGGTCCCGCAGGTGTCATCGATCGCAGAACTCAACGAGGCCATCGACGCCGGCTTGGTGGTCGATAACAGCCGTTTGATTAGCGGCCGTCGGATGAGTGTGGGTGACCATTTCGCCGTCGAGCAACGGTCCCTGCGGGCGTTGCCTGGCGAGGCGTTCGACGCCGCGGTGTGGTCGAACCATCGGGTCGATACCAAAGCCCGGGTCTCGGTCCGGTCTGTTCACTACTCGGTCCCGGCCCGGCTGGTTCGGCGTCGTCTCGACGTGAAGGTCGGAGCCGAGACCATCGAGGTCCTCGACGGCCCCAGGATGGTCGCGTGTCATGTTCGGGGCCGTAAAGGCGAACAAGTCCTCGCACTCGATCACTACCTCGAAGTCCTCGCACGCAAGCCAGGTGCCCTGCCTGGGGCGACCGCTCTCGCCGCTGCGAGAGCGTCCGGGACCTTCACCGCGATCCATGACTGGTTCTGGGACACAGCACGGCGCCGGCTTGGCGATGGGGCCCGAACCCGAGCGTTGATCGAGGTCCTTCTCGTTCACCGGACCCTTCCCGCAGAAGCGGTCACCGTTGGCATCGAACGGGCCTTGACCGCAGGTTCGGTCGACCCGGCCGTCGTGGCCCTCGAAGCCCGCCGGAGCCTCGAACCCGACCGGGTTGCCCCTGTGACCCCGATCGGGGTCGCCAGCCTTATCGCTCGCCCGACACCCACCCTCAACGCCTATGACGACCTGTTGGAGAACACGCCATGACCACCACCGATACCGCTGCTGCTGCGTCGATCGAAGCCGCAGCCCGCACCCTGAAACTCTCCACCGTGAGAACCCAAGCCACTGAACTGGCTGCTGATGCCGAACGGTCAGGAGTCACCTATCTCGGGTTCCTCGCTGATCTCCTCGAAGCCGAAGTCGACGCCCGCTCCGAACGCCGCCGGC
>JAAETH010000759.1 GCA_024228575.1 Actinomycetes bacterium
ATCCAGGGCATCACCGTCTTCGTCGCCGTGGTCTATGTCGTCATCAACACGATCGTCGACCTCCTCTACGCCGTCGTCGATCCGCGGATTCGGAAGGGCTGAATCGATGTCGACCACCGAAGGTGCGCCCCACACCCCCGATTTCCCGAGCGACCGGCTCCCCGATATTTCGTCGTCGGTCCAACCCGACGCCGGCGCCAACATGAAGCCGAAGCGGGCCAAGCCCCACGAAGTCTTTCGCGACATGCCGTTCCTGGTGAAGCTGTCGGCCATCTGGCTGGTGCTCATCGTGGGCGGCGCCATCTACGGCAAGCTCGATGTAGCCCTGTTCGACGGCGCACTTCCGCTGCAGGACCCGAACTTCCAGACCAACAACTTCGATCCGTCGACGGGCGAGTTCGGCACCGGAGACCCGCTCGAGAGCCCGTCGGGAGCCCACTGGCTGGGAACCGACGCCATCGCCCGCGACACCTTCGCCCGCCTGGTGCACGGTGGCTGGGTGAGCATGATCGTGGCGCTCGTGGCGGCCGGCTTCGGCTTGATCGTCGGTGGCCTGCTGGGCTCCCTGGTCGGCTATGTCCGGGGCCGCACCGAGGTCTTCGTGATGTCGATGATCGACGTGATCCTGGCCTTCCCCGCCCTGATCCTGCTCCTGGCCCTCGTGTCGATCTTCGAGGTCCGCAGCTTGACCATCATCAGCGTGGTCATTGGTGTTCTATCGATCCCCGCCTATACCCGGGTGGCCCGCGCCAACAGCCTGGCCATCTCCAACCGCGAGTTCGTCCTCGCGGCCCGGGCCATCGGTACGAAGAAGAGCTCGGTCTTGTTCCGCGAGATCATTCCCAACGTCCTGCCCACCCTGCTGGCCTACGCCAGTGTCGCAGCGGCGTTCGTGGTGGTGGTCGAAGGCTCGCTGTCGTTCCTCGGCCTCAGCGTCCAGCTGCCCCAGGCGACCTGGGGCAACATGATCAACCAGGCCCGGCGCGACATCAAGCTCAATACCGCCCAGGTATTCTGGCCCTCGCTCGTGTTGTCGATGACGGTGCTGTCGCTCAATCAGGTCGGCGACTATTTCCAGCGCCGGGGCGCCACCCGCGACTCCGCCCTCTAACCGGGG
>JAAETH010000760.1 GCA_024228575.1 Actinomycetes bacterium
CACGACGCGACCCGCACCCCCACTCACAATCGCGACCCAGAACGCTCCAAGACGCACCGCACCGCCGGCAAAGTCGATAGCTGCCAACATCCATTCCTGGGCTTCATCGCAGACTGGGCCGGTACTTCTGTGTCGATGATCTGGACCACCCGACCTACACTCACCAACAACAACCAGCCAGCCGACCCCAAAAGCGGTCTGAAACAACCGGCCAGTTGTCGCGCGAAGTCAGAAACACCTCAGAAACCCCGGTCGGGACTAGTCATCGTCGGCTCGGCTCGGCACATTGGCTTTGTGTTGCACGCTTTCCAAGCACTTCCGATCGCGCTGAGCGCTGCTTGACTGTGCTCGCTTACAGCGATCCGCACACTTCAGCGATTCGCTCGGCGCTGAAAGACGCCACCAGGTCTGGTTAGCAACTGGGTTAGCAGAGGCTCTCGCCAGCAGCTACAGATCACCATCGGACCGCTCGCCGAGTGACCGAGCCCGCAATGCCAAGCCGCTGCAAGCGTTTCCGCTCACCTGGGTCGGTGGAGTGTCGCGGACACGTATCCCGACCACGACACCACCGCGTGAATTCACAAGGCTAGTGTCATTCGGTAGTCCGCCCTGGTTCTGGCGGCTATTCATTGTCGTCTGATCCCGGCTCTTGCCGGTGCTGGTTGGCTGCTTGTGGCACACCAGTGGTAGGACATCGGGCAATCCGAAGTGTGGGGTCTCCTCATTCAGGATAGTCGTGTCGTCTCGCTCGGCTCCTATCTGCCGATACAGAGCCTCGAAGTCACCTGCCGATGGTTCGATGTCGTAGTAGCGTCAAACGCTGGCAGCGGCAATATTTAGATGATGGAGTGACCATGAAGAAACTGGCAGCAGCGATATGCCTATTAGCTGGAAGCCTCCTTCTGCTCGGCTCGAGCAGCGCTGACGCAACCCTGACGTGCAGTCCATGGTGGGCCGGGGGGTATGCTAAGAACAATTCTAGCAACTACCACCTCTCCTATCGGTGGGATGATGCCAATGGGGACTGGCACTGGAACGGGTTGCAAACCGGCCAGCGAACGTCCGCCGTTACGTGCGATGCCGACTTTCTTTGGGCGAATGGCAGCCTGACCCTCGAGAGCGGTACCGTCTACGTTTCCGCCTACAGCTCAACTCAAGGGAAGTTAGGGTGGTGGGACGCATACTGCTATACGGAGAACGGCTATGACGTCTGGGGACGTTGGATTGCTGTTGCGTGTACGTAGGTCGTTGGCGGCTGCCGGCTTGGCCTTGGTGAGCCTTTTGATGCTCTCCTGCGGCGCTGCGCCGCAGGAGAGCGAATTGGCGCTCGATCACATCGTGGCAGAAGGCTCCTATTCGTCTCCGTTGGCTGACTTCTTGGCGCTCGATCGAAGCGCGGCAGGAGTCGTCGAGAGGGCTCGTCAACGTGAGGAGTTCATCCAGTCGTGTATGGCGATGGAGGGCTTTGACTACGTCATAGTCGTGCTGTCGGTTTCACAAATCGAGGCCCTTGGCACACTGCCCGCCACCACGCCCGAGGAAGAGGTGGAGCGTATACGTGCGCGAGGTTATGGGATCTCGCCCTCACTGGTTGGTGACCGCCTTGGCCGACCCGACGAGTCGACCCCCGATACATTCGCGATCCAGCAGATGTCATATTTCTCAGTGCTTTCCGATGAGGAGAAGCTTGCGTACGACCAGACCCTCTATGGCGTCGGTGTCGTTGACGGGACAGATGAAATCGGCGGGTGTGCGGGGGAAGCGAGGAGGCGAGCCGACGTCTGGGACGCGGTCACCGATCACTTCGAGGACAAGCTCGCCGGACTCCACGCCCGGGTTCAGGCCGATGAGCGAGTGTTGCTGGGTCTCGAGGCCTGGCGAGTCTGTTTCGCCCAGGAAGGGTACGGGGATCTGAGTGCAAGCCAGCCGTTGGAGGTTCGGGCGGCGCTCAGTCGCGAACTGGCCGCGATCGATCTCAACGATGTCGATGCTCTGGCTCGGTTCAACGACCGGGAGATCGAGATCGCCTTGGCGGATCTGGTCTGTCAAGAGCAACTACGAAAAGCTCGCTTCGCTGCACTCGCCGAAGCTGAACAGCGTTTCATCGACGACAACATGGCGGCCCTCCACGCGTTCTTGGAACAATGGTGAGCCCTTCCGATGCCACTGAGCATCCATTCCTCGACGATGAGAGCAGACCCCCACGCATGACGGAATCCCGAAATCGGCTAGCCGGTCTGTTGACCCTCCTAGCGATCTTGGCCATTGTGGGTGGAGCGGCCCTCTTCTACTACCTGAGCCTGCCCGAACCCTCAGACGAAGACCTGGCGAGCATTCTTGGTCAACACGAGGAAGCAGCCACCCGCCTGGTCGCCGCGGTGGTGGACTTGGAAGGGCCCGTGCGGCTCGCAAGCGGTGACTTTGATGATTCTCTCGCTGGTCCTGCGGCGACACTTGGTGTCGAATCCATTCTCGTTCGTCCGGATTCGGTTTGGCTGGAGTTCCCGACGGACACGGGCCTGCCGTGGATCGCCCTAGATGAGCCGACCAAGTCGCTGGTCTGGGCCGACACTTCTGTTCTCTTGCCGCAGACGGTCGAGACCGACACCGAGACGTTCGACTACGACGTCAACGGCAAGAGTTGGGTGATCTGTCGGGTCCTGAGCACCGAATGGCGGATCTGCCTCGATCGTAGGTAGGGCTCAGAGCCCAGATCTGGCGTTGGGGGCTACCCGGCGGGCGACGTGATCGGGGATCGGATCGCGGATCTCGGTGAGATGGGGTCTTCTAGCCATTTGCGCGCTACAAATCCGCAGCCAGACCGAGGGCGGCAATGTTGGCGGATGGAGCGAAGGCAAGCCGCTGTCGCCCAATGACGTGATGGAGTTCACTCATGAGGGAACGAGATCTCGACGCCCCCTCGGATGGCTTGGTCGAGAAGAGCCCCCTCCGTTCTCGCCACCTGCTTCGTGTCTGTCAGGTTCGGGCCACGTGGTCCTCTGAGGCTTCCGGCCTCGATGCTGTCGGGGCTCCACTCACCCATGGCTTCGACTTCGGACGTTTGAACTCGTTCATCGATAACACCGAGGGCATCGTGCCGCGGCTGGCAGCCGTCGCTCATCGGCGTGAGCTCGACCTGGCGGGCTCGAGGTGGACCGGCGACCGGTCGGTGGACTGGATGCGCCTTCGCCTCGACGTGGCTGGTGGTGGGCTGGTGGATGTGCGCCTGATTGCGGTGCCGTGGGACTCGCTTGCCGACACGTTGGCCTTGCTAGAGGATCTCTACTACGAGGAGCTGAGCAATGAGCCTGAGCAGTGGGACACACAAGCGGTTGGCGATCCAGGGGCAACACCGGACCGAGTCGAACCGATGCACCAGATTGTCCTCCTACCCGACGATCACGATGAGCCCGACTGGGGACTTTGGCAACGGCTCATCTACCGCTTTGACGATGATGCACGCCGGGAGTTCACGTCTATCACCTAGCCTGCCGAGCTGAACCGCCGGCCAGGCCACGTGGCGGCGGTGGGTACCTATGGGACTGTCCTGTGGCGCATTCAGAGCGATGTGGAGCACGGCATCGTGATCTCAGCCGCACTCAACGTGTCGGCCATGTCAAGCCTGCAACGGACCAGGGCCCTCGCCCATACGACACTGACGGATCTCCACCGGAAAGCGGCTCAGACCGACGAGAGCTACTCGACTCCAGCGTTGCGGCGCCAGCAACGTCACGAGCTGGTAGCGATACAGGAGACGCTCAGCTTCCTCGAGGCCGAGTTGACGTTCGGGGCTGAGGCGTTGGCCACGAATGCTCCCCTGCTGCCAAGCCTGCGTATCGAGTCCTATCACCAGGCCCTCTATGAAGCGGCAGAGATCCAGCACCAGGCCGCCGGGGTCGACCGAATGCTGGGACGGTTGAGGGCCAGTGTCGGCGATGAGCTGTCGGCCCTCGAGAACGCCGAGACGATTGTGGGCGAGCTCCGCGTACGCCGCTGGTCAGCCGGGGCTCAGGCCCTCGCTGCTGTGACGGTTCCCCTGTCATTGCTGTTGGCCCTTTTCGGGACGAGCTCCAGCCAGGTGGACCGGGAGAGGTCGTTGCTCGACCTCGTGCCGCACCCAACCCGATTTTCCCCGAACAATCGACAACTCGATCGCCTGAGCCTTGATCGCCTCGGTACCACGGAAATCTGCTGTAGACGCCCCCGTTTCTCCTGGCCAGCGGGGTGACCAAATTGAGCTCTGAGAGCGGTCTCGGGAACACCGGAACGATCACGCCGAGAGCGGACCAGGCCAAGCGATCGGAACGGACGCTCGATCAGGCAATCATCGTCCGAGGCGTTAGGCGGGCCCCAGCCGGGCTCAAGGATCACCATTCGCTGGTCGATTGCGGCAATCCGCTGCCAGGCGAGCACGCAACGACCTGGGAGCGAGACCCACACGGCCGAGTCAGCCTCGGCAACGTCATACGGTGCGGGTCGAAACAGCTCTGCGTCACCTGGGCCGGACGGCTACGAGCACTCGATGCTTTGCTGATTGCGTGGCGGGTCATGTGCCACTTCCTGGCCGGGGGCGGTGTCTCGATGATGACGGTCGCCCCTAGGCATCAGATAGGCGAGGCGTTGGCGCCGAACAAGGCGTGCTTGATCGAGTCGTTCGCTGCGGCCTGGCGGCCAACAGCGATGCAGGCCGTGCGAGCCAAGTACGGGATCATCGGGGAGGCCAAGGTCTTCGAGGTCACCCACGGTGACAACGGCTGGCATCCCCACCTGCATGTGCTGTTGTTCCATCAGGGGTTCATCGACATCACCGAGGGCGAGGAACGAGCGCTTGTCGTCACGTTCTGGCGGGAGTTCAACAAACAGCTCGGCAAATGGGCCACCAAGACCTGCCAACACCCCGAGGCCGCTCGGGCCGGGGTCACCTACACCCCGGTCGTGGAGAGCGGTAGGGCGACCGGTCGCCGCAAGGCGACGTTCAAGCTGCTGACCAATGCCGAGTTCTACGGGCTCGACCCTAACCAGGTTCGAGACGCCGACCTGGCCCACGGGATCAACTTCGTGCCCATCACCCCCGACGGTGAGGCAGGCGGGAAGATCGCGGCCTACGTCGGGAAGACCCAACTAGAGATGACCCGCTCCGACCTCAAGACCGGCAAGACCGACGGCTCACGGTCGGTGTTCCAGATCATGAACGACTGCGGCACGACCCAGACCCAGCCGATCGGTACATGATCCGAGAAGCGGCCGACGTCCTCAAAGGCGTCCAGCTCATCGTCTGGTCCGGAGCCTTCTACGGCAAAGACCCCCTCTACGGCGACCCAACCGACGCCTTCGTCGAACAGATGACAGCGGCCTACTACGAGAGCCAGGGCCTCCACGTACCCGACGGCGAACGAGAAGCCACCGGCGCGATGACCGCCGACGTTCACCGGGCAGCCGACCGGACAAACACCACCGACGGCCAACCACTGCTCTGGCAAGGCACCGAACGGCTCGCCATCCACTCGCTAACCGCAGAGATCGATCGGCAGAGCCCATCCCTCGTTGCATACGTTCGATTGCCATCTCGACGAGACCTCAATGGCTATGAGTTTGGCTATCAACGCAGCACTTCGGCCACCGCAACACCCTCCCGACGAGTCGCAGGAAGCGCCATGACCAGGGCAAACACTCAGCGGAGGAGGTGGGATTCGAACCCACGGACCCTTGCAGGTCACACGCTTTCCAAGCACTTCCGATCGCGCTGAGGAGTGCTCGACGGCGCTTGCGGCCTGGACTCACTAGCGCCCGTCGATCCGGCTAGCGCTTCAGCATGCCAACGGGTGTGGTTAGCAGTTGGGTTAGCACCCGCCGGCGAGCGAACCATCCCGATCCATTGGCTGAGGACGTCAGAGGCACCTCATTGGCCACCGAAGCGAGGTCTCTACGTTGACGCCGCCAGCAGACCTCACCCTTATCACGCATGGGAGCCCGCCTGGCATGCGGGTAGGTGTAGGTCTGATAGGCGGGAATGTTGGTCAGGTGCAATCCTCACTCGAGTACGAGCTTCCACAACTAGGCCGACCGGCGACGCAACCCTGTGGAGCCCTCCGGCGGGCGAGAACCCTCGTCGGCGCCAAGCCACTCGGAGCAGTGAAACCGGCTACAGGACGTGCAGGTCAGATAGTGGTGGCCCGACTAAGACTGCCCCCCACGACTGAGCGAGACCTTCAGGATCGGATGATCGAAGTATCCCTCGATACTCACAGGTGATTCGGAGGCATCAGCAATCTCCTGCAGGATGAGTGAGAGATAGGCGAGCTCGTCCGGGCTCTGAGGATCGGCCGACATGAGTTCGACGCTTAGCCGACTGGCCGTCACTGGGACGATCGCGACGATCAGCCGTGTCAGAACCAGACTCGGTGGCGGGGTCGGCAGAACAAGTACGGAGAAATCAAACCCCGTAGCCGATTCGACAATCCAGGGGGTCTTCCACCAACCAGCTTCGAGCTGGGAACAATCTGCTGAGCTCCGGGTGTCGCCATCCCAAGAATCAATAGGGACTGAACTCCGACTCCCACAAGTCGCTGGAGAGTGGTCGTCTCGGCTCTCGATCACTGACGACGACGAAGCTGCCCGGCGCCAGCAGTGGCCCGTACAACCTGGCCTCAAGGTTGACCTGAAGCGAGCGGCGCACCTCGGCCTTGAGTTCCCGTGCAGTCTTCTCTCGGTCGCCGGCCGGCTTCACCAAGGAATCGACGCCAAGTCTGTATCGGGCCTTGCCGCCGGTGAGCCGCTGCTCGTCGAGGCGGCTCGTAAGGTACTCGAGGTTCATGTCGTTGACCGCAAAGGTTCGCGACTCGGCCCGCCTGCTGTCCTGCCACCAGTCGATGGCGTCGAGGAGATTAGTCAGCCCGCTACCGCCATCGAGCTGCCAGCGGACCCAGACCATCATCCACACGCCGCCCCCAAGCTCGAGCGCCCCGCCGTCATCCGATGACTGGAATCGCCACTCATGGTCCTGGAACGTGCGGTCCTCATCGTAGGACTCCGGCCCGATGTTGATCTTCTTCTCGTCGAGGCGGTCGGCCACCTCCTCTGGAACCCAGAACCGGAAGGTACGGCTGGCATATCCGCCGGCAGTGAGAATGGTGCCTCCCTCCCACACGACCTCCTCGTCGCCGCCAACGAGTCCGAAGAGCCCGGGCATCATGGACGTGGCCCCCTTGCCAGCTGAGACCGCGACCTTGGCCACTAGCGCCCGATCGACCGGAGGGGCATACACCTCTGCGCTCTCCTCGGGGTGAACTCGCCGATCGTAGGGATGGAAGTCCGTACCGTGCAGCTTCGCGACGTCGAACAGCTCGAGCATTGTTCCCGCCACCTCGTTCTCTCGATCCCGGTCAAAGGCCATGCCGATCTTGAGAGCAAATCGTTCATCCTGTAGTTCTGTCAGACCATCGTCGGCTAGAGGCCGAATCGGAGCGTCGAGGTAGTTGACCCGGTACGGGCGCTCCCGGTTGGACCAGACGCTCTCGACAACCGAGCGAAGAGCTCGGCGATTGGCGGCGGGCACCGTGAAGACAGCGTCGACGAAGATCGGCCGGCGGTAGAGGAAGTACTCGGTGTCTTCGACCACCTCATCAACGACCGGCGAGACCTTAGTCTTCGCACCTTCGGATCGCCCCGAAGGGCTGATGCGCAATCGGAGGAGCCTCGCAAGCCCGCGTGCGGTCACGCCACCATCCGGAACGAGCGAATCGATCGTCGTCTCGATCTCCTTCTCGGCCGCCTCATGATCCTCTGGGAGGAGGTACTTGTCGCAAGCGATGATGGCCATGATCGTGCCGGTGGAGGCCAGCGAAACCACGGCCGTCGACTCCGTCGCCACCGCCGGCAACTGTCCAGTCTCGGCCGTCGAGAGTCGCTTTGCGAGCTCGACGGGAGTCCTCTCCAATGCCTGGACAACCCTGCGGAAGGTGCCCGGCTCGTCGCGCTCGACGGTAAGCCAGACCATGAAGCGACGGGCCGGCCGGTCAAGCCGGAACAAGGACGCGTTACAGAGATCGAACACATGGCGAGTGTCGACCCTCGATCGATAGGCCGGGAACCAGTCCTCCGTCTCGATCGACTTCGTATCATTGACGACCGCTGGCTCGGCACCGCGGCCAATCCCCGAGGACGACCCTTCCTCGGGCACGACCGAGACCCGACCTCCGATCGGTATCCGGTAGTCGTATGACCGACGGTGGCGACGGCGCTCAGTCACCGCAGCAAGTGATACCAGTGCGCTGACCGCAGCCAGTCCGAGCAGGGCCAAGTCGACAACCTGGAACTGCAACCAAGAAGCCGGTCGCCACAAGGGATCAGCAGGCGACTCGCCGTCCACGGGATTGAAGGCCGTGGCCAACAGTGCCGCACCGACGATCGGGGGAAACAGCGAGAGCTGAGACCATCGAATCGACCGGCCGATAACGAGGTGTCGAATCGTATCGCCAGGGACGCGACCGAGAAGGGACACGCTGATACCGGGGACCAGGAGGAGAATGGCGGCGAGCGGGGCGACGTTGTAGTCATCGGCCAGCGATCGAGGCTGCATCGCCAGGAACAGACCGGCCAGCAGCAAGCTCGACACGATGCAGGTAAACGACGCTGCCCGCATGAAGTCTTCACGGGCTTGCTTCGATGCGCGTATCACACCATGGATGACCGGCCGGTTGTCGCGCTCCCGCTCGGTCAGCGACTGCGGCGTGGTCACGTGGAAGTGGGCTACATGGTCACGAGCGTCGTCGTCGGCCGTCATCTCGATGTGAGGTCCGGTCTCCAGCTCGTCTCGGAGCTCGTGGAGGAGAGCGATCAGTGTTGCTTCGGTCTGGTCCGGCCTACTCGGCTCATGCTCCGTCGGCTTCGATTGTGTCCCCTCGGCGGCCCCGGTCCAGCCGCCGAGGCCGATTCGGAGATGGGCAAGCTCAGCCCGTATCTTCTGCGCCCGGGCCAACGGTGGAAACGACGATCGGGGCTGCGACGCCACGGGGCCAACCTCAGCGCTACGGTCACCGGTCCGCCGTTGCCTTGCTGGGGTGTCCAGGCCCGCCTTTCCGGCGAGGTGCTTCAGGCGTTCGAGACGCTGCAAGCGTTCGGTCCATTGCCCCTCCAGTCGGCGCAGTTCGGTCG
The DNA here is from genome assembly GCA_024228575.1 of Actinomycetes bacterium. Taxonomy (GTDB): domain Bacteria; phylum Actinomycetota; class Acidimicrobiia; order Acidimicrobiales; family Poriferisodalaceae; genus JAAETH01. The sequence goes on from JAAETH010000760.1 coordinate 9,154, forward strand.
CAGCTACGGCTCGTATCGCCTCGGTCTGCTCGGCCTCAGTGCGACGGCGACGGCCCTTCGCCGTCCGCATGGGCTGATCGAGCCGGTCGACGAAGCTTCCGAGGTTGGATGTGCCACGGGCAGCCTGGGCCCTCGCCCCGTTCAAGTCTCTGGCGATCTCCATGACATGGTCGTGATGGAGCACAGCGGGGTACAGAGCGACGTCCTCGTCGGCTATGACCGTCACATGGGTGCTGGCCAGGTCCGCGACCTCGGGGACGGGAAACTCGAACTCGAAGCACGACGGTCGCCCAAGGGTGGCCAAACGGGACGCTCGCTCCCAGACAGCCCACAGCGAACGGGTTATCCGCTCCCAGGTCGGGGATGGGCTGGCCCAGTCCGAGCCATCGGTGAAACCGAGAATCAGTTCGGCCGACTTCATTGACCAGGGCCATCGCTCGACCATCAGCTCTGCTGGCAGCAGTTGACAGCGTACGTGTGGCGTCCGGTCGGCCCGGGACACAGCTACGACCGCCAGGTAGCCCGATCGGGCATATTCAAGGCAATGGCGAAAACCCTCGCGATAGCGGTGATCATCGACCGATCGCTCGGTTCGGTCGATGCCGTCTCCTGCGGCCTCATCCGCTCTTGCTGACGCTGTCGGTCGGAAGGGCTGGTCCGACTCCTGCAGCCCGGTGGTTGTTGGCTCAGTAGATCTAGCCAGCTCGGCGAGCTCGGCCAGTTCCGGGTGATTGGGCTCCCCAAGTCCAGCCGAATCGCCGCCAAATACGGCGGGGTCCCCACTGTTTAGGTACTCGAAGAGCTTCTGCTGTACCCGGCGCTCCATTGCGGCGATCTCACTCAGCGACGGCGCCGTGTCAGGTCGGTACAACGTGCTCAAGTACAGCCAGGCCAAGGCGGCTGCCAGCCGGTACTGCACATCGGCCTGGGGCATGATGGCGAGGGCGCGGCCACGGCTATCGAAGGCATCTGTGACCTGCTGTGTTCCCGGATGCTCCGACGGCACCCGAAGCACCGGCAGCCAGGTCGGTTCCTTCTCAGACATCCTCATCACCGTCGGCAAGCTGGCCTCAACCCGGTCGATGTCGATGTCGGCCTCGAATGTCTGGCTTGCATTGGCGGTGGACGAAAGGGTAATAACGAGGTCCCGCCGCACCAGCCAACTACTGTCGCTCGACATCCGCAGCAAGTACAGACCTTCGATGACATCAGTCGACGCACGTAGCCATTCCGCGATGCCGGGAACCGGATCGAACCGGCGGCCATTTGCTGTATTCGTCTGGTCGGTCGGCGGATCGGTCATGTAGTCGGAGGAGTTCTCCTCGATAGAGCCACTTGGCGGGAGACCAGCAACGGTAGGAGAGCCAAATGCGACCTGGCAAGAGCGACCGGCCCGGTGCGGACGGACGACCTCGTTCGGTGGCGAGCAGGCTGGGCGGTCAAGCGGGCTACCAACCGTCGGATGGTCGGTCCGACTCGGTTGCGCCGGTGAGGTCGGTCACCAAGGCCTGATATCTGTGCAGCTCGGCCGGAGCGCGGGGGTGGCCGCCAGGGACGCTTCGATAGTCCGGCACACCGACCGATGTTGCCAGCAGACATGCATCGTCGGTTTCGAGGAACTCGCCAGCTTCGTCGTCAAAGAAGGTCAGGCTTGTCGCCCCGTACCCCAGTGCGAAAGCCGCTAGAGCAAGCCGCCCTGAGATCAGACCGGCTTCGAGATTGGCAATCCGGTAGCCCCTGGCCCCGAACCGTTCGAATACTCGCTCCAGGTCCACGGTATGGAAGAAGGTGATCGCCGAGTCACCGCCGAGCCGCTGATCGTGGCAGATGTGCTGGGCTCGGGCTCGAAGGTCGCCGCTCAGACGACGCTGAAGTTCACCTTCTCCGAGAACATAGAGCCCAGGCTCGATCCCTTCGACACCGTGGACGGACAGGAAGTGCGTCATCAGGATGTCTCCGGTCACATCGGCCTCTGCCACGGTACCCAACTGCAGGACTTTGAGCAGCGAGTTCGCAGCCGTAGCGGCCACGGTTGTTCGTCGCATCCGTCTGGTCGACCCTCGTTGTCGGACCACCTCATCGAGCGTTCGCCCAGATGGCGGGATCGGGTCGATCGGTCGGAGGGTCCACCGCTCCGAGGCTTCCCGCCATCGCTCCACGTCGGCGCTCGTCTGCAGGTCGCCCTCTCGCTGGGCGGCCGCAGTCAAGGGGAAGGCCACGGTTGATTCAGGCAGAACTGATCTGGGGCGGCCACGGGCCTCGCCGGAGATACGGACGGGCTTTCGACTGCCGTGACCCATGGCGACGATGGCCACAGGGAACTCGAGATTGCGATCGACCCCAGCGAGCTCGGCGACGTCAGCGTCAACGAAACCGGTGAGGAGCGTAGACGGCATCCCGACGGTCTTGGCGGCGCCGAGAAGGTTGGCAAGGAGTGTCCCAGCGTCCCAATACAGGTGACGCCAGCCTCGCTCACCGTACTTCCAGGCTTGACGCCATGGAATGGCCGTCACGATCAGGCTGGCAGCCGACGAAGCAACGGCTTCGCTGACGCTGGCCGATGCCAGCGGCGCTCGGACGTCTCTCTCGTCCAGCCTCACGAGCGAGAACTCCAGCGGTTGAAAGTGGTAGAGGCCGGCCTTCATGCCCTCCACGTCGCCAAGAGCGACATAGATATCCAACGGGTGCAGGTTTCCAGCCGACATGGCCGCACGGAAGAATGCTCGCCCGCCGTTCGCTCGCGGGGCGGTTCGGACTACACCGGCCGACAGATATAACAAGCGAGCCAGGTCCCGACTATCAAGGCGGCTGACCGACGACGACTCGGTCTCCGAGGAGAGGGCGGCGAAGGCGTCGGCCGGGCTGCTGCTGAAATCCTCAGGTAGCGACTCTAGCTCGACACCCTCGAAGTACTTGAACGGCGGAGGCCTAGTATCGGGGTCCATCGAGACGAAGCTGGAATCGTCTGGCCCTTGCCCTACCGGGAGCTTCGTTAGACGATGGTAGGTACGAGTATCGGCTGCAACGATGGTGGCCACCAAACAAGTGTCCACCATCGTTGCAGCACGGCCAAAGCCAACAGCAAGGACAAACCTCTCTCATCCGACAGTGCCACCAGCAATTGGGCGGTTGGCGTCTAGTGTCCTGTCAGGCTGATTCGGTGGATAAGTCGGTTGTGGTGACGGTGGTGCAGTAGCGGCCGAGTTTGTCGAGGATTTCGTTGGTGGTCTTGTGCCAGACGAAGGGCTTGGGGTCGTCGTTC
>JAAETH010000761.1 GCA_024228575.1 Actinomycetes bacterium
ATCACGAGTTCCTAACAAAGAACCCGTACCCTGCTCGACATGACGAGCGTCGTCGTTGTCGAAGACGAAACTGACATCGGTGATCTGCTCGCCCTGTATCTACGGCGGGAGGGCTGGCAGGTCCACATAGCAACTTCGGGGAGCGAGGGACTGGAGGTGATCCGGGCCCGCAAGCCCGACTTCGTTGTCCTCGACATCGGCTTGCCCGGAGCCCTCGACGGGTTCGACGTGTGCCGTCAGCTTCGACAGACCTCGACCGTTCCCGTCCTCTTCCTGACTGCTCGTGACGATGAGGTCGACCGCATCCTCGGATTGGAGATGGGAGCTGACGACTATGTCACCAAACCCTTCTCTCCCCGGGAGATCGTGGCCAGGATCAAGGCCGTCCTGCGGCGGGGCCGTCTCGACGGGCCCGAGGCATCATCACAGGTGGAGTTCGGTGGCCTGGTCATCGATCTCGATCGCCGAGAGGTATGCCGAGACGGTGAGCCGATCGGTCTCGCCACCCAGGAAATGGCACTGCTCAGCGTGTTCGTCGACCACCTCGGGGTGGTGCTGAGTCG
>JAAETH010000762.1 GCA_024228575.1 Actinomycetes bacterium
CACCCGACTCCTCAACACCTTCTTCGAGACCGGTGAGGTCGCCGACTCACTGTACACCCATCGGACATTCGACTGCGGAACGGACATCACCCTGACGGCGTTGGCCAAGGGCCCCGTGGTCACGATGGTAGCTTTCGTCATCCTGGCGGTGTTCTCTCTATGGTGGATGCCGCGCTTGGTACGGAAGCGGGGCAGCTTCGGACCCAAGACCAGCGCCTGGATCCGTTCGGCGTATCCATTAGTTCTTGGGTTCGGGGGCTGGTTCGCGGCGGCGTTGATCGCCATGATCATCTGGCCGACGCTCCCTCTCGACACCGAACTGCTGGCGGTCCTGTCGATAGGCCTGCCGATCGGGTTGGGTATCTATTTCGCCTGGGTTCATCGAGACTGGTCGGCCGATCTCAAGAAACCGGGGCTTGGGCTAGTAACAGGTGGTGCGGCCCTTGGCGCATGGGCGGGGTTCAACGCAACGACCGGACTGTTGGCGGTCATCACCACGATCATCGGAGCGGCCGTCGTCGCCAACCTGGCCCTCATTGTCCTCGACATCATGTGGGATCGGTTGGCCCGAGATCGGTTCTCCCCGGCTACCTAGCGCTCATCAGCGCCAATCGGACCGCCTCCAATCTCAGGGTCGGTCCGACGTGCCTCGTTGCCCACCGGGCTAGCGCTTGCCGACCTCGACGATCCCTGACTCATACGCCAGGACGACCGCCTGCACACGGTCACGAACACCGAGCTTCGTCAGAACCCGGCTCACGTGCGTTTTTGCCGTGGCCTCGGAGACGCACATGTCGCTCGCGATCTCGCGATTGCTCATCCCGTTCGCCAGAAGCCGAAGGGCTTCCGTTTCTCGAACCGTGAGGTCGGATGGAAGAGCG
>JAAETH010000763.1 GCA_024228575.1 Actinomycetes bacterium
CAGATCCGGCGGTCGAGCGGTCGATCGGTCGAACCGCGAGCCGTTCCTGAAGCGGCCAGCACGCTCAGCCAGGCAGCGAGCAACGAGGTTTCGGTTCTTGGGGCTTCCTATGTCTCTCCACGAACGAGGGAGCTGCTCGACGACTTTGAGATCAGCTACATAGACACGACTGGCAACGTCCACCTCACGGTGGCCGAGCCCACCATCGTTCTTCGCCTCCAGTGCTCCGACACCGACCCCTGGCCCAAAGAACGCGGCCTACAGTCGATGCGCGGTCGCGGGGCAGGTCGGGCCATGCGGGCAATCATCGACACCACTCCCCCATTCGGTATCCGAGAACTCGCCACCCAGACAGGGCAAGTGCACCCACGATCTCGCGGGTCCTCGACCTTCTCGATCGAGAAGCCATCATCACCAAGGAGCCTCGAGGGCCAGTGCTGAACGTCGGCTGGCAGGACGCCATCCGGCGCTGGGCGGACGACTACGACCAGCTCAGCTCGAACACTCCGCTCATGTTCCTCGAACCCCGTGGGCTACCAGCACTGGAGACCAAGCTCGCTAGCGCGCGACTCACCTACGCGACAACCGGTACGTTCGCTGCCCAACGCGACGGACTTCGATGCGTCACTCCCAGCCAGCTCGCAGTCGACCTTCTCACCGGACCCGGAAGAGAACCGTCACAGGGGGAAGAAATGCTTGCCTGGATGAAGGACAACGAAGATGTCTGGCGAGCCTGACCGGGGCAGGCCGCTCGGCGCTAGCCGGAATCGACCACGGATGACGCTCAGTCGTCGTAGAGGACGGGTTCGCCTGTTCGAACTGCCGTGATTGCGCCGCCGATCAGCCTTGTCCAGTCGCCCTACCAGAGCTTGCGGCCGTCGTCGAGTTCGGCACACCATCCGCGCAGCGTCTCCGTTCGGGCTTCTTCGATCTGCGCCTGGTTTGACGGCTGGCCTGAGGGCACGCCATGACGGTACGTCCCACAGCCGAACAGACGAAGTGGATTTCCGTGCCATCGCTCATACGCGTCGACGCCGAACCTCGTCGGCGAACCGAGTTACGCCCCCACGGGAAAGCGCGTCCAGCAACGCTGGGACCGATGTGGGCTCGCGTCGGTTGGCTGCTGCCTGGAGCTCAAGCTGTTCGAGGACCGCTCGCGGCGAGAGATCGAGCTGATCGAGGAGGAAGGTGTCGGGGTCGATGACCTCGACCTGGAAGGGATCGATGCTCTCGGACGGGAAGTCGCGGACGTTGAAGGTGACGATCGCGGCAGCGTCTGCCCGTACCGCAGCTGCGAGCACGTGGCGGTCCTTGTCGTCGCAGGTCATCGACGGGATCAGCGCCCGGTAGCCGAGGACGCTCGCGTCGGGGAACGTCACCGTCATCTGCTCCAACAAGTGCGAGACCGACCGCCGTGCGACCCCCGCACCCACGAGACTGCGCTCGAGTTCGCCAAGGATGTCCCGGGACCACTGAGCCCGGTACAGCCCCAATTCGGCCAGGCGGAGCATCGTGTCCCGCAGGTGAGCCGGATACAGCACACACGTATCGATGACGACGGTGAACGCCACGAGCAGAGTTCAGCGGGTGCGCTTGGGTGTTGCCGTCAGCTCGTACATGCCACTCTCATCGGCGATCTCGACCATGCGGTCCAACGACTCACGTGTCTGCACGGAACGGCGTTGACGATATGCCAGTACCTCGGAGAGCAGGACCCTTCGATGGCGCCCAGGCTGCTCGTACGGGATCTCACCGTCGCCGAGGAGCTTGACGAATGTGGGCCGGCTGATGCCCAGCAAGTCCGCTGCCTCCTGAGTGGTGAGACGCTGGTGCACCGGAGCGACAGTAACCGCTTGCCCCTGGGCCATCGCCGCCACGACATCACGGAGGACCTCAAACACCTCGGGCGGAAGCACGAGCTGCTCACCGCTTGGACCGGTCAAGGTCGTCGAAGGAGCTTCTGGGTCGCTGAGAAGCGCGAGCAAGCCGTCGAGAGATTCCTCGGGCGGGAGAACCGTGTGTTCAAGCGTCGATGAGGACATGCGAGCCGTTCCTTGTGTCGACTACCTATGGTAGGGCAATTCGAAAGAATCGCAAGCGCGATCGCTCAGCCCCAGAAGATGACGTCGGATCGTCATCGATCTCAGCGGGCACATCACCAACGTGCTGGCTCGGCTCGCACTCGCAGTAGCCAGCTGGAACCGGCTGTTGCGATTGGCCCAGTAGAAGTCCACTCGTTCGACTTCTTCACGTACGACGGCCGGGCAATCGGCACCCGAGTCCCCTCAGGTCAGGACCGATCAGAACGCCCCGCAGCCGCAATCAGTTCCAGTCCTGCATCGTTGCAAGTCCGGCCTCCCGCAGGTCGCGAGCCAGGTCCTGCGATCGACTTGGTAGCGAGCCGATGTAGGACCCGAACCACTCCGGGTCTTGAAGCTCGACCATGCCCGCAATACCGACAACCATGCTGACCCAACTATCGAGCTGATCGGTGGTGGGGAGCGGAACGCTACTCTTCTCCGGTTCACCATGGATCCAGTTGACGATTGACTTGAAGAACTCCATACCGATGGCGAACGGTTCGATGTCGATGTAGTCGGTGGCTTCCGGGTCCTGGCTCAGCATCCGCCAGCCTTCGCGCGCAATCGGAAGTGCGACGTGAACCATGTGGGCATCTTCTTCATAGTGAGCTTGGTCAGGCATCAAGCTGCATCCGCATCCGCACGGGCACTTGCTGTCGACTCAATGGACTACGTCGGCTACGCACGCTACGTGTTCGACGGGCAAGCTGCTCTCGGGTGGATTCGCTGGATTGGGGTGCCGAGGTTGACGCTCTTCGTATGGAAGGGCGCTGGTTCCCGGGCCTTGCCGCCGATGATCGCCCCACCAGGCAAGGGCCAGTAGAAGGACAAGGCCGGCCGCCCACGGCAAGTTATTGACCCCATCCTGTACAACGTCGTCCCCGAACTGTTCGCAGAGGCCCCACCATGTCCCGGTGCTCGCTGGGTTCCTAGCGTCGCACACGGGGTAGTGGTTCGGAACGAAGAAGCTGGCAACCACCGTCAGCATCCCAATCGCCCCAAGTAGGTATCCACCCAGGACCGTCAGCGATATCCATCGCAGGACTACTTCGGTACCTTGAGCGGCGTTCATGGTGCCCGGCGTCGCACCCCCGAACTTCTGTTTCACGCGCAGGTCGTTCGCAGCTGCTCCGATCGGCACCAGAAGGACCCCGATTCCGACAACCCCTAGCCCGGCCACCATCGAGACCCTCCGACCTTTCGTCACAGGTGGGTCTATCGATATCCAGCCAACGGGTCTGTCGGATCCCCAACAGGGTGCCGACACTCTTCTGCTTGTTGCTGGAGCAGCGCGGTGGGGCCGGGCCCGACGGCTGGACGGCCGGCTCATCGCCCGATAGCGCAGACAGTCGACGTCGCGAGCAGACCGCCGTGTCACACCGTCCGCGTATGTCCTTCTCGCCAATCGAGTTGAGAGGACGGTGGCATGCGGAACTTCTTCTGGGGAAGCACGAAACGCAAGGTTGCGACGGTGGGAGTGGTGCTCCTGGTGGTCGCCATGGCGGCGGCGGGAGGAGGTTCCGATTCCGACACGGCATCGCCGGCTGACGAGGCAGCCGATGTGACCACGACCGTCGTCGAGGAGGCGAACAGCGACGACGGCCAGGTCGAAGAGGAGCCCACGTCGAACACCGAGGCCCCGTCCACGACAGCGTCGACCACCACGACATCGACAACTCAGCCAACAACGACAACCACCCTGCCCGTCATCGGAGCAGGTACCTACCTGGTCGGTTCCGAGGTCGAACCTGGCGTGTACCGAGCCTCTCGCTACTGGGCCCGCCTCGACGAGACGGGCGAGATCATCGACAACGACCTGATCGGCGACGGCTTCGGGATCGTGGTCATCCAGCCGAGCGACGCGTTCATCGAGTTCACCGGCGAGGCAATCGCCGTCGACGACTTCCCAGCTGTCGACCCCATCGCCATGGGCTACGAGGGCGGCACCTATCTCGTCGGCATCGACATCGAGCCCGGCACCTACCGGGTCACGGCGACCGACGGCACCGCGTATGCAGCCCGACTCGACAACACGCTCGACATCATCGACAACGACCTGAACGAGGGCTCGGTCATCATCGTCGTCCAGCTCACCGACTTCGCCTTGAGCTTCTCAGGCGGGCCACTCGAAAACATTGGCTAGTCGCGAGCACGATCCCATTCGAGCAACGACCTCGATCGACGAGATTGCCGCAGGCGGGTAGTCGACCCAGACGGATGTGCACGGCGCCGAGGTGCTGGCGACCAGTAGGGCACACTGGCGCGGGCCGAACACAGGTATGGGACAATCACCCGATGGGCATGTACTACCGGGCAGTTGCGCTGGAACCGCTGAAGGTGCTCGATCTGTCGTCCGACTCCACTCGCGAGGAGGTCGATCTTCTCATGGACCAAGGCCACGCGATCGATCTCGGCAAGGACTTTCTCGAAGTGCAGCAGTTGCTCGGCGGGTCACTTGAGGAAGGTCCAGTCTTTGCGGGGAGGCCGGTGGGTCCCGAAGGGGGCTACGGCCCAGCTCATCTGATGACCCCAGATCTGGTTGACGAGCTGGCGGCCCGCTACGGAGGCGTGACCCCGGCCGAAGCGAAGCGACGCTTCAACTGGGACGAGCTCACCTTCAGTCCCATCGGTGAGGACGATTACGAGGCCGAGTACTTCAAGGAAGCCGTTGTCAGCCGGGTCGACGAGTTCGCAGCCTTCCTGAGATCTGCAGCCGATCGCGGAGATGTGATCCTCGCACAAATCACGTAGCAGTCGGCGCTAGCCCGACGGCGGCGGAAACGTGGCGAAGGGCTGTCCCTTGCCGACGGATTGTGTCTGGCCCTGGCAAACGGGGTGCACCGATGCGGCGCAGGGCCCCGTCCACCGACGCGTGATCGAATCCGACGTCGGGTCGATCGATGTCGGTAGCGAGGGAAGATCGGAGCTGGATCGCGAACCGAATCCCTATGCAGGGGCTGCCGGGTGGGCTTCGAGCACCGTGTGACGACAGAGCGCAGCGAAGTCGGTGTCGGAGTGAAGCACAGGCAGTCCGTGCTCGATGGCGACGGTAGCGATGAGGCAATCCATCATCCGTGGGACCGTTTCGCCATTTCGACGACATGTTCGGTAGAGAGCGGCGGCGTGGTCAAAGTCGGCTGATGCGACCGGCAGGTTCGTCGCCCGTGCCAGCAGGCCACGAAGCGACAACAGGTGCGCCTCGTCG
>JAAETH010000764.1 GCA_024228575.1 Actinomycetes bacterium
GAGAGCGACGAGGTGGGCGGCGTCATCGAGGACGTGAAGAGTAGCGTCGCTGCACCGCCGGGAAACCTCGGCCGCTAGGGCCCGAACCTCTTGGCGATCGTGCCGGCCCACGATGACCAGGACCGGTATGTCAACCTCCTCAAGGGCGCCATAGGCCATGCGAGCCGGCCGCTCCTCGGCGTCGTAGTCAACGTGTCCACTGTTCGTGCGGATCATCTCTTTGGCCAGTGCCAGTACATCCGGGTCGATATCGACCTCGGCGCGAGCATCACCCACGACCCAGACGCGAACCTCCTCGGCCACGGCGCCGTCCACGTCGCCGGCCTCCAGCCGCTTGTCCACGAGGTCCCACGAAATCGATACGTCGTCGTCGAAGGCCATGCCGCTGGCTGTCGGCGGCACCAGAACCAGACCTGCTATGTCGAGTCGTCCTCCCAGGACCAGATCCACGGCAACTCGCGATCCCAGCGAAGCCCCCAGCAACCAAACCGGACCGCTGGTGTAGCTTCGCACGACAGCGATGACATCCTCGCCGTGTTCGAACGGCTCGGGAGTTGACGGCGTCCGACCGAACCCCCGCATATCGCACCAGATCACCGTGTGGTCCGACGCTAGGTCGTCAACCAGCGGCCCCCACATACGGGCATCCGCCACCCCTGCGTGCAGGAAGACCAGTGTCGGCGCGCCCTCGCCCCTCGATCCGTGGTACAGCTCACTCGACATTGTGTTCCCCCCGTCGGAATTTGCCCTCGACAGTAGGTGTAGTAATCAGCCCTGAAATGGTCATGGTGGAAACACCGTCGAGCGGGACTCCGAAACGCACGTGGCCATGGACGATCGTGACCGAAGCCGGGCCGAGCGCAGCAACGGCGAGGTGATGGGTCGAGGCTGGGGCCACTTCCACCACCACCTAGCGACCGTGCCCAGAACGGCGCCGCCCGGCCCGACTGCGATGCTCACGAACCGTGGACTGACACCCAAGCCAGCCACCTTGGCCACCGCGTCGACTGACTCCACGTCCACGCCCACCTCCGCATCCCAGGATGTAGCCACTTCTACGAAGGGGAAGGAGAAGCAGAGTCTGGGGTCCGGCCCAACTACCTGACCGCAAACGCGAGCACGCGCTCCACCTGTTCCTCGAGGAATGGGACGCCGAGAAGGGCCCAGTCGAAGACGACGAAATCGCCGAGATGGCCAAACGCTACGGCCTGTGATCCTCGACACCGGATTCCTGGTCTCCATCGACCGAAGCGAACGGGCCGCCCACACTTTCCTAGCCGCCGTCGCTCGATCCAAGACCACTCTTCACACCACCGAACCAGTGGTCGCTCAGGTCTGGAGAAACGGGTCCCGCCAAGCCCGCCTCTCGGCATTCCTCAAGACCATCACGATCCATCCCCTCGATGACGGCCGCCCGGTAGGACGGCTTCTCGCTCAGACCGGAACATCCGACGTGGTCGACGCCCACCTGGTGATCGCTGCGGTACGCCTCGGCCACGACATCCTCACCGGGGACCCAGGTGACCTCGCGACGCTCAGCACCGTGTTGGGCCCTGCATCCCCCACCGTCCACGCCTGACCCTGACCCCCGGGCCCAGCCCTCCGACAGCCCGTCGCGGATTGTGAAATCGGCCCGCTGCAACGGACTCATCAACGAGTACCGAAATGCCGCCTAACCCGCCACGACCGAGTATTCGGCACCCACAAGCAACAACCGGTACCAGCGTGTGCTGCCATCTCCCGGTTCGCGTCCAGACGGTCCGACTCAGTCCCGCCAGACAGTAGAGCGGTCTACTACGACTTGGCTGTCGGCGGGGTGGCCTACAGTGGCCCCATGACATCGAGGGACACGAGCGTGGAAGCCCAACGGCGACAGCTCGAGGTGTACCGAACCATGTCCGGCCCCGAGCGCGTACAACTGGCGATCGAGATGGCCGAGCAAACCAAGCGCATCACCCTCGATGGCCTCCGAACGCGAAACCCGGAGCTGGATGAAGTCGAGCTACATCGATTGTGGTTCCGACTGCTGCACGGTGATGCCTGCAACTCTTGGCGACGCCGACGAACGGCCGCGCTTTCCTAGATGCAGGGCGCACTCCTCGCACGAGTAGTAGCTGCTCTCGACCATGCCGGCATCGACCACATGGTCACTGGATCGTTTGCAAGCGCATTCCACGGCGAACCACGAATGTCGCGAGACATCGATCTGGTGGTAGATCCCGACGCGACGTCGATCCAGATATTCGTTGGCGAACTCGATCTCGACCGGTTCTACGTAGACGATGCCAGCGAAGCCCTGCGGCGACGCGACATGTTCAACGTCATCGACACGGAGACCGGGTGGAAGGCCGATCTCATCATCCGCAAGGACCGGCCATTCAGCGCTGAAGAACTCCGGAGGAGGGTGCCAGCAACAATTGCCGGCGTGGACACGTTCGTCGCATCGGCTGAAGACACCATCCTCAGCAAGCTCGAATGGTCCAAGGAGTCAGCATCCGAGATCCAACTCCGGGACGTCGTCGCCGTCATCCGCATGTACGAGGGCGAGCTCGACACCAACTACCTGACCGCCTGGGCGCAGCAGCTCGACGTGGTCACAGAGCTTCAAGGCGCCTTCGACCAGGCGGGCCAGTCCTGAAGAACTGCCAAACAACGAAACCCCCGCCGGAGCGGGGGTTTCGGTCAC
>JAAETH010000765.1 GCA_024228575.1 Actinomycetes bacterium
CCGGCATTCGGCGCTCCTCGGGTTACGTGGAGGACCACACTCCGCGGTCGTGAGATCGACTCGTCGGGGAGTCGATTCGCGGTCAGTTTTGCACTCCGGCGTTCACGATGATCGCGGCGCTCATGTGTTTGGCGGAGCGCTCACCGGTCCACCGAGAACCCTCCGACTACATCCGTCGACAGCTAGAGGAGCACCAGCGCGGGCACACCTGCGCCGAGATCGAGGCCACTCGAACCCCGACCCCACGAACTGGCTGCCCCCGGCAACCAGTCCTACAGCTCGAGAACCATGGTCGACGACTCACCGTCGTCTTCGACAAGGGTGTAGCCAAGCGACACATACAGCCGTTTCGCCGGATTGGGGTTGATGACCGAGAGGCTCAGGCGGCGGACTCCCTCCGCCCGAGCCACATGGGCAAGCCGACGCATCAAGCGACGCCCGATGCCCTGGCCGCGATGGTCCTTGACGATACCGATACCAACTTCCGGCGTCTCCGCGTCGACGTAGCCGTGCCCGTGGCTGTCTTCAGTGAACAGCCTGGCGAAGGACGCCCCCACCAACTCGTCGCCAATGAAGGCGCCAACCCCTAGATCGCCTCGGCGACCCCACCCCTGGTGGTACATCGCCACCTCGGGGTGGGCAATCGCCGTCGCCAAGTCGGGGATTTCGGGCGGGTTACTCCAAGACACCGCCAGGTAGAGGGCGAGCTGCACAGCATCAACATGGCCGGTACCTAGGAGCCGCAGCTCAATCTGGTCACTCACTCTTTGCGCCGACGATCAGTTCACCATTGCCGTTGCCTTCCGCCTCTGTTTCCCAGAGGTCGCGGAACTCGGCGCTCGTCTCGAGCAGGTCGGCCAGCTTGCCGTGCGCAACAACCCGACCCCCGTCCAGGACGATGATCTGGTCTGCCCGTTGCAGCGCCGGCCTCCGGTGCGAAACAACCAACGCCGTCGACTCAGCATGCTCGGCAAATAGCCTCTCCCACAACGTTTTTTCGGTGTCTACGTCGAGAGCGCTCGACAGGTCATCAAAGACCAGCAGCTCAGGATCTCGCACGAACATCCGGGCGGCAGCGGTGCGCTGCACCTGCCCGCCCGATAGCCGCATTCCGAGCGGCCCGACGAG
>JAAETH010000766.1 GCA_024228575.1 Actinomycetes bacterium
CAACGGCGACCAGACCGCCGAGGTGTTCATCGATGCCGTGGAACAGGCGTTGCTTGACCAGCCTCGCTGGGACCACCGCCACACCGTCCAACACTGTCAGCTGACCACACCTGCCCAATACCGGCGGATGAGTGCGTTGGGGATGTGCGCAAACATCTTCTCGAACCACATCTTCTACTGGGGTGACCAACACGTCGAGTTCACCGTCGGACCCGAGAGAGCCGCCCGGATGGATGCCTGCGCGACCGCCGAACGAGAGGGCGTGTCCTTCTCGTTCCACTCCGACGCTCCCGTCACACCGCTGGGGCACCTCCACGTGATGTGGTGCGCTGTGAACCGCACGACGGCGAGTGGCAACGTTCTCGGACCCGACGAACGCATCTCGGTCGACACAGCGATGAGGGCCGCGACCATCGACGCCGCCTTCCAACTCAAGCTGGACCACATGATCGGCTCGATAGAAGCCGGCAAGCTGGCCGACTTCGCCGTGCTCGACGACGACCCGTTCGAGGTAGACCCGACCGAGTTGAAAGACATCGGCGTGTGGGGGACGGTCGTCGGCGGTCGCCCGTTCGAGGCTGGGCAAGCCTGACAACGGCGTGGGTCCGATGACTGATCCTGCACCGAAGATCGCCGTCACCGTCCTGGGCGGATACCTGGGTGCAGGCAAGACCACACTGTTGAACAACATCTTGTGCCGTGCAGACGAGCGGCTCGCCGTGTTGGTCAACGACTTCGGCGAGATCAACATCGACGCTGCGCTCATCGAATCGGTGAACGGAACGACCATCAACCTCGCGAACGGCTGCGTGTGCTGCACACTCGCCGACGGGCTCGCCAACACCCTTCTCGATATCGACGGACTCGAGCCTCGACCCGAGCGCCTGATCATAGAGACGAGTGGTGTCGCCAACCCGGCGGGTGTCGCTGCCTACTGTCACCGGCGCGGGTTCAGACTCGACGCCGTAGTCGTTCTGGTCGACGCCGAGACCATCACCACGGGAGTAGACGACATCTACATCGGTGAGACCGTCAGGTCGCAGCTGCGGGCGGCGGACCTCGTCGTACTCAACAAGGTCGACCTCGTCGACGCCTCGACCCTGGAGTCGGCGCGAGGTGTTGTTGTGGCCGAAGCCCCCCTGGTACCGATCGTCGAGACCGTGAACGCCGAGCTGACACCAGAGGTGCTGTTCGATCGCCAGACCATGTCCTCGCAGGGAGAGGTGCACTCCCATGGTGCCGACTTCGAGACGTGGAGCTTCAGCGAGTCGACCCCGATCACTCGAGACGAAATCGATCGGTTCATGGCCGATCTCTCACAGGACATCGTTCGTGTGAAGGGCCTCGTCCAATTGAACGATGACAGCAGACGACACGTGCTTCAACGTGTAGGTCCGCGGTGGACCCTGAGCCCCAGCGGGGAGTGGGACGATGCACCCAACACCACCCTCGTCGCGATCGGGCGTCCCGGGAGTGAACCGACCTGGCCGGGTTCCACCTGACGAGTGGCGTGGGTCGTGTGCGCCCGAAAGGATCAACCGCCGACTCGTAGGGACAGGTGCGGCAAGGGTTAGCCGAGATCGATAGCGGCCTCGGTGACCTGGAGTGTCACCCGCGTTGCCCCGGCGGCGAGCGCAGCGCCTGTGATGTGGGGCATGGCTGACAACACCAGGGCATCGGCCCCTTCGGCCGCAGTGCCGAAGGGGCCAATCTCGATCTCCAACCCAGCGTCGGCTGCCGCCTCGATGGCGGCCGCAACATGGGGGCCCAGATTTGCGTCGACGAAGGGCTCGACCGTCACCTCGAGCCGGAACCTCTCACTGCTGCCCATCAGACATCCTTTGCATCATGAGTTTGCCTGGTGTCTCGCGCGTTCAGGTAGTTGTAGACCGTGAAACGGCTCACATCGAGCCGGTCGGCCACGTCCTCTGCCGCCTTGCGTATGACAAATGCGCCCAGATCGTCCAGCCGGGCGACAACAGCCTGCTTGTCCTCACGAGTCAACTCGGACAGCGGCGTCGCGTACTCGGACTCGGCGGCATCGAGCAGTCGCTCGAGCGCGTCGTGAAGACCTGGCTGACGGAACCCCGCGACCACCGCGCCATCCCATCGCAGGGGGATGTCGCCGGGTTGCATGCCCGCCGGATCGACAATTTCGGCACCGAGCGCGTCGGCCACCGGTCGTAGCGCAACGCGTAGCGGATGATCCTCACCCACTGCTGGCTCTTGTGATCTTCATCGCTGCATGGCCTCCGCAATCCGCCGGTGTTGGGCGAGGCGATCCTCGGTGTTGTCGGCCACCAGCGAGCCGTTGTCGACGACCACGGTTCCACCGACGATCGTGGTCCGCGCCGACGTAGGACCGCACCGCAGCCACGCCTCGATTGGATCGGACAATGCACCTGCGAACGAGAGCCCATCGAGCGACCAGAGAACCACGTCTCCGACCGCTCCGACCGACAACTCGCCAAGCTCGCCTTCGCGACCCAAGCAGGCCGCGCCGCCACGCGTGGCCATCTCCAGAACGTCGCGTGACGACATCAGCGAACGAGTGCCATCGAGAAACCCCTTGAGGCGACCACTGAGCATCGCGTTGCGAGCTTCTGTCCAGAGGCTGCCTGAATCGGCGGATGCCGATCCATCACACCCGAGACCAACGGGAACGCCCGCGGCCCGGAGTTTGCGAACAGGCGCGACCCCGCTGCCGAGGATCATGTTCGAGCTGGGGCAGTGGGCAACACCCACCCGCCAACCGCCAAGACGTTCTATCTCGTCGTCGTCGGGTTGGACACAGTGAGCGATCCAGGACCGATCGCTGGCCCAACCGACCGCCTCGAAATGATCGATCGGGCGGGCTCCGAACATCTCCATACAGAAGTCGTCCTCGTCGACGTCCTCGGCCAGATGTGTGTGCAGTCTGACATCGAGGCGTTCGGCCAGCTCGGCGGTCCGCTTCATCAGGTCGGCCGTCACCGAGAAGGGCGAACACGGCGCCAGGGCCACCCTGACCATCGCGCCGTGAGAGCGATCGTGGTGACGACGCACGGCTTCCTCTGACTGGGCAAGAATCGTGTCGTCGTCTTGTACCACCGAGTCGGGCGGCAACCCACCGTCCTTTTCTGACAGGCTCATCGAACCACGGGTCGGATGGAACCGCACACCAAGCTCGACCGCAGCCGCGATCTCAGCCGACAACAGGTCGCCACCACCGCGAGGGTGAACGTAGAGGTGATCGGTGGATGTAGTGCACCCAGACTCGGCCAGCTCGGCCAAACCGACCCAGGCCGACACGAACGCTGCCTCCTCGTCGAGCCGTGCCCATTTCGGGTAGAGGGTCCGCAACCAGTGGAACAGGTTGCCATCGAGGGCGGGGCCATAGGCCCGCGTGAGGTTCTGATAGAGGTGATGGTGGGTGTTGATGAGCCCGGGCGTCACCAGGCAGCCGGAGGCATCGATCGTGCGGTCGGCCCTGGGCTCGCTTCCGGCCGCACCCACCCCCGATACCAGGCCGTCCGTGATAGCCACCCACCCGCCGGCAATCTCGCGCCCGTCGGTGTCGACGGTAGCGAGAAGGTCAGCGTGCTGAATTAGAAGATCGACTGAATCGGTCACGGCATTCCTCTCGTCACAGCTCCCAGTCGGCTCTCGGCTTGGCATGCCGCGCCGAACCCCTTGGCTTCGTTGTATTTTGCGTACCCCTTGGCGTCAGAAATGGGGTGTGCGTCCTGGATGTACGCCACAACTGGCTGAGCCATCCTCAGGTCTCCAGTTTGTTGTGGAGCCGCGCTGCTTGTTCGACCGCCTTGGCCCTGATCTCGTCCGCGTCGACCCTGGTCGGCTTGCCATCGTCGAACACAACGTCGCCATCGATCGTGATCTTGTCGGGATGGACATTTGTTGTGAATGCCAAGTGCCAAGGGTCGGCGCTGCGATAGTTCCAAACCACTTCGTCCCCAAGTGCCTCTGGGAACAGCTCATATGAGTTGCTCAGCCAAGACCACGCTGTATCGGGCGAAGCGGTGCGGTCTTCCTCACGATGTCGCACGTAGGCGACACGGAACTCGTCGAGCATGTCTGCGCCGATGCCATCTGTTCCCAACACCACACGGTTGGGTCTGTCGAAGGGGCGGGCATAACCCACACCGTTGTTCATGTTCGAACGAGGGTTGTGAGCGATGGTGCCGGGCAGGTCTCTGTCGAGGTGGACCGCGTGCACGATCAACCAATCGTCGGTGGCAAGGCCTTCGAGCCTCGCTCCGGCAGCGACGTCGTCCACTCCTTCGGCGACATGGATGTGTACCCCACACCCGATGTCGGCGCCGAGACCGGCAACGGCCTCGAGGGTTTCGTCTGTACACGTGAACGCGGCATGGACACCGACACGCCCCCTGCCACCTCCACGAAGAAAGCGCTCGTTCTCGGCCAGGCCTGCTTTGGCGCCTTCGGGTCCATGGCGATCGGTGACACCGTAGGCACAGTCGACCCTTACACCAACCTCGGCACAAGCCTCGGCTATGACATCGAGGCTTCCCTCGATCGCGTTCGGCGACTCGTGGTGATCGATGATGCAGGTCGTTCCCGCCTCGAGAGCCTCGAGAGCTCCGAGCATTGCCGACCATCGAATCGACTCGAGATCGAGGGCGACGTCGAGACGCCACCACACGAGCTCGAGTATCTCGGCAAAGGTCTGGGGGGTACGAGGCGGTGCCGGCATTCCCCTAGCGAGTGCGGAATAGAGATGATGGTGTGCGCACACCATTCCCGGCGTGATAGCCCCCGTCATGACCAATCTCCCTTCAACGGCTGATGAACATCGATCGGCAGTCGTGAGCGCCAACGACCGTCGACCTGACGATATGCCTCGGCGACCGCTGCGGCTGTCGGTACAAGACCGATCTCTCCGACACCCTTCACCCCGTAGGGGGAGTTCGGGTCGGCGTCCTCGACCAGGATGACATCGACGTCTGGCATGTCCTTGGGGCGGATGATACCCAAGCTGCGAAACGTCATGTTCGTGGGAGTGCCGGTGTCGTCGGTTGGGAACTCTTCGGTGAGCGCGTAGCCGAGACCCATGTGCACCGCACCCTCGATCTGCCCCTCACAAAGGAGCGGGTTGACCGCCCGGCCAACGTCGTGGGCGGCCACGACCTTCTCGATCTGACCGGTTTCGGGATCGGCGATGACAACCTGGGCCGCGTAGCCGAAGGTCGAGTGGATGATCGGGTTCTCGACCGGATCGTCGATCCTGTTCGTCCAATCGATGCGGTACTCGCCACGGTAATCGACGCCCTTGCGACACCCGTCCGCGATGGCCACACGACACGCATCGGCGACAGAACCCGCAGCCATGACCGTACCCCTGCTGCCCGTCGTCTGACCTGCACCAAGCTCACGCGAGGTATCGACGTGTACGTCGATGCTGTCGGGATCGATGCCCAACTCCTCGACGGCTACCTGGAGGGCGACGGTATGGACACCCTGACCCATCTCGGTCCAGCAATGCCTGACCTCTACCCTGTCGTCGTCTCGGAAATGCACCACCGCGTTGGCGATCTCGAGGAACCCGTTGCCGAGGCCCGAGTTCTTGAGACCGAGTCCCAGTCCGACCGCCTTGCCTTCGGCCCTTGCGGTGTCGTAGACGTCCTTGACAGCATCGAGGCACGAGCGGGCACCCTTGCACCCTTCGTCCATGATCTGACCGGGTCCCCAGATCACGCCTGGTTCGATGACGTTGCGGCTGCGCAACTCCCACCCGGTGATATCCACCTCGGCAGCGAGGCGGTCGAGTGCCCCCTCCATTGCGAATTGGGCCTGGTTTGCGCCGAAACCGCGAAATGCTCCGCACACGGGGTTGTTGGTACGGGCGGCGATGGCTTCGACATCAACATTCGAGACGACATAGGGACCGGTCGCGTGACCGGCCGCCCGCTCCAGCACCTTCGTACCAACCGATGCATAGGGGCCCGAATCGCCGATCATGCGCGCCCGAACCGCCGTCAGCACTCCGTGTTCGTCGCAGCCGACGTCGAGGTCGATCGAGATCGGGTGTCGTTTGGCATGGACGAACAACGACTCCTCTCTCGAGAAGGTCGTCTTGACCGGTCGCTTCAGCAACCAGGCGGCCAGGGCGGTCTGGCCCTGGTTCGACATGTCCTCCTTGCCACCAAATGCACCACCGTTCGAGACGAGGTGTACCTCGATTTGTGCGGGATCGATTCCGAGGATACGGGCACAGGAGTTGCGGTCGTCCCAGACCCCTTGCCCCCCCGAGTACATGACGAGCCGGTCGTCGGCCACCGGCACAGCGAGTGTCGACTCCGGCTCGAGGAAGGCGTGTTCGACACGCTGGGTCTCGAACCGCTCGGAGACGACGTGAGCCGACGACGCCAGAGCAGCCTCGACATCACCCCTGGTGTAGGCGGAGCGACTGAGCTGGTTTCCGTCGAGACCCCAAACGGCATCGTCTCGAGACGCGAGTGCGACGCGTGGATCGGTGAAGGGAGTGTGCACCTCGTAGACGACCTCGACCAGCCCGGCGGCTCGCCGCGCCGTCGGACGGTCGTCCGCCACCACGTAGGCGACCACGTCACCCCGATAGCTGGTGCGACCCCCGATCGGAACAAAGGCGGGCCAATCGATGTAGACAAGTCCGGTACGAAGTTCGCCTGGAACGTCGGCAGCGGGGAAGACGCGGGCCACGCCGTCGACCGCTTCGGCAGCCGAGGTGTCGATTGAGACGATGTCGGCCCTGGCGTGATCGGCGAGCCTCACGGCTCCGTGCAACATGTCGTCGACCGACATG
>JAAETH010000767.1 GCA_024228575.1 Actinomycetes bacterium
GGCTTCCTGTTCTTGCTGTTCGCGTTCGACGATCACCCCCTTTTCGAAGTGTGCACCGGCTCGGACGAGGGCGACGAGGTGGGGACCGTTCACGGCCCGCCACCGGGTCTCGGCGGCTTCGAGCCGCTTGACGGCCATCGCGAGGCCGGCGGCTCGAGAGCCGGGACCCTTGGTGACCTTGGTGCGCAATCGGACCGTGGCGAACGTCGACTCGATCGGGTTGGTGGTGCGGAGGTGGATCCAGTGCTCGGCGGGGAAGTCGTAGAACGCGAGCAGGGGCTCGAGGTCGTCGACGATCTTGGCGACGGCCTTGGGCCACTTGGCACCGAACTGGTGGGCGAACGCATCGGCAGCCTTCACGGCGTGGTCGCGGTCTTCGGCGTCGCGGATCTCCGCGAGCATCTTCTTCGCGGTCGGCTGCGCCGACTTGGGCAGCGCCGAGAGAACGTTGGCGACCTTGTGCACCCAACACCGCTGGGCTCGGGTCTCGGGGAACACCTCCCGCGTCGCTCCCCAGAATCCCAGCGCCCCGTCGCCGACGGCCAGGACGGGTGCCCGCATCCCGCGACGCTTGAGGTCGCGCAACAGGTCGGCCCACGACTCGGTCGACTCCCGATACCCGTCAACGAGGGCGACGAGCTCCTTGGTGCCATCAGCCCGGACCCCAACGATCACCAAACAGCACAGCCGGTCGGCTTCGAGGCGGACGTTGAAGTGCACCCCGTCGGCCCAGACGTAGACGTAGTCGCGGTCGTCGAGGCGCCGGGAGGCGAACTCTCGCTGCTCGTCCTGCCACTTGGTCGTCAACCGGGTGATCACCGACGCCGACAGGCCCGCAGCCGAACCGAAGAACCCCTCCAGCGCCGGCGCGAAGTCACCGGTCGACATGCCATGCAGATACATCAACGGCAACACCTCGGTCACCTTCGGGGACTTGCGGGCCCACGGCGGCAGGATCGACGACCGGAACCGGCACCGCTCCCCGGTGTCCTCGACGATCCGGCGGTCATCCACGCGTGGGGTTCGCACCTCGATCCGCCCCGCTGCGGTCGTGATCGTGCGCGGCTCGGCGTGGCCGTTGCGGACCACCAGCCGGTGACCCCGCTCGTCGACCTCGTCGGCCAAGCCAGCGATGTAGCCGTCGACTTCAGCCTCGAGCGCCGCGGCCAGCATCCGGCGGGCGCCCTCCAAGACAATCTCATCCAGCGACAACCGCATCTCCGCGCGGGCGTCGTCATCGGTCACTACTCTCAACATCGGCGTTCCTTCCTCACCGGGGTTGCACCCCCGGTGGCTCTCGTTTCTGTCAACGAGGAAGGTACGTCGCGCCCTCGAACGGCTGGCCGATCCACAGGTTCAGGTCATACCTCA
>JAAETH010000768.1 GCA_024228575.1 Actinomycetes bacterium
ACTGTCAAAGCCGAGCAGAAGATCTCCTCGGTCACCGGCGGACTCACAGGACCCCTCGACAACGGCGACAACTTCGGTGTCTCGGTGGCCGGTATCGGCGACCTCGACGGCGACGGGACTGTCGGCCTCATCCTCGGCGCCTATTTCGATGATGACGGCGGCACCGACCGCGGAGCCATCTATGTACTCGATCTGACCGGCAGTGTTGCCGTCAACTCAACTGGCGACTCGTCCGACACCACCCCTGGCGACAATGTGTGTGAGACCGGGGGCACGAACAGCGAAGGCGATCCCGAGTGCACCCTGCGGGCCGCCATCGAGGAAGCCAACGCCTCGGCCACCGTGGAGACCATCGACTTCGACATTCCGACTTCCGATCCGGGCTATGCCGCCGGGCCCGGTAGTTGGACGACGCAGCCGTCCTCAGTGCTGCCGTCGATCACGCAGACAGTCACCATCGACGGCTCTAGCCAACCCGGTTGGGTCAGCACACCGGTTGTTGAGATCGACGGGAGCCTGGCTGGTGCCGGGGTCTGGGGCCTGGATCTCGTTGCCGGCAACGTAACCATCCGCGGTCTGGCCATCAACGGATTCACGGAAGACGGCATCCAGGTCGACAGTGCCTCGTCGGGCGCCACCATCGTCGGAAACCACATCGGCCTCGATCCAACCGGCCTGATCGATCTCGGCAACGCTCGGGGAATCGAACTACAGAGCGGATCCGGTCCGACGACTGTTGGTGGTGCAACGGCGGCCGACCGCAATGTGATCTCGGGCAACGCAGGCGACGGCATCATCGTGTATGGATCCGATGCCAACACGATCATCGGCAACTACATTGGGACTGACGCGACCGGCAACGCACCGATTCCCAACGACGCCGACGGCATAAGTCTGGGGAGCTCGTCGAGCAACAACATCATCGGCCAGGCGGGTGCCGGGAACGTGTTGTCTGGCAACGGCAATGATGGTTTCGAGATAGGTCCCGGGGCCGGGAACATCGTGCACGCCAACCACATCGGTCTCGGTGTCGACGGCACGACCGTGGTGGCCAACGCGAGGCACGGGATCGTCCTCTACGACGGCTCGAACACCACCCAAATCGGCGGTTCTGGAGCGGGCGAAGGCAACGTCATCTCGGGCAACACCTCCGACGGAGTGCGCATCGACGGGAACGCCAACGCCGCCACCACCGGCAACATGCTGGAGGGGAACCTCATCGGGACGGACTCCACGGGAGCCTTCGACCGGGGCAATGGCTCGTACGGTGTCAACATCTTCGGCGCCGCAAACGCCAATACGGTCGGAGGTTCGACCGCCGCTCACGGCAATGTGATCTCCGGCAACGGAAGCGGATCACACGCCGGCGTTCGTGTCCTCGGCGCAACGACGAGCGCCAACGTCATCCGCTTCAACAAGATCGGCACCAATGCCGCCGGCGATGCCGCGCTCTTGAATGATCTCCACGGTGTCTGGATCGACGGCGCCCCCAACACCGACGTGTTCGACAATCTCGTCTCGGGGAACAACATCCACGGCGTGTATGTCGACGATCTCGGGTCGACGGGCACCAAGATCTACCGCAACACGATCGGAACGAACGCTGCTGTCACCGCCGCCATGGCCAACGGCTTCGATGGTATTCGCCTGGAGGCCGGATCGAGCGGGACTACGGTCGGCTCCCCCGGCAATGGCAACACCATCTCGGGCAACACCCAGCACGGCGTGAACGCCAACTCCTCCAGTGGGAACACCGTCCAGGCCAACGCCATCGGCACCAATCCCGCCGCCACGCTCGACCTAGGCAACGGCGGGGCGGGTGTGTACGGCGACGTGTTCAACTCCTCCAACAACATGATCGGCGGGGCGGGCGTGGCCGACGGCAACACGATCGCCTACAACGCCGAAGGCATCCGGTTCGAGTCCGGAACGGGGAATACGTTCCTGCAAAACCTGCTCCATTCCAATATCGCGCTCGGCATCGACCTGTCCGACGACGGCGTGACCGCCAACGACGGCGGCGACGGCGACACCGGACCGAACGATCTGCTGAACTTCCCCGTCATCACTGAGGCCAGCGAGTCTGTGGGCACGGTCACAGTCGACTTCGATCTCGATGCCCCGGCCGGCGACTACCGGGTCGAAGTCTTCACCAACCCGTCCGGGGCCGACGGCACTGGCTACGGCGAGGGCGAGGTGTACGAGTCAGCAGCCACGATCAGTCACACCGGATCAGGAGTCGAGTCGTTCCAGCTCGCCTATGGCGGTGCTACCGGTGACTTGATCACCCTGACCGCAACCGAAGAGTCCGGTGGGCCGGTCTACGCGTCGACATCGGAATTCTCGTTGGCGGTAGTGGCGGTGTGTGCGGATTCCGATTCCGACGGGTTGTGTGATTTGGAGGAGGACGCCAACACCGACCTCGACAACGACCCGGCTACCACCCCAGGACCCGACACCGATGGCGACACCACCCCCAACTATTTGGACAACGACGATGACGGTGACGGCACTCTCACCTCAGCCGAGAACGCCGACCCCAACGCCGACGGCGACCCCCGCGACGCCCTAGACGCAGACCGGGATGGCCAACCCGACTACCTCGACCTCCCGATCACCGTCGCCACTGACGGCTCGGTGGCC
>JAAETH010000769.1 GCA_024228575.1 Actinomycetes bacterium
ACAGACTCGAATGACGACCAACTCAGGAAACGACCAGCTCACGGGCTTGAATGACCGGGCGGCAACGCTCAGGCGTCACGTACTCTCGATCGCGGGGGCCCAACCCTCGCACCTTGGGGGATCGATGTCAGCCGCCGATCTCATGGCCGCCCTGTTCTTCGACTACTTGCGCCTCGATGGCAGCGACGGGCCCAAGGACCACTTCTTGCTCAGCAAGGGACACGCCGTCCACATCTTCCACGCTTGCATGGTGGAGTTGGGCCAGCTCGAAGCATCCGAGTTGCCGGCTTCGGGCACCTCCGGCAGCCGACTCGGCGGGCACCCTACCTACCGCGCCCCTGGGGTCGAATTCGCGACCGGCTCATTGGGTCATGCGCTCTCGGTCGGCATTGGCATCGCCATGGCCGAAACGATCGATCAGACCGATGCCAAGACCGTCGTACTGATGGGCGACGGAGAGATTCAAGAAGGCACCGTTTGGGAGGCCGCGTTGTGTGCGCCCCGGTTCGGGCTGGAGAATCTCGTGGCGATCGTTGACAACAATCGCTTTCAGGCGGCCGGTGAGGTCCAGTCGATCGTTCCTATCGAGCCGCTGGCTGACAAGTGGCGCAGCTTCCGCTGGAATGTGATCGAGATCGATGGCCACGACATGGCTGCCATTCTCGATGCCCTGGCCAGGGT
>JAAETH010000770.1 GCA_024228575.1 Actinomycetes bacterium
ACGGGCTGCCGAACCCGTGCCCCGTCATCGAAATCACCGACGAGAACGGAGAGAACACGATCATCAAACTCGACACCGGCACCAAACGGTACGCCGTCAAACAAGCCGCCGACGGTGCGACGATCCGCCCAGGCGGACGGTTCGCTATCCGCTACTCAGAGGACGGCGAAGCCAAGAGAGGACAAAACCCGCCCAAGTTCTACACCGCCCAATACTCGCCACCAGACCCGACCGTCGCAGCAGCGAACGACGCCGTGAACGCCGCAGAAGCACCATTCACACCGCCGAACAAACCGGCCGACCTGTTCTGACATCACCGTCAACCGTGCGGGGGTCCGACAAGACCCCCGCACGGCAGACAACCCACCCACCCACCGAAAGACCCCTAACCATGACAGACACACTGTTCACAGTCGAGGGTGAAACATTCGAGGTTGCCGGGCCTATCGAAACTGATGGGCTCTTACGTTCCGAACACTACCTGGGCCCCATGTCGGCTGGCTGGCTCAGATTTGGGCAATACATCGATGGGAGCCTTGTCGCTGTTCAGGTGTGGAAACCGCCAACAAGCCGCATGTTGCCGGCTGATGGCACCTGGCTGGAGCTTGCCCGCTGGTGTCTCACCTGCAACGCGGGCGAGAATGCGGGCAGCCGAGGACACGCCGCTTTCGTCCGGTGGCTTCGGCTCAACCGAACAGAGGTGACGACACTGGTCAGCTACAGCGACCCGTCCAAGGGTCACACAGGCGCGCTCTACAAAGCGTGCAATTGGGTATGGTCCCCGACGTGGCACCGTTTACGCGAACCCCCGACAGGTGGCGGGAACTGGGGCACCGGGACCCGACAGGCAGCCAAGGACCGGTGGATATTCGCTCTCCGCAGCGACGATCGACGGCGGGAACATCTCACGATCGACGACGATCCGTGCAAACGTATCTATGAAACGCTCGTCCCGGTCGGACGCCGCCCCGACTGGTTGACGTGAACACACCCCAACCCCACCCACCGAAAGACACCGATGCCACCGCCAGACAGCTACGACCCCGAAGCCACCCGCCGGCTCGAAAACGACTACGCGCGAGCCGCCCGGATGCTGGGGATATGCCCACGAGGCGACCAATGCTGGACACTCGACCTGCCACATCTCGGCATCGCAGGACTCGAGCAGCACGTCCGAGCGAACGGCACCATTCACTACACCCGACGATGCGCGGACGGTCTGATCGACCACGGATGCGGCAAAACCGGCGACTGGATCGGCCATGACCTGATCCGACAAACATGCATGCAAGCCGGCACCACACCAGACGCCCTGCCCGTCATCACACACACCGAACGGCCCTGCGAACACGCCAACTGCGACAGTAGATACTCGGAACTCCACCACACATACCCGCAACACATCAACCAGACCGAAGCAGCCCACTACCCCACCGTCGCGCTCTGCCGCACACACCACGCCAAATGGCACGCCGACATTGAACAGCGGACAATGTGACACCCGACACCAGCCCCGCGCTAGCCGCCGTGCTCGAACGCGACCTGCACATCTTCCCCCTCGCGGCCGGCACGAAAGCCGGCCAGCACGTGGCGTCATGGGCACGCGACGCTAGCAACCAGATAGGACAGGCCGAACAATGGCTCGACCGATGGCCGACCATGAACTACGGCATCCACTGCGGCCTGTCCGGGCTCATCGTCCTCGACGCTGACGGGCAACCCGCCGTCGACAGCGTCGAAACATGGGCCAGCGAAGAACACTGGGACGACATCCTCGCCGACACCCTCTGCGTCACCACACCAGGAGGCGGACTCCACTGGTATTTCCGCGACACCAACCCGCCAACCCGATCCCAACCAGGCGGCAACCAAGCCAACCCGATCACCGCCACCGGTGAACGACTCCACCATGTCGACTGGCGATCGTCCAACGGCTACGTAGTCGGCCCGGGCTCCACCCGCGCAGACCGAAACGGCGACACCTACCAGATAGTGCAACCCGCCGGGTGGGCGACACCCATCCACCCGGCACCCGCAGCGCTACTCGACGCCTGCCGGCGCACCCACCAGCCGCCACCCAACCGGTCACCGAAACCGGCCACACCCAACAAGGCAGACGGCCCGTGGACCGCCTACGACCACGACGTGCTGCCCGAACAGGTATTCGAAGAGCACGGCTGGCAGCGGGTGCGCACCAACAGTCCCAAAGAACGGGCCCGCTATCGGAGGCCCGACGCCACCTCAGCATCATCAGCAACCATCTTCGCGGACACCGGAGGCATCACCATCTGGTCATCCAACGCCGGAGCAGTCGACCAGCACTACTCGGGGTCAGCGGCGCTCAAAGCCGGGCTCATGTATCCGACCATGAGCGTCGATGACGCAAAAGAACGGTTCGTCGAATGGCTACACGACCAGACAAGCCACACCCGCCGCAACACTGCCGCACCCGACCTGCTCGAACCGGCCGACTGGCCCGAACCGGACCCGCTACCGGCAACCGACACACCCCCGCCGTTCCCCGCCGAAATACTCCCACCGGTACTCGCCGACGCCGCCAACACCATCACCCGAGCGCTCGAACTCGACATAGACCTCGGCGCGCTCATCGGTATCGGCTGTCTCTCCGCTGTCGCCACCTGGGCCGACCTGCGCCTCGACATCACCCCCACCCGATCCACAGGACCCAACATCTACCAGGCCATCTCGCTACCACCATCCGCCGGCAAAAGCCCAGTGTTCGGGGCGCTCACAACCGCCCTCTGGCAGATAGCACGCACCGAACGGCAACGATCTGAGCAATCCGTGACCAAAGCGCAACAGCGCCGCAAAATTGCTGAACAGCGGGTACGCAACGCCGAAACGGCAGCAGTCAAAGACTCCGACCTAGAACACCTCGCATGGGCCGCCCAACTCGACCTAGAACACATCGACACGCCAACCATCCGACGGCTCATCGCAGACGACATCACCCCAGAAGCGCTCGGTGAACTACTCGCCGACAACGGCGGCCACCTCGCAGTCATATCGGCAGAAGGAGACTTCTTCGACGGGCTCGGCCGCTACGCCGAACGAGGACGAGAACCCAACATCTCGGCGCCCCTCAAAGCCTGGTCAGGTGACCCAATCATCGTAAACCGGGCCGGCGGCCGTGAATACGAAGTTCACGACCCCCGAATCGCCATGACACTCACCGTGCAACCCGCCGTCGTGAAAGCGCTCTGGGCCAACGACCAATTCGCCGGCCGAGGGCTCGTCCACAGGGTGATGGTCGCACAACCGGCCCACAGGGTCGGCTCGCGCACATTCGACAACCCAGAGGCCGACCAGCAGACACTCGCCGCGTGGGCAGCGCACCTCGAAACGCTCCACGGCAGCCTGACCAGCGGCTCCCGCTACCAGCTCACCCCAGACGCCTATCAGGCATACAAGGCATGGCAGCGGGAACACGAAGCGAAACTGACCGACGGGTGGGAACGCATCGTGTCGTCAGTATCAAAGATCGAAGACACAGCCCTACGGGTCGCGCTGCTACTGCACCTCTGCACGGACCCGACATCTGTCGAGGTTGACCTGCACGACCTCGAGCGGGCCATGCAGGTCGGGGATTATTGGATCGGGCAGCTACTCGCCATCCAACCGGCGCCCGACTGGTACGACCCGATGCGACGGGTACTCGAATGGTGCGACGAAGAGAACCGCTCCGAGTTCACCATCCGAGACCTGTCACGGTCCGGGATTCTGCGCCGCGACTACGGGGCCAAACATGCGGAACTGACACCAATAATCGGCGACATGATCGACGCCGGATGGGTCGCCCCGGCCGGGGAAGGGTGGAACGTTCCGAAGAAAGGAACCCCCGCGGTGCCACTCAGAGTGAACCCGAAGGTTGCGCGACAATGCGCGACAACTTCTCACCATGAGCGTTCCCTGACCGCGGAGCGTCGAAAGGTTGTCGCGCATGTCGCGCTGTCGCGCGAGGGTTACTCTCCAAACCCCTCCCTCCCTAATACACCCACTAATACACCACCCCAACCAGAACACACCCAATCTGCGCGACAACTCGACAACCACACACCCCAACCACACAAAGCGGTCAGCCCCAACCCGAAACCGCCACCCAACCCACCAGACACCTACGGACTCATCTAAGGACACCCACATGACCAACAAGACCGACAAGACCCCACTCCGCCAGCTACTCGCCGAAGCCACACCCGAAGGCCAAACCGTCCACACCATCCAACTCGGCGACCAGCTCCACCACGCCAACTCGCCCGAAGCGATCGAACACCTCAACCATCTCTGCGACGACGACTACGGATTCTCGGACCACCAGCCAATGTGGGCATGGACCCAACTGTTCATAATCGTCGAAGCCGTCTACGCCGGCGCCACATGGTTCCAACCGATCCCGCTACTGCCAGGACTGTCCGACAAACACCAGCCGGAGTTCATCGGCGCCCAATAACAAAACGGGGAGGGGCGCCAATGGCACAACCCTGGCACCGAGGAAAATGGCAAACCGTCCGCAAAGCCATCCTCAAACGCGACAACCACACCTGCCAAATCCGCGGCCCCCAATGCACCACCCACGCCACCCACGTAGACCACATCCTCTCACCCCTCCGCGGCGGAAGCTGGTACGGTGCACACAACCTCAGAGCATCCTGCCCCCCCTGCAACCTCACCAGACCCACCCACAAACCAGGCACCCGACGCAAAACAAAACCCTCAAGACACTGGTAACCGCAGCCATGCAAACACCAATCCACCAAC
>JAAETH010000771.1 GCA_024228575.1 Actinomycetes bacterium
CCCCACATGTCCTCAGACGATCGCGATGCCTACGTGCCCCTGACGCTGGACCTGGTATTCGAGAACCTGCACCGCCTCATCGCCGATCAACCGCTACGGAACAAGGTCGTCCCTGAGCTTGGCTACTGACCAGTGGTCTCACGTACTACGAGTTCGCACGGATTAGAAGCCTGTGGGGCTCGGAAATTGTGTCCTGGCTGGTCAGGCGGCGTATTCGTTGATGAGGCCGTGGCATCGGGTGGTTCTGAGGACATGTGTCGGTGGCGGGCGAATGCCAGCGGCCTTTTCTTGGTCGGGCTGGGGTGGCCGTTGATGGAGTGAGCGGTGGGGTCGGTGTTCGTTGTAGTGCAGCATGTAGTCGACGATGAGGCGTTCGAGCTGATGCTGGTTCCAGATGATCGTCCGGTCGAGCAGCTCACGACGCAGCGAATCGATCCAGCGCTCAGCGAACGTATTCGCGAATGGGGTCCGGACCGGGGGCTTGAGGATCTTGAAGCCTTCGGTCCGAAAGACCTCGTCAAAGCCGTCGATGAATTGACTACCACGATCACGCACGAGCGCTTTCGCGTCGTCGAGCCGATCGGCGTGGCGTATGAACAGGTTGCGGGCGGCTTGGGTGGTCCAGGGTCCGGTGGGGTTCGTGGTGATCCCGGCGAGGAACACTTCGCGGCTGGTGACGTCGATGATGAACAGGAGGTACTAGCGGCGCAACGTCACGGTATCGACGGTGGCGAAGTCACAGGCCACAGCGGCCTGGGACCGAAGGAACTGGGTCCAGGTGACCGTCGAGCGTTGGGGCGCTGGATCGATGTCGTGGGTCTTGAGGATTCTCCAGATGGTGGACGCTCCAACACGATGGCCGAGGCCGACGAGTTTGCCGTGGATCCGGCGATATCCCCACGTCGGGTTGTTGGTGGCCATCTCGATCACAAGCCGGCGCAACGCTATGGCGGTGGATGGTCGTCCTGGTGGTCGATGGGGTTGGGTCCAGTGACATGCGACCCGGCGGCGATGCCGACGTAACAGCGTGTCAGGAGTCATCAGCCAGCCCGTGCGCAGGCGCGGAGGGAGAGCTTGAGCGATCGCGTCGAGCAGGCTCCGATCATTATCGGTGATCACGGGCCTGGTATCGCGGTGGACGAGTACGGCGAGCTGGTGACGCAAGACGATGATTTCGAGATCCTTGGAGCGACCCGAACGAACGGCCAGACGTGCCATCGAAGCAAGAAAGCAGTACAAGATACGAAGCATGGAGCTTCTCTGATCGGCCTGCTTTGTGCCGGGTCAACGCACACGACTGAGTTTCGGGCACGCACAGGTGCGCAGCGCGACTATCACGTAGGCGCGACGCAAGGGTCGAGCGATCAGATGTGTGTTGTAGTGGTCGATGAAGCCGGTGACGCGTCGCTCGATTCGGCGTTGGTTCCAGCTGATGGTGCGGTCGAGCAGATCTGCGTATAGATCCGATCCAGCGCTCAGCGAAAGCGTTGGCGACAGGGGGAACAGGTTTCGCCCAGGCTTCGGTGGCGTGCTCATCGACAAACGCGCCCATGTGGCTTGCTCATCTTGGCGGCAGAGCCGCCCGATCGGTTTCATATCAACGTCGAGACCGATTCAGACGTAGCCGACATCCCTTGATCGATCTCGGGGCCCCTCCGGGCTTGGCGTGAGGATGCACCAGATGGGGGCATGGTCGCTGGTCGTGCCAGGATCTTCGACACCGCTCGCCGTCGGGCACCAACCGCGAGCGATGATGTGGTCGAGCCGCAGGCTGCGACCGAAGCGGACCAGCGTCGGTTGGTCGAGGGTGGTGGCTGGTGACATTCCGGCAGCGGCCACGGCGGCGCTGAACGCATGGTGGGAGCGGCGGCTGACGGTGTTGAAGTCCCCGGCCACGATTACTGGCCCGGCAACCGCACGTGCGTGTTCAGCAACCACGTTGAGCTGTTCCACACGTCGGTTGAGACGCAGGGCCGGCGTCTCGAGATGCACGCTGTACGCGAGAACGGCGACCCCACCGATGTCGGCCAACGCGTAGGTCCCCGAACGCGATTGACCTGCAACTGGTGCCTGATGAGGCAGCGGAAGGTGTCCGGTCTCGCGCAACGGGCCCGTCGACAGGATCGCGTTGCCAAACGGGCGACCTGTCTGTGGATGTCTTGCTGCGGCATGGAAGTGAACATGCATGCCGAGTCGCTCGGCGATGTGGTCGGCCGCGGGTTGGTCCATCTCTTGCAGCATCACCAGGTCGGCGCCCGAAAGATTCTCGTTTGTAGCGAGCTTGCGCGCGGCCTCACGGAACTGCAGCGCAAACTTGATGTTCCACGACACGACCTTCATAAGCCGGTTGAGATCTGAGCCGACCGGACGGGTTCGTAGCTGTCGATTCGCTGCCGACGATGACGGTCATAGAGCGTGCCGATCAGGGTCAGCAGGGCGAGCAGGAAGAAGGTCAACAGTCCGCCGAAACCTCCTGGATCGCGTCCACCGGGCATGACCTGAATGAGTAGCAGCGCGATCAGATTGACTACGCCGGTACCGACGAAGGACACGCCCGTGATTGCCCATGACCGTCCTCGCGCCGCCAACCGTGATCCGACCAGCGAGTTGAGCACCACAATCGCTCCGACACCGGCGACGATGCCGACGAGGCGGGTGTCGTTGCTCGGAAACAGCTGCACGAAGATGGTGCACACGAAGCCCATCAGGATCGTCTTCTCCAGCAACGGGTGATCGAGCAGCGCCCGAGCGCCAACCGGACGATCGGCCGCGACCGCGATCACGGTGGTTTCGTGCGCGTCGACATCCGAGGTGGGACCCCACTCGGCTGCTGGCATCCTCGGCATCAGCCGCCGTGCCCCGATAGCTGCCACCAGCGCCACGACGCCGAGCGCCGGCCAGACCCAATCGTTGTCGGCGACAAACTCGGTCACGTCAAGTTTGGCGATGTGGATCCACCATTCCTGCGGCAGCTTGATGAAGAGCCATATCGACCCAGCAAGCGCCAGGACCGCGTCGCGGCCCAGACGACGCGGGTTCCAGGACAACCGCACGATCTCGTAGGCGATAAAGAAGTACTCGAAGGTGTTCGGGAAGATCAGCAACAGCGCCCGCGCCCCACTGAGTTCGAACGCCACCACACCGACGAGGCGGTAGTACCACAGAAACTGAGCAACCCGGAACGCGATCCCCGATGGCCAATTGCGGATCGTCGAAACGTACGCAATGGTCAGGTAGTAGATGTCGAGCGCCTTGTCGTAGCTCTGGTAGTTGTCGGGTTCGACATCGAAGGCGGCGAAGACGGTCTGGTCGGCAGCATCGACCACGAGCGAAGCAACGATCGCGGGCAATGGATACCGCGTAATGCCGAGCGGGATCAGAAACCGGGTGAGGACCACCCCGACGAAGACCAGGTCACCCATCAGATGACGGCGACCGCAGGGCGAAGTTCTGGGCGGCCTCGACCGGCAACACGTTGATGCGTGATGTAGTCGTCTCCACGTCGAGCAAGATCAGATCGGGGCCGAACGAAACCGGCCTCGGACAACGCATCGAAGCCGTTGCCCGCAATAGCGACCTCGAAACCTTGGAATCGCACCAAGGTCGATAGCAGATCGGTCAGATACTCCTCGTCGCCAACCACAAGGATCCGGTGCTGCTCCGCGGAGGGCTCGCTCATACGGCCAGTCAATCATACAAGTCTGGGCGAAGGCTGGGAACGCACGGGCCAGAACCAAAGACTCATCGCTGAAGGAATCGACACCCAAGTGGCAACCCGCCACGATGGATCGAATCAGCTCACCCGGGTTTGCTGTCGACGGGTCAGTCTCGCAGAGCGCTTCGACAGTCTCTGATAGTGCCATCGTCGGCTGCGCTCCATTGCAGACGGTCAGCGGCGACTGTCCGCACATTCCATCACGCAGAATCCCGGTGTCCAGCCAACAATGACCGCCCGGGAACGGCCCAACTGCAGCGCCCAATGTTCACAGCGCCAGATCACTCGTCGGACCCACTAGGGATCAAGCGGTCACCTGAGGGCGGTACCTCCAGCCAGGTCAGGCCGCCGGGCACCGTTGCGTTGATCGATCGGCGGGCGCGGTTCTGCCGGCTTGGTGTCGGGGTTCGGTCAGATCACCGCGGCGAGCTCATCGAAAGCGGCCGCGACGCGTAGACGGTCGCGGTCGGCTTCCACGCCGAGTTCGCAGTGGCCGCGTCGAGGATTCTTGATGAACGCGTGACCGCGGATCACCACCGATGTGGTCCGATCGGTTCGCAGACCGCACATCGGTCTCGGTCTCGCCTTGAGTCGGCCGTGGTCGTTTTCGATCCTGTAGCTCGAGTACTGCTCGGTGTCATTGGCCGCTTCGGGGATCAGCTCATCGATCACGCGCAGCAAGGGTCGGCCAGATCGGTGGTGACCTCGGCAGGCCGCCCGCGGTCGGCCAACGCGGTTTCGAAGAAGCGCCGGGCGGCGGCGATGTTGCACCGTCTCGACACGTACACGTCGATGACCTGGCCGTGCTGACCGACAGCCCGGCATACGTAGCGCCAGACACCCGCGACTTCGACGTAGGCCTCGTCTACGATCCAGCGGTCACCCACCGCGTGGCGACAGGGGCGTGCCGCGTCGATCAGTAGCGGGGTGAAGCGCTGGACTCATCGGTAGACGGCGACGTGGTCGACTTCGATGCCTCGTCCGGTGAGGAGTTCTTCCGCATCGCGGTACGAGAGCCCTCGGCGGAGGTACCAGCGCACGGCCAGCAGGATCACCTCGGGCGGGAACCTGTACGCGGCAAACGAATCGGATTCAACGACGCTGGGACGATTCACGCGCACACGCTCGCTTCTGGGCCCCCGATCCGTCAACACATCGGTGCCAGTCGAACTCGGCAGCGTCACTTGCTCCGTAGCCGATCGATCTCTTGGTCGACCTGTTGGTCCGCTGCCTTGTTCACTTCGTCCTCGAGGTGTGCGTCAATCCGATCGCGAAGGTCCCTCTCGGTCGCCTACTGAATCGGCCCTTCGCTGATCCCGATTTCTCGTGACCACGGAGTACGAGCACGAAGACATCAACGTCGGCTACCAAGATCTGCGCGACGGCAAGAACATCCGCGGGTTCGTCCGCTAGTAGTTCCCGTTGATCGGGCTCGCCCGACGCAGCAGAACGAATGGAGGCGGTCTTCGGACCCCCTTCTGCGCGTCTGGGGTCGGTGCGCCAAAGGCTGCCCCTTCGGGCATGTCCAACCGCTGCATATTGAGGGGAGTCATGCCTCTCGCCGCACACCGCCCGATCCTTCCGGCCACCGTCGCCTCGCCGGTGCGGCGCTGAGTGATGCGCGGCCAGGGACGACTCGTTCCCCTCCAGCATCGATCGGCGCGTTCGACGGTGAAACGCTCCGGCGTTGCGCCAATCGCAATGCCGCCACACCAGCTCCATCAGTTGCAGCGAAGCGCGGGGAACGCGGCCGTGCGGTCGCTCGTGCAGACATCCGCAACGGACGAACCGGTCCGAGTCGAGCGGGACGAAGCAAAGACGACCGATCCCGGATACGACCTCTCTCGACTCGACAGGGCTCGCAAGTACTACTCGTGGAAGGTCCTGACCCCGACGGTCTTTGCGATCTACAAGGCCGACCGCAATGGCGGGCTGGCGGCATGGCAGGCATCGGTGTGGGCGAAGGTGTCCGAGGAGTTGGCGTTCGACGAGGCCAAACATGTCCCGGCCGGACGCGAAGGGCGGCGGGCCCGGAAGTCGGCCAGGCGGCTGAAACGATCGATCATCAAGAACGTCGACCGGGCCCTCGGCTCGGCGATGGGCAAGCTGGGCGCCGCCGACCTGACGGCGGCGACCGCGGTTGTGCAGGCATGGATCGTCGCCGACCCAGGCGGCGCGTTCGTGGCGGGACCGGGCGGGCTCACCGACCGGGCGTGGACCGAGCACCACGGTTTCGGGAGGATCAACCTGCTTGGCGGCCGCGGCAAACGCGCTGCCAAGAAGTACTGGAGGAAGCTGCACACGGCCGTCGCCGCCGCACACAAGGGTCTGGCCAAAACCCAAGCGACGCTCGGGCCCGCGGCCGGTTCGGCCGAGGTCAAGACGGCCGCCGGGCTCATCCCCGACGACAAGTGGGTCACGACACCGGCCGAGGTCGAGGCCTTCCTCGTGAAGCTGGCCGCGGCGCTCAAGCGCGACGTCGCTGACCTTCGGCCGGCGGGCCCGGCATGGGTCGCCGCCGGCGAGTTCGAGAAGCTCGGCTCCATTCCGAAGGCTGTCGAGCAGATGATCCCCCGCGGGGAGAAGGCCCCGAAGCTGCGCCGCGAGTCGTGGATGGCTGGCGTTCGGAACTACTACACCGGCCTCTACACGGTGCCGCCATGGACCTACTTCGATCGCCACCTCACGGCGTTCAAGATCTTCGAGCGCGAGACAGACAAGAACCATGGGCTGCACAGCGAGGTTGCGGCGACGTTGCCGCTCGTCGAGAAGTCGGCGATGCGCCTGGCTGGCGTCACCGATGTGATGGACCTTCCTATGCGGCCCCGCTTCTACGGGTACCGATTCCAGCTCGACGGCGTCGGAAACAACCACCCGCGAGGGCGGGCGATGGACATGATGGCGAAGGAGAATCCCATGATCACGGGAAGTCATCTGACCCTCGTGAGCGTGCTGAGCGGCCGCTGGATGCACGAGATGCCACGCGCCCCGAAGAACGATCGGGACTGGACCGCCGACCAGGTCGCGGCACTCGCGCAAGAACGGATCGCGCTGAAGAAGGCGGCCGAGGAGGTCGCGGGCGACCCGGCGGCCAAGGAGGAGGCCGATGCGCGACTCCGTGAACTCTTCACACGCATCGACACGGTGCGGAGTGACCCCAAGACCAAGAAGGTGACGGCGCTCTACGAGGACCTCCGCAAGAAGATCGAGTTCGCCGAGACGCGGCTGAAGATCGCCTACCTCGGGGTCGAGGTCGATGGGGAGTTCAACGCAGCGAACGCCACCAAGTTCCTCACGTCGGTGCAGGCCCAAGTCGATACCAAGATCGAGACAGAGACCGACAAGAAGCGGCTCTCGCTGCTTCGCCGACTGAAGTCCGACCTCGCCAAAGAGGCCTCTCGTATCCCGAGAGTGCCGCCCAAGCAGTTGATCCGCGACACGCTCAAGGACGACGTTGCCGCGCTCCTCGTCAAGGCCAAGGGGCCCGAGTTCGTGACCCTTCCCAAGAAGGACCCAGCGCGACGGGCCCACGCCAAGGAACTCAGAGCCAAATCGCGAGCTCTGGCCAAGGCCGACCGAGCCTTCGCCGGCGAGATGCGACGGCTGCAGTTCGTCGGTGTCGGCGGATCGCGTGCCAACAACCCGACGCTCCACCAGATGACCGGTCTCGGCATTCTCAACCAGCCGGACTGGCTCGTGGGGGCCTTCGCCGAGAACGGCTGGGGATGGGGCGGCGAGTGGAGCTCGGCCAAGGACATGATGCACTTCGAGTGGATCCGCCCCGTCACCGACGCCAAGGGTTGACCGAGCCAGCGCCGATCAAGCCTGACGGTGTCGAGTATTCGTCCGTGTGCTCTGACCTGCATGGTTTGCTGTTTCAGCGGGCTGTGTGTCGGGCCGACATTGCCCTCGCATATCAGGTGGCCGGATGTTGATGTGGGAAGTGGGGTACGCGTAGGAGTTCGAGGAGTGGTGTGGGTTGTTGAGCGAGTTGCAGCGAGATGCGGTCATTTCGAGGGTTGAAGTGTTGGAGTTCGCGAATCCTGGTCTGGGTAGGCCGATCGTGGACAACGTGCATCAGCCGCGGCATTCGAACATGAAGGAGTTGCGTTGTGAGCGGGCGATCGGGTGATGTTCGCGTTCGACCCTCGCCGTGCGGTGGTCTTGTTGATTGGTGGTGACAAGAGCCCTGGTGATCCTGGTAGCTCGAACTGGAACCGCTGGTTTGACCAATACGCGCCGATTGCCGATGAGCTCTACGACACCCATCTCGAGGAGTCGGGTACGGAAGGACTGATCTGATGCCTGGGACGTAACGATTCAGCGAACTGCGCGACCGTGCTCGTCGCGACCCGGGCTGAGTTGGCTGAAATGATCGGCAAGTCCCAGTCTGCGATCGCCCAGATTGAGCATGGGGAGGTTGGCCTGTCGTTGGAGATGCGGCGCTCGATCCTGGGTCAGCTCGGTGGCAAGGTTGAGATCGCAGCGGTCTTCGATGAGAAGCGAGTGCTGCTCGAAACATGACCGAAGCACGAAGAGGTCGTCTGAGCAGTCGAAACCGCGGGTATCACGCTGCTGTGGGTTGGCCGAGCCAGTCGCTGCGATGGCGTGGGTCAAGGATTGTCATCCCGCTCCGACACCCTTGCTACTACGCGCGACTTTCGGGGCGGCATTGGCACAGCCGTCTCGCCACCATGTCGTGATCGACCTCGGAGCGGATCACGTCAGCTCCGAGATCGGCGGACAGCTCGGCTGCCCAGGCGATGGCAACACCATCGCTGATCTCGAGCGAGCGGACGCCACCCAAACCAGCTACTTCGAGGTTTCGGTCACTGGTTCTTCTCCTATCGGGCCACCGAACGGAGGGCTTCTTGGGCGGCCTCCCTGAGGCCGAGCTCGCCTGTCAGGACCCGTTCGGCAATCTCATCGATGATGCGGTCGTCGCTTTCGCGGACATGTTCAGCGGCCAGCTCGGCTGCCGCAACCGCGAGCTGGCGGCGGGCCCGTTGGCTGGCGGCCTTTAGACGTAGATCGTCGTCGAAGCCGTCGGCATGGTTCTCGATGGCATCGGCCAGATCAGCCACACCGGAGCCGTCGGTGGCGATCGTCGGGAGTATCGGCTGTATCCATTCACCTTCGCCGGCGGGGCGGAGCGCCTCGTGAAGCGTACGAACGGTCGCGTCGGCAAGAGGTGAATCGGCCTTGTTGACCACGAAGATGTCGGCGATCTCGAGGATGCCTGCCTTCATTGCCTGGATCTCGTCGCCGAGGCCGGGTGCTGCCACCACCACGACCGTTTGGGCCAGGTGCATGATCTCGGTCTCGGCCTGTCCGGTGCCCACGGTTTCGACGATCACGATGTCGAAGCCGGCGCCGTCGAGCACGTCTGTGACCCGAGCGGTGGCCCTCGATAGACCGCCGAGGTGGCCGCGCGACGCGACGGAGCGCACGAACACTCCGCTGTCGAGGGCATGTTCACTCATCCGGATGCGGTCTCCCAGGATCGCCCCTCCACCGAAGGGACTGGATGGGTCCACAGCCAGCACAGCGACCCTCAGCTCTCGCTCTCGGAAGGTGCGGGTCAGTGCGCTGGTGAGGGTGGACTTGCCGGCCCCCGGCGGGCCGGTGATGCCGATCACGTGGGCCCGTCCGGTTCTACCGGAGATCGCCTGGAGCACGATCTGAGCCTCGGGGCGATTGTTCTCGACGGCGGTTATGGCCCGGCCCAGAGCATCTCGGCTGCCGGCGGCGAGGCCGTCGCGATAGTAGGAGATGTCGCGCTTCATCGGCCGGTATCGAGCGGAGCGCGCAGGTCGGTGACAACACTTCCAGCGAAGGCTTCAATGTCGGACCTGTCGCCCCGAAACCAGGTGAAGGACCAGTTCATCGCTCCGAGGAGGATGAGTCTGAGGTGGCGCCGGTCGGTGCCATCGGGGAGGTCGAGCTCATCGATCAGGTCGCGGAAGATCTGCTCGTACGCTTCGCGCATCTCCACGATCTGCTCGCGGACCCCCAACGTGGAGGGGAGTGGTGCCATGATGGCCTTGAAGATCGGTTCCTCGCCGAGCAGGGTATGGAGGTGGGCGGTGCATGCCGCCTGCACCCTGTCCCAGCCCGGCTCGATGCCTTCGATCGCCCGCGATGTCGCTTCGATTATGGACCGTAGACCTCGCTCATGGACCGCCACGAGCAGGTCGTCTTTGCCCTCGAAGTGGTAGTAGATCGACGCGGTCTGCATACCCACCTCGGCGGCGATGCGACGGATGGAGGCCCCATCGAACCCGTCGCGATCGAAACAGGCTGCCGCCGCCTCGATCAGCTGGTCGCGGCGATTGGATGAATACTGGGTACCAACAGCGGTCACTTCTCGGGTTCTTGATTGCGTTCGACACCGAGGAAGTCATAGAGACCGCCCCGGCTGTCGGGCACCATGTCAGGGGAGCCGTGATAGCCGGCGAGGAAGGCCTGGCGGGCGGTGGTCGGTACGGCATAACGCTCGCCGCAGTTGTCGTGCAGGTACTGCTGGGCATGGTAGAACGCGTCGAAGCTGGCCCCGTCCAGCAGTTCGAAGACGCCCATCGGCCAGCCCAGTCCCGTCTTCACCATCTGGTCGATCTCGGCCGGACCCGCGATGTTGAGCTCGACGAGTCG
Organism: Actinomycetes bacterium; assembly: GCA_024228575.1. Classification (GTDB taxonomy): domain Bacteria; phylum Actinomycetota; class Acidimicrobiia; order Acidimicrobiales; family Poriferisodalaceae; genus JAAETH01. The sequence goes on from JAAETH010000771.1 coordinate 10,367, forward strand.
GATCGCCTCAGCCAGGTAGTTGTTGATGAACCGGGTCATGAAGAAGCCTGGGGAGTCCTTCACCACCACGGGCCGCTTGCGGAGCTTCTTCAGGTAGGCCAGCACGTACTCGAGCGCCTCGTCGTCCACAAAGGTGCTGCGAGCCACCTCGACGAGCGGCATGACGTGGGCCGGGTAGAACCAGTGGGTGCCGACCAGACGACCCGGGTTCTCGAGCGCGGCGGCCAACTCGGCGATGAGGATCGATGAGGTGTTCGTGGCCAGCACCGCTTCGGGCGGGGCATAGCGGTCGACCAGCTCGAATGAGGCGTGTTTGGTGGGCACCACCTCGGGGACGGTTTCGAAGATGAGGTCGACACCCGCCAACGCCTCCTCGTAGTCGGTCGTGCCGGTCAGCCGTTCTACCGCCTGGTCGGCCTGATCCTGGGTGAGGCGGTTCTTGCTGACCGCTCGTTCCAGACCGAAGGGCCCTTTGGTGATCAGCTCCATGCCGTGGTCGACGGTTTCCGCCCGCCGTGACACGATCGCGACCTCAGCGTCGCTGTACTGGAGGCAGGCCAGCGCTATGCCATGACCCATACGGCCCCCGCCTCCGAGGATGGCAACCTTGTTTGGCTCAGTCATCAGCTGGCTCCTTCCAGATTCGAACGGATCATCTCGATCGCCTGCCCGGCGTTGGTACCCGGCCCGAAGATGGCCGAAACGCCCCATCCGAGGATCGTGGCCTCGTCGTCGGGGGGAATCACCCCGCCGCCGATGACGAGGGTGTCGTCGCGGCCAGCCTCCTTCAGGCCCGCGAGGAGTTCCTCGAATATGCCCAGGTGGCCTCCCGAAGAAGCTGAGATACCGACGACGTCAACGTCCTCGTCGAGCACTGCGTTGACGACCTCCTCTGTCAGGAGGAAGTTGGAGAAGACCACCTCGAATCCGGCCTCGCGCATCTTTCGGGCGACGAGCCGAACACCACGATCGTGGCAGTCGTGGGTGGGTTTGGCCAGCAGGATGCGGATCGGCTCTGCATCAGAATTCATGGGGTGCTCTCCATCCCAGGGCGGTCTTCAGCACGCCCATCATTTCTCCGGTTGTTGCATCGGCGCTAGCCGCCTTGATGGCAGCCTCGATGAGGCTGCCATCAAGGTCGGGATACGTCTTGGTGGCGAAGTCCTTGGCCGCGTCCTCGAAGCCGGCCATCGCCTGCTCCCAGGACGGGTTGTCTCGATTGGCCCTCAGCTCCTGGATCCGCTCGATCGCGATCTGCTCGGCCTCGGGGTCGACCTTGAAGAGATTGGCCGGCGGTGGTTCGTCGGTGACGTACTTGTTCGTACCCACGACGACTCGCTCACCACTGTCGACCAGCTCACGCCAGCGCTCCGCTGATGCCTCGATCCGGCGACGTATCCAACCGGACTCCTGGGCGGCAATGTAGCCACCCTGGGCCTCGATTTCGTCGACCAGCTCGAGCGCGGCGTTGGCGATCTGGTCAGTGAGTGATTCGACGTAGTACGACCCAGCGAGCGGGTCGGAGACCGAGGTGATGTTGGTCTCTTCCTGGATCACCTGCTGCACTCTCAGGGCCAGTGTGGCGGCCTCCTCGGTGGGGATGGTGAGCGCTTCGTCGTAGGCGGAGACCTCCATTGCCTGCACCCCCGACAGGGCGGCACCGAAGGCATGTAGGGACGTACGAATGAGGTTGACCAGTGGCTGCTGTGCGGTGAGCAGGGCGCCGGCCGTGTGGGTGTGGATTCGCACGTGCATGGAGCGAGGATCGGTCGCTCCGAACATCTCTTTCATTGTGGTCGCCCAAATCCGGCGCAGCGCCCTGACCTTGCACACCTCCTCGAAGAAGTCGTTGGCCTGCGCAATCTGGAACCCGAAGCGCATCAGGGCCTGATCGGCGGTGAGGCCCGACTCGATGCAAGCCCGCACGAGGTCGATGCCGTAGGCCAGCATGAGGCCGATCTCCTCGACCGCTGTGCCCCCTGCCTCCTCCGCACCGTATCCGAAGAAGTTGGTGGTGTTCCAGCGGGGCATGTTCTTGGCGCAGTAGTTGACCAGCTCCACGGCGAGCTTGTGACCCTGACCCGGGGGGAAGGCGCTCATGCCCACGTAGGCGGACTGGTGATACCAGTTCATCGAGTTGCCCCGTAGCTGGTCCGCAGTCAGACCGCGGTCCTCGGCCAGGGCGATGTACTGAGCCAGGGCAGGCACCACCTGGTAGTAGGTGATGTGGACCACGTTCATTTGTTCGAGGTCCATGCCCTCGAAGAGGGTGTCCATGTCCTGCTTGGAGTAGACGCCCATGCCGCATTGGCCCATACGACCACGGGCAGCAGGGTGGTCGGGGTCGAGGCCCTCGTGGGAGACCAGGTCGTAGACGAGGTTGTAGAACTTCTGCCCGAAGTAGCCGATCATGCCCTGTTCGGCGAGGGCGTCCATTCGACTACGGGTGTCTTCGGGGAGGCCGTAGCCGATCACTGGCTGGTTGGCCCAGTGCATCAGTTGGTACTGGGCGGGGAGGTTTCCTCGGGTGAACGGATACTGACCCGGGGCACCGGTCTTGTCGAGATCGAGATGGGCGACATCGTGCGGGAAGTAGGCCGATTTGATGGGCAGGCCCGAGTGTGTGGTGGGTTGAGTGGCCCGGGCAGGAGCCTGGTCACCGAACTTCTCGACCATCGCGGCGTAGGCGGCCGTCCAGCTTTCCGCCAGTTTCTCGGACTCTGCAATCGTTGACTCATCGAACACGGACAATCTCCCTGAACTCGGACCCGTCGTTGAATACCTACCGATCGTACGTTACTGTAATCAGCGCTCTAGTCGATGGCAAGGAGACCACCCAGACATGACGCGAGACGTATTCTTGATCGAAGGACTCCGCAGCCCGATCGGCAGATTCGGCGGCTCGCTCCTGCCCCTGCGTGCCACCGAGTTCGGCTCCACCGTCGCCGAAGCACTTCTCGATCGCATCAACCTCGACAAGGAAGCTGTCGAGCTCGTAGTAGGCGGGATGGTCCTCCAGGACATGACCGAGTCCAATCCCGCGCGCATCGTCAGCCAGCGGATCGGACTCCCCGACCGGGTCCCGGCCTTCACCCTGAACATGCAGTGCTGTTCGGGGATGGCGTCGCTGATCCAGGCCACGTACCAGGTGGCTTCGGGCGCTGTCGATCTCGCGATGGTGATGGGCATCGAGTCGATGAGCAACGCTCCCCACATGGTGCCAGGGTCGCGGTGGGGTCATCGGCTGGGGAGCGGGGCCTTCCTCGACACGCTCAGGGAGTGCACCTTGGCGGGTTCGGGGATGTGGGGCGATCCGAAGTACATGATCGATGTAGCCGAGAACCACGCCCAGGTCGACGGCTTCAGTCGTGAGCAGATGGACGCCTACGCGATCGTTTCGCACGACCGGGCGATAGCGGCCATCGAGGCAGGCAATCTCGACGACGAGATCGTCCCGATCGAGTACGAAGGCCGGAAAGGAGTCACCCGGTTCGAGCGCGACGAGAACCCCCGCAGTTCCACCCTCGACTCCCTTGCAAGGTTGCCGACGGTCAAGGACGGCGGAGCGATCACGGCTGGCAATGCCGCTTCGATCAACGACGGCGCGGCTGTGGCCGTGATCGCCAGCGCCAGCGCCATGAACAGATACAACCTCGAGCCCCTTGCCCGTATCGTCACAGAGGGCATGGCGATGGTTGGTTGTGACCCCAACCTGATGGGCTACTCGTGTGTCGACGCCCTGAACGCCGCGCTGGGTTCAGCTGACAAGACCGTCGACGACCTGGACCTCATCGAGTGCAACGAAGGATTCGCCGTCCAGCTAATCGCCTGTGAAGAGATGGGTGGTTGGAGCCGCGACCGCCTCAACGTCGACGGTGGTTCTGTGGCGTTGGGCCATCCGGTGGGGATGTCCGGTCTGAGGATCACAATCCACCTGGCCAAGGCACTGCGCCAGCGTGGTCTCACAATGGGTGGGGCAACGGTGCCGGCAGGCTCCGGGCTCGGTACTGCGGTGCTGCTCGAAGTGGTCTGACGGGTCCTGCCATGGTGTGGGTGGCCGTTGACGGAGCGAGCGGTGGGGGCAACCCTTGGGGTTGCTTGGTGCTCGTTGTGGTGCGCGATCCGTCAGCTGTGGGGTCGGTGTTGCTGTCTCGCAGAAGTGTTGGGAACCGCGGAGTTCGATCCTGGCAGCAACGTCCCCACCGCTTTCACCCCGCTCGACATCGGTGATACTCCGCAGGCTCGACGCTTCAGAGCGGCATCGATGCTCCGCCCTTCGGCACACGGCCGATCCCAAGGGCGTTGGTCCCTACTGGGTTCGGACCATGCCAGAGAGAATGGGCCTGTGAGCGTTTGAGCACGAATCCATCTTGAGGAATCGGAGGAACGCACGAATGGCGACCGATACGGATAACACGCCTGAGAAACGTGCCACCAAGCGAGTGGAGGACTACACCGATGTGATGTGGCACGCTGCCACGTACGTCATCGTCAACGCATTCCTCTGGTTGATCGTTCCCCAAGCCGCGTTCTGGGTATCGGTCGGGTGGGGCATCGGGCTGGCATTCCATATTGCCTACTACTTCATCGGAGACGACGGCCCGAAGAACCGCCGGTATCAGGCGTTTCTTGCCCAGGAACGAGCTCGCGAAGCGCAGGATTCGACCTGAGCGAGCAGACCCCCGACACCCACAGCCCGGGCATGCTCGACACCGCCCCCGTCGCCTTCGCCGCGTAGCGGTCTTCGATCCCTCCACCCGACGAGCCGATGACCGGCCGGGTTGCTCCTTCCTCGAGAAGTCTCGTCAGGTAGCGCAGATCATCGGGGTTCTTGCGCGCCGTGCCGATCACGACCCTGTGCCTACCGAATTCGAATCGAGCCCGTTTGGTGGTATTGGTTGATGAGGTCGTCGCAGACGGCGATGTGGGCGACTGGTGGGCCTGGTTCGACCGGTTCCGCGGGTTCGGTGTCGTCGGGGGCGCATTGTTCGATGCCCTGGTGCAGTTGCGGTTCACGAAGTGTGTCTTGTGGGTCCAGTCGTGGAGCAGGTTCCTGGCTGCGTGGGTGCTCCAGGGTCCGTCGGCGATCGAAGGCCTTCGCGAGCACGGCGAGCACTGCCGCATCGGCCGGCGTGAACTTCGGCCTGTTGATCTGTCGTTGGAGCACTCGCATCCGGTGGCGAAGAGCGAGGATCTCTGCGGCACGGTCATCACCGGACATGGCAAGCAGACCGACACGGGCGAACACGAGTCGGACCAGCCACGAGATCAGTGATAGCACCGTGCTGACGACAGCGACCGAAAACTGCCTCCCACCAGGGGCGACGCGTTCTCGGGAGGCACACGGTGCGATGACCCGCGGCCGAGGCAGCCAGCAGCTCGGTGTTCTGAAGGGTCCTCGATTCGGCGG
>JAAETH010000772.1 GCA_024228575.1 Actinomycetes bacterium
CCCAGGCCGTCGCCGACGCGAACGCTGCACTCGACGAGGTCGGCGGGGGTGACCCGTTCACCTCGCTCGACGACCTCGCCCGGAACTCGCTGTGGCGGGCCTGGCTCGTCGACCACGCCAGAGGGACCGACGGGCCCCCTGTCCGGTCAGGACCGGTCAAGGCCGGCGATCTCCAACAGGCCATCATCCGGGCCCGGCTCGCTCCCAGCGACCTCAACGCCATCGTCCGGGCCGAGTACCCCGACCACGTTGCACGCGTTGAGTTGTGCGACTGGGAATCGTTCGTCGATGACCACCAGGACAGGGCAGCGTTCCTCTTGGCCCACCTCGACCACCTTGAGATCGTCGCCAACCAGGAAGGCCCACAATGATGGCCCGCATCGTGGCCGGGGTTGCCTGCATGGCTGTCATGACCGCGACAGTCGCGGCCGGGCTCGGCGTCGGGTATCTCGGGTGGACCGCACCGGGCCGCTACCCCGATCAGCTCATATTCGCCGCGCTGATCGTGGCCGGCGTCGTGGTCGTCGAATTCTGGGCCGTGATCGTCTTCGCTGCGGTCGGGTGGACCCTGATCGTCGAACTCATCCTCAACCAGGAAGGCCCGCAATGAGCCAAACAATCCGAATACCGATGCCGCCATACGACCCAGAGCTAGGCCTGTCCGACGCCGACAGCGACGTCGCGATCGAGGCCCGGTTCCCGCTGTCGACCACCCAATGGGAATACCTCCAAAACGTCCTAGCGACCATGAAACCCGCCATCGTGAGCGACAAGAACCTGACCACCAACCCTCTAGATGGCCTCCAATGAGCGACCAGTTTGACCTGTCCAACCTTGGGGGGGACACCTCCGATATCTGCCCCCGCGACGGGTGCGGAACCCCAATCGAGGATCACACACTACGAGACCTACGCGACCACATGATGAACCTCGACACCCCCATGCCGGCGTCGACCAGCCTGTTCGGCGCCCAGGAAATCGACCCGTCGGCAGTGGCTGAAGTCCTGTCGTGGCGGGTGGTCGGCCTCGTCGCCCACGTGCAAGCCATGTCCGCCGAGAACCCAATCCGGTCGTCCGAGGTCGTCGGATCGATCGGGATCCAATTCAACATTGAAGGGTTCGGGTCGACCCCAATGATTGGGATAGCGGACCGGTCCCCCGGGTTCCTCGCCGGGTTCGCGAGGGATGTGAACACGGCCGTCAAC
>JAAETH010000773.1 GCA_024228575.1 Actinomycetes bacterium
CTCGGGCATCGTGTGGCAGGTCGGAGAGAGCGTGACCGACGTCAAGGTGGGCGACGAGGTCGTCGTTCACAGTGGTTGGTGGCTGCCGGACGACCCGTGGGTCAAGTCGGGGCGGGATCCGATGCTGGCCGAGAGCACCCGTATCTGGGGATACCAGACCAACTACGGGAGCTTCTGTCAGTTCGCCCGCGTGCAGTCCCACCAGTGCCAGCCCAAGCCGAGCCGTCTGACCTGGGAGGCGGCCGGCTGCTTCCTGCTGTGCGCGTCCACCGCCTATCGGATGCTCATGGGGTGGTCGCCGAACACCGTCGAAGAGGGTGACGCGGTGCTGGTCTGGGGCGCCGCCGGGGGGCTCGGGAGCATGGCGCTGCAGATCGTGAGGAACGCCGGCGGGCGAGCGGTGGCGGTGGTCTCCAGCGACGACAAGCGGCAGTTCTGTCTCGACCATGGTGCCGTCGGGGTGATCAACCGCGGCGACTTCTCCCACTGGGGTGCGATGCCGGACACCGAGGGACCGGACTACCTGCCGTGGGTGAAGGGAGCCCGGGCCTTCGGCAAGGCCATCTGGGAGGTGCTCGGCGAGCGGGCGAGCCCGCGGATCGTCTTCGAGCATCCCGGCGAGGCGACGCTGCCGACGTCGGGCTTTGTCTGCTCGACCGGCGGCATGATCGTGATCTGCGCCGGCACCTCGGGCTACAACGTGACCATGGATCTGCGCTACCACGGGATGCGGCAGAAGCGATTCCAGGGCAGCCATCTGTCCAACGACCAGCAGGCGGCCGACGTCACTCAGCTGGTGGCGGACGGGATCATCGATCCGTGTCTGTCGCGGACCTTCTCGTTCGATGAGATCGGTACCGCCCACCAGCTGATGCACGAGAACC
>JAAETH010000774.1 GCA_024228575.1 Actinomycetes bacterium
CCGATCGTTGCCGGTCCGCTGGCCGCGGTCACGCTGCACTGGGCGGACTGGGCGGGAGTCGATGAGGCTCATCTGCTGTACGCCGACCTCGATCTGGTCGAACGTTCGTGTCTGGCGGGGACGCTGGGTGTGGCCCGCGGAGCCGATCAGCAACAGCTCATAGTGGCGGCGTGGCTGAGATGGGGTTCGGCGACACCGGAACATCTCAACGGCCAGTTCTCCTTCGCAGTGTGGGAGGGCGGCTCGGTCACAGTCCTCCGCGACCATTTCGGGATGCCACCACTCGTCTACGGGCAGACACCCGAGGGTGTCGTGGTCGGAGGTGATATTCGTGTGGCCCTCCAGGCCGATGGGATCTCCGAGGACATCGACACCGACGTGTTGGCAACCGTATTTCTCGCCGGGCACCCCCACCACTGGAACTCCCTCGGTGCCACATGCTTTCGCGATCTCAAGGCGGTCAAGCCGGCCCATCGGGTCGAAGTCGGCCCGTATGCAACCAGAGAGTCCCGGTATTGGGACCCACGAGACGTTGCCGTTCGCCGCGACAAGGACCCGGCCGCCCTTGTAGGGACCTTTCGCGAGCTGCTGGTTGACGCCGTCGCCCAGACGACCCCGGCCGATGGGGTCCTTGTCGCCCACCTCTCCGGTGGTCTCGACTCGTCGGGTATTGCGGCGATCGCTACCGGGGTGCGCCGCGAAGCGGGTGCCGCGGATCCCCTCACCCTGTCATGGTCGCCGGGCCCCGAGCACGGCCGCACAACGGAGCACGATCGCGCCGAATCAGTCGCCGACCAGTACGGCCTCGAGCTCCTGTACGCGCCCATCACCGTCGAGGACCGGATCGAGCAGTTCTACCGGGATCGCACCCGTGAACCGACCGCGATGGTGGCCTCCGACGCTGCTTCGATGAGGATCGCCGCGCAACGCGGTGCCTCGGTTGTCCTGTCGGGATGGGGCGGCGACGAGCTCGCTTCGTTCAGCGGCCGGGGCCTGATCGTGCGTGAACTGGCCCGCACCGGGCGGTGGGCCCCGCTAGCAGCCATGGTGCTCCGAGAACAGCGCGGCTGGCGCACCCTCGCATCCGGCCTCACCCACAAACCGGGCCACAACTTCGCCGAATCGGTGAAACGCACACTCGAGCAGAATCGCCAACACGCCCTCACCCATGGGTCCTGGCTGCACCGTGATGTGCTGGCCGAGGCAATACTTCCCGACCACCGCACCGGGACCAAGCAGGCCCACGAGTACATGGCCATGCTGCTCGACCGTGGGCACCTGGGCATCCGCGGTGTCGACTGGGGGCGCGAGGCCGCCCACCATGGGATTCGCTATCGATACCCACTGCTGGACAAGCGGATCGTCGAGTTCTCCCTCGGCGTCCCCACCCAGATGTTGTTGAACCGGGGAGGACGCCGACGGTGGATCCTGGCGTCCGCCCTCGAGGGCATGGTCCCTGATGCGGTCCGCTTCGGTGTCAAACAGGAAGATGCACTCAGCGAGTTGCGCCAGCGCGCCAGGCGAGAGTCCCTCGAGCGCGCCGGTGCCGACCTCGCCGAACGGGTGGCC
>JAAETH010000775.1 GCA_024228575.1 Actinomycetes bacterium
CGTGGCCAGCCTCACGCGCGAGCCAGTTTGACCCCCCCGGGAGCGCGACCCGCTCCCCTCATGGGTGAGCCCACCCGCCATGGGGTCACGCGCAGCCAGCTGGTGGCGTGGTGTGCCGCGACCGGCCAGGGCTACAAGGCGGCCGCTCGTCACTTCTGGGGGCACCTGCAGGAGAGCGACAGCGCGGAGTACCGCCGCTGCGTGGCGTGCTCGCAGAGGTGGGCGAGGTGGCGCGGCAAGGGGAGCGCCGAGGCCCCGGCAACCCCAACCCCACAGCCCGCCCAGCGTCCTGAGCCGCCAGCCCCCCCGCCATCGCGCGCCGATCCCGGCTTCGACCCGACGACCGCGACGCCTGAGGAGTACCTGGCGCACCGGATCCTCACCATCGACGACGACATGGACCGGGCGCGGACCCTCCGGCACACCGGGACGCTGGCCACGCTCGGCTCCCAGCAGCGCGGCCTGGTCGCCGAGCTCGCCGCACTCCGAGCTGCGCGGGCCGTGTCGGTGGACCCGCTCGATGAGATGGAGGATCAGGAGCTGCTCGAGCTGCTGTGCGAGATCGTGGCGCGCCTACCCCCGCAGCATGTGGAGCGCATCGCCGAGACGTGTGACGCCCGCATGACGGGGAAGATCCTGCAGTGGAACCCCGAGGTGGAGGGGGCCGCGAAGGATGCGGCCGAGCCCTGATCACCAAATGTGGTGATCGGCTACCAGCCCGCCGCGAGCTCGCGCCCCAGCCCCTCCACGATGGCCTCGATCTCCACGATGCCGTAGCGCCACGCGTCGATGAGGTGGACGTAGTCCTGGTCCTTCCCGCGCTTCGTACCCTGCCACCGGTTCGCCGCTGTGACGAGCGCGGCGCACCGCTCGGACACCTCGAGGTGGTGCCGGCGCAGTCCGTTGTTGAGCACCTTGAGCCCATAGTCGACGCTGTGGCGGCCCTTCCTGGCCGGCTCGACGGTGAAAGATGGGTGCTCGGCGGGCAGGCCCATCTGCTCGGCGAACGCCTCGGTGTACGCCTCGTTCAGCGACCGCGCGCCCTTGCTGTTGCCCTCGGTATTGTGGTCGCCCACCGCGAAGTCGACGTGGGTCAGCCTCAGCCCGAGCTCGCGTAGCTCGTGGTCGATGGCCTCGACGTGCTCCATGCGCGAGGAGTTGGGCGGGTTCTGGTACACCCCGATCACCCGCGCTTGGTAGGCGTCGTAGCCCCCACCGGGACCGGGCTCCCTGAAGGCCTGGAAGGCGATCACGAGCCAGGCCTGGTGGTAGGCGGCCTCGCCGTGGTCCGCCGAGAGCAGGACGTGGACGGGGGTGTCCGAGGCCCACCCGCCGCGGACGGTGTGGGGCACCACGCACGCGTCGGTGAACGCGGCCAGGCTCCGGCGCTTCTGCTTCGTCTCCCACTCGCCGTCGAGCACCACGGGGGCCTCGTCGGCCGGGGTGATGAGGCGCTGGAAGGCGATGTACTCCTCGTCCATCAGCTGGCCGGTGTCGGTCCGGATGGGCTGCGTAGCGCCGACAGGGATGAGCTCGTGGGCTTCGAGGCGCGCATGGTGGTCGTGGACCAGGCCGGCCTCGCACTTCTTGCGAAGGTGGTCCACCGGGCCATTGATAGGGGTCAAGCTGTACAGGATGACGCCGCCCGTCTTCGAGACGCGACGCCAGGCCTCGGTGTCGATGCGCTCGGCGCACGGCTCGTCGATGACGATGCCGCCGGTGATCGGCGCGCTCGAGAGGTCGATGGCGTCCTGGCCTGCCGTCTTGATTGTGATGGTGGAACCGTTCTTGTAGACGAACACCTTGGGCTGGCCGCGGAACCCGGTCTTCTTCGAGAAGCTGGTCAGCTCGAGGTCGACGACGTCGCGATCCACGAGGTGCCAGAGCTTCGATTGGAACGCAAGCGACTGCGCCCAGCTGGCGCAGATGACCCAGAAGTGCACCGGGGGCGCGCGGGTCGGGTAGTGCGGGTGCGTGCCCTGGCACCGCCAGTCGAGCTCCTGGACCGCGGCGGTGGACTTGCCGCCCCACTGGTTGCCCTGCCTGCAGGCCTTGTACGGGTGCGGGTCGTGGAGCCAGCGGTCCTGGTTCGGCAGCCACCTGATGAAGCCCAGCGGCCGACGGCGCACCCGCTCCCGCAAGCAGTGGGTGGTGCGGACGGCCTCGAGCAGGCTCACTCGGTCTCGGGGGCGTCCTCGTCAGACGGCTGCGGCTGCGCTCCCTGAGGCGCTGGCGGCGGTGCGGTCGGCACGAAGCCGCGCCCCACCTCGCCGAGCACTCGCTCGGCCACGTTGGCCCCGAGGTTGAAGAATTCGGAGAGCATCGCGACGCCCGACTCCCTTGGCAGTCGGCCCTGCGCCACAGCATCGATGATCCCCTGGGCGGCCGCGACCTGCGCCCCGTTGAGCGCGGTGTCCTGCGCGGCCTTGTCGTCCGCGGGAGCGCCCGCTCCAGGCTCGCCCGCCATCACCTGGTCCTGCTCTTCCTGCGTGTCGATGACCTTCAGGTCGGCGCGGGCCTGATCTTCGTCGACGCCGGGGTGGAGCTCCTGGTAGTGCCCGACTCGGGACATGACCCCGTGCTTCCGCTCGACAACGCCGTAGCTGTCGACCTGGACGCGCTCCTCCGGCGTGAGCGCGGCTCCCCGGTAGATCATCGTCGTGTCGCGGGGTGTGACCTCGGGCAGCGAGCGGAAGCGCTCCGAGCGCCCGCGCGCCACCGCCACAGTGACGGCGACGAGCCGCCGGTCGCCGCGGAGCCAGGCCGGGGTGCCCTTGCGTTGGAGCTCGCGCTTCCCCTTCTGCGAGACGGAGATGGACGCCCCGGACGCCGGGTTGAGGCTCTCGATCACCAGGTCCGCCGGTGAGAGCCCCGCGTGCACGTACAGGCGGGACTCATAGCGACGGGTCACACCCTCGGCCTTCTCGATGTCGATGGAGGCCCCGAGCTGCCCGATGCTCGCGCCCTCACCCTTCACCTCCAGCCACCGGGTCGGGTCTGGCGTGACGAGCCGGACGTTGCGGCCCTCGACCTTCTCGACCGTCCCGCCGACCACCCGCCCGTTCGAGATCCAGTTCTGCGCCCAGGAGGCCCGGAGGAAGCCGTGGACGGTGGCTGTCCAGAGCAGGCCGACCTGAAGCGTGCCGAAGCTGATCTCGGAGTGCGTGGTGAGCGGTGACCACAGGCCCCCGACGGGCCGCGCGTGGTGCATGCCGAACGGGATCACGGGCCGCTTGCCGATGCGGTACGGGTAGGTCCGCCCGGTCCACTCGGCGGGGTTGACGCCGAGCTCGCGGGTGACGTCGCGCTTCAGGTCGTTTGTGAGGATGCGGAACGACGGGTTGTTCCGATCTCGGATGTCCCACACGTCCCAGAACCAGGCCCGCTCGTCGGGCTTGCCCGGCACGGGGCGCTCTCGGGCCTCGCCCAGCACGGCGATGCGGCGGGGGTTCGAGGCGGCGGCGCGGAGGAAGACGTGGTCTGGAGTAACCAGGCGGAACGTCGGGAGGTCGTCGTCGAGGTCCCAGGACACAGCGACCAGGGACTCGTGCAGGCCGCGGACGAAGCGCTCGTGCTCTGGAGCCAGAGGCCACCACTCGGACATGAGCTCGTCGCGGATGACAGCGAGGTGGGCCGGGTCCAGCGTCTTCGACCGCATGAGCGGCTCGTGGTCGAAGCGGCAGGAGATCTGCGTGATGGTACTGTCGAAGAGGTTGGCCGAGATGTCGGCCTTCCCGACCAGCTTCCCGCGAAGGGGCCCGAGCTGCGCCCGGATGTGCGCCTCGAGCTGGGGCTTCCAGGCTCCGGTGAGCATGGCGACCAGCAGCCCCATCACCCGCATGCGGTCCCCGTCCGCCGTGGACGGTGGCTCGGGGCGCTCTGTGCGGAGGGTCCAGGCCAGGTCGTGAGCCAGCATCGGGCCTCCTCTCCGTCAGCGATCGTGGACACATGGACGCATGTGCAATGCCCACGTATGTTGACAGCATAGCCCAGCATAGCTACCCTGAGCTTGTCACGCCCTCGTGACTGCCCGCGTTGGGGCCTAAAAACGAAGCAGAGGGGCCGATGGCCGACGAGCAGCAGCCCGCAAGTGGAGGGAGCGCCACACAGCCCGGACAACCGCCGCCAACACCCGCGCCAGGCACACCGCCGAGCGGGGGCGAGCCGCGGGGACCGGTGCCGTACCCGGTGTTCGCCGACACGAACCATGCACTGCGAGCGGCCCAAGAGCGCATCAAAGCGCTCGAGGCAGATGCCAGTCAGTACGGGAAGGCCCAGGTGGACGAGCTCAACGCAGCGCTACTCGCCGAGAAGGCCAACGGGGCAACCCGCGTGGCGCTCCTCGGTGCCGGCGTGAGCCAGAGCTACCTCGACTACATGGTCGGCCGGTACAACGGACAGCCCGCAGAGGGTCGCCCGGACGCTGGAGCATGGGCTGCTGGCCTGAAAGAGGCCGAGCCTGCGTTCTTCGGCCTGCCTCGCATCGTTCCATCGGCAGCACCAGCAAGCCTACCCACGACCCCAACGACCAGTCCCGATGCAGGTGCAGTCCCATCTGGAGGCGGACAGCCGCCCCCCACCGCCCCGCCGCTGACCCACGAGGCCGTCGCGACCATGACCGCGGCCGAGTATGCCAAGCGACGAGACGAGGTGATGGAGCTCTACAACCAGCGTCGGTGAGGGAACACCGATGGCCAACGAAGCCTATGTCAGCGCCCAGGGCGACCTGCTCGCCACCCACGTCGTCGCGCTTGAGCTCGAGATGCTCCTGCATCAGCGGCCCTTCATGCGCGCACTCGCTAGCTACCAGGGCGACACCCGGGGAACCGGAAGCGACACGATCAAGAAGCGTCAGGTGGACCACGACGACATTGCAGAGACGGTGGCCGAAGGGGCGGCGATCTCCGGCAACACCGCGGTCACGGACGGCAGCTACACGCTGAGCCCCTCGCGGCGCTCCATCAAGCGCATCATCTCGGACCTCCTGCAGGGCATCGACAACACCGCCTTGCTCCGCGAGATCGCGCTGGCACAATACAACTTCGCAGCGGTGATGAAGGCGTTCGACGCGGCCTTCGCAACGGCTATGGCTTCGCTGACGGGCACCGCCGGCAACACCGGTGTGCTCATGAAGGCCACCGACTGGTTCGTCGCCGAGCAGACCCTGGTGAGTCGGCGTGCCGCTGGATCGAAGGCAGCGCTCCTGTACCCGCACCAGTGGAACAACCTGCGCAACGACCTGCGCGGCGAGGTGGGCCCCTGGCAGCTCCGTGAGGATGTGCAGGCGGCTGTGGCGCAGGCGTCCGGCGACAACTTCGTCGGCGCGCTGAACGGCACCGGGGTCTGGATCTCCAACCAGGTCGCCGATGCGAACGCAGGCGCGGACCACGGCGGCGGCATGTTCCTCCTGCCGCGGATGCAGGGCCCGGACGGCCGCATGCGCGGCGACGCGGCCATCGCGTACGCCGAGGGCAGCCCGAGCCCGGTCAAGCTCGGCACGAACCGCGTCATGGCAGCCGGGGGCGTGGTCTACAGCGACTACGACCTCGACGGTGACAAGGCCGATTCCGTGATGTGGACCAACTACTTCGTCGCGGTCGGCATCGCGGACGCGGCGAAGGGCATCAAGGTCATCACGGACCACGAGTAGCACCCCAGGGAGCGCGAGCATGTACACCCCCGAGGCCAGCCCGAACCTGCAGAAGCAGCAGGACGCCGCGAACAGGGTCAACGACCTGCCGCGGGGGAACTACATGTTCGCGACCAACCCTGAGGACTGGCAGGTGTCGGGCAGCAACCCGCCCCGGCTCGTCCCGGTCGTCACGCACGTCTCGAAGGAGGCGGGCAACTGTGGTGTCGACACGTACGGCAACTTCGCGCCCGCCGAGGCCTACTACAAGCGGAACGGCATCACCCTCATCCCTCACGACGTGCTCGAGGGCCTGGACTACGTCGCGCCCTACACGAACAAGAAGGGTGCCAAGGTCCACCGGTCGATCTTCCAGACCGGGTACCAGGACCCCGCTGGCGTGACCCAGTGGACCTTCGACCAGGAGGCCTGGGACGGCTTCCTGGACCTGCTGCGTGACCGCGGCATCATCAAGCAGCCTCGGCCCCAGGTGGTTGAGGGGCTCATCACGGTCCGCGAGCAGCGGCTGGCGTCGATGCGCGCGCCCGCCGTGTCGGACGGCGAGAAGTACCGCCAGTACGAGGAGGAGTGCGAGAGCATCCGCGGTGCCATCAAGATGCTCAAGGCCGAGCACGAGAAGAGCGTCGCGGCCTGGGGCGCCCCGAAGAGCCCAGGACGCTCGAAGGTCCGAGCGGCCCTCGATGCGCTCAAGGCGCTCAAGAGCAAGCCGGCCACCGACACCGACACCGACACCGACGCCAAGCGGCAACGGGCGGAGCTCATCGAGCGAGCGAAGTCCCTGGCCTCGGTAGCGGAGCCCGAGGTCCTGACCCAGGCCGCCGAGCTCGCCGGCATCGCCCACCCCAGCCGCGCCCACCTGTACGGCTCGGAGAAGCTCGAGAGCTTCGTGGCCGCGCTCCAGGAGCCGGCCGACGACACCGACCCGGAGGCCGCCGAGTGAGCCTTCGCTTCCCGATGCCTTGGGAGAAGGACCAGCGCCCGCGCAAGCAGCGGGCGGAGGGGCCGCCGCCGCCCCAGTCCTCCCCCGAGGAGCTTCGGGTCGCGTTCACAGAGCTTGGGCTGCTCGACAGCGCCTTCGGTGACGACGGCTTCAACGAGGTGGACGCCTACGCCGGGGAGCTCTTCGAGAGCCAGCGCGAGCGCTTCGACGGCCACCGTGCCGCCGGCATCGAGAACCGCCGCGTCCCGACCTGGGACGAGTGCAAGGCCAAGAGCCAGGAGATCCGACGCATCCGCGAGGTGGATGCCACGTCCGACAACGCCCTGATCTGACCCTCCCGCTGCCCCTGAGGGGGCTGCTCCACTCTGCAGGAGTCGCCAAATGGCCACCGCCCGCTATTCGTCCACCGAGGCCCAGCCGAAGCTGAAGCGCGGCCTCCAGCTCGACAAGCCCATGTTCGCCCTCGCCGGCATTGCCCGCAACGAGCGCGTTGAGTACTTCGAGGACTTCCTGGGTGACGCAGGCCAGACCCTGCCCCCGCCGATGGTCGCCACGAAGACGGGCACGTCCACGAACAACACGGTGGACTACGCCGCGGGCTCTGGCGGCACCTACGCACTGACGCACAGCGCGGACTCCGAGGCGCAGACCATGCGCCTCGACTGCGGCGACAGCCTCCTGTTCAACATGAGCAAGGCGCCGCGCTTGGAGTGCCGCCTCAAGCTCAACATGGCGGGCGCTGCGATGTCCGCCGACCAGCGCGTGGTGGTGGGCTTCGCCTCTGCCTACAACGCCACCCTCGACAGCGTCGTCACGAACGCCTGGTTCCGCCTCGAAGGCGCCGTGCTCGACATCTTCACCGAGAGCGACGACGCCACTACCGACGACGACGACAACAACACCGGTGTGGACTTCGTCGATGACACCTACCTGGTGCTCGAGATCGACACCGCCGACCTGTCGGCTGTCGGCTTCTACGTCGATGGCGTGCTCGTGAGCGAGCTCGACATGTCCACCCTCGGCGCGGACACCCTGGTCCAGCCCATCGTCGCCATCCAGCGCGACGCAGGCACAGAGCAGGAGGTCCTGACCGTCGACTACATCCACGTCATCCAGGAGCGATGAGCCCATGCAGCACCCCCTCCCCAGCCCGAAGCGCGGCAAGGCCAGCCCGGCCGAGGTCGCCCAGATCACCGACCTCGCCAGCACCGACGCCGCGCGCGTCCTGGAGCTGCTCATGGCGGCCATCCGCCGCGGAGGCCTCCCCGACTACATCGAGGAGATCGCCGTCCGCTACCTGCCCGCCAAGAGCGTTCTGACGAAGGCGATCAAGGCCGAGCGCCTGAAGTCGGAGGGCATCTCCGCGTGACCCTGCAGGCCCGCCAGCCGCTGCCCACATTCTTCCAGAAGGGGAGGGCGTTCACGCTGTCTGCTCCTGAGCGGTACGTGGGCGGAGAGCTGGTGGCGCCCACAGCGTCGGGGTCGACGTTCACGCTTCGGGACAGCTCCGGCGCCGCGGTGATCTCGGCGCAGGCCATCGTGACACCCGTGGTGGGCTCGATCGCGCAGGTCGTCATCGGCGCCACGGACTTCGACGCTCTGACCATCCCCGAGCTCGGGATGCGAGAGACGTGGTCGCTCATCGAGAGCGGCGTCACGCAGACGCTGGAGCGCGAGGCGCACCTGGTGCGGGTCGCCCCCACCATCGTCATCGCGCCCATCGACCTGTTCGGGCTGCACAACACATGGCGTGCCTTCGTGCCGTCGAACTGGAACAGCTACGACGAGCCCATCGCCGAGGCCTTCAACCAGCTCGTGGGGCGGCTGCTCGGCGACCAGGTGTACCCGCACAAGGTGCTGAACTGGTACGCCGCCCGCACCACGCATCTGTATTGGACGGCGGCGCTCGTGTGTCGCGGCTTCGGTGAGACCGGCAACGGCAACTGGCTACAGCTGGCCGACACCTACGAAGCGAAGGCCGAGAAGGCCTACGAGGACACGTTCCTCAAGGTCGACGACGACGACGACGGCATCGCCGAGGACACCGACACCCTCACTGCGGCAGAGCCCGAGCTGTTCATGACGGCGGTGCCCCGATGACCGTGCACCTCGAGGACATGGTGGACGGCATCGAGTCCGACCTGGCCGCGCTCACCATCTCGGACACCATCCACACCTCCGTCTCGGGCTTCACGATCCTGGGTCGCGGGCTGGGGAAGGACCCGGCCGAGCACGAGAACCTGGGCCTGTGGCTCGACGTTCCCAGCACGAGCAACGAGGGGCACTACAGCGACAGTCCCGAAGACGATGCGTACGGCATGGACGACCTGGTGGTCACGCTGCGCTACCGCCTCGGCACGTCCGAGGACCGTCGCCCCGCCTACGCACAGGCGATGGCCCACGAGCGCACCATCCGTGAGACCGTGGTGCGCTCGACGGACGCCCGCGGGTGGCGCGCTCGGTGGAGCGGAGCACGGCGCACGCGCAGCACCAACGGCGCCTGGTACGACATCGCGCAGCGCTTCGGTGTCTCTCGCGACGTGAGCCTGTGATGGGATGGGACCGCCCCCCCTCGGATGTGGCCGCCGAGCAGCGTGCAGAGCTGCCCGGCGCGGTCGGCCAGGTGCTGCTCGACGGCGGCCACCGCATCCAGCGCGCGCTCGAGCGGGGGAGCCCCGTGAAGACCGGCCGCCTGAAGCGCTCCTGGCGTACTCGCCGCCTCGGCCCCGTTGAGGTCGAGGTGGACAACACCGCCCCCTACGTCGACGAGGTCGACATCGATCGCACCGGCGCCTCCGTGGAGGCCGAGCTCGTGGCCCGCGAGCTGGAGGCCGCCGTCACCCAGGTCCTGGAGTAGCCCATGGCCCTCAGCACCATCGTCAAGACCAAGCACGACATCCTCACGGTGATCTCCGACAGCGGGGCCGCGAACAGCTTCACCCAGCAAAAGGAGCCGGGGGACTTCAACTATGACGCCCCGCGCTTCGACCTCACCGTCATCCGCGACAACGGCGAGCTCGATCAGACGCGGCGCGGCGACGAGAGCCCATGCACTGGCGGGTACACCGCCAACGTGCGCGAGATGGGCTCCGCCACCTACGCCACGCTACCCGACATCTGCGAGTGGCGCGGGTACGTCGCGGCCAACTGGACCTCGACCAAGTCCACATCGTCTGACGTCGAGACGGTCGACGTGGCCCACACCATCGACGGGTCGCAGTTCGGCGAGACGGACCGGACCCTCACCTTCGACGACGCCCACCTGAAGGGCAAGTACCAGGCCGGGGATCCCAGCACCTACCAGGTGTCCTTCCAGACCTTCAACACCAGCGTGCCGACGCTGTCGTAGGGAGCCCGCATGGCCAGCATCGCGTCAGCCGACATCGGCGTGAATTTCCGGATTCACGAGACCAGCACGATCGACCCGACGCGGCTCCGCGCGGTCCGCAACGTGCTCGGCAACACGGGCTTCGCCAAGAAGCTGAAGAACGGCACGAGCAACGGACAGATCGACAAGGGGTACATGATCCCCATCACCATCGGCGCGAGCGCGACGCTGTCCTACGACGTCAACGCGGGCGGACTGGTGGACGCCGAGGGTACCGGCATCTCCCTCGCCGAGCTCGTGGGCATGATCCTGATCAACTTCAACACCGCCGGGTCGGTGACGATGCGCCAGCCCGCTGCCAACGGCGTCGCCGGCGTCTTCAATGGCGCCAACGCCGGCCTCATCGCCCCCGCAGCCCTGGGCCCGACCGACCCCGGCATCGGCCTCTGGTACGGCCCTGCGGGCGTCGCCGTCGTCGCCGCAACGGGGGATCTCGTCGAGCTCGTGAACAACGACGCCTCCAACGGCTCCTCCGTGTACTGGGGCTTCATCGGCAGGAGCGCGTGATGCAGACCGTGACCGAGACCCTGGCCAGCGCCATCCTCACGCCCGAGCCCGAGGACTGGACCCGCCTGTACACGCCCGAGCAGGCCGAGGTGTATCGCCCCGAGCTGGAGCAGCTGGAGGCCGAGTTGGACGACCAGCACCCCGGCTGGAGGGCGCGCCAGCCCTTCCACCGCGAGCCCCCGGACCGCAAGGCCTGGATCAAGCGCCGCCTGCGCCGCCGGAAGCTCATCGTTGAGGGCCGTGGCGACTGGGGCGTGGTCGTCGTATGGAAGGGCGAGGGCGCGAAGCGGCGCCCGTTCGCCGTCGCCGTGAAGCCCACGACGGTCCCCGGCGTGTCGCTCGACGCCTACCGGGCCGTTGTGTCGGCGCCCGCACTGGCCCGCGCACTCGGTGCTCCGCTCCAGGCTGTCCAGGAGGCCCTCGACGAGGTCCCCGTGGGCGTGCGAGACGTGCGCGGCTATGTCGCTGCTCGCGTGGGCAAGGGGGTAGCGTGAGGACCCTGCTCGAGCCCCGTGAGATCCGCCGGTCCTGGTTCACCGTGGACCTGAACGCCAAGCGGGACGCCGAGATCGCGCGCGCCGAAGAGCTGCTCGAGAAGGCTCGTGCTGTGCCGGAGCCCGTGAAGCCGTCCGAGGCGCACGATCGGTGGTCCGCCCAGATCGACGCTGTCAAGGCGGGGGTAGCGCGGATCAGCAGCCGTCCCAACCGCGACGTCCACCACTTCGCGCTCCCCGCGCACTCCGCCATCCAGTACGCGGACGAGTTCTACGAGGCCCGCCCCGAGGGCTTCGGCCGGGGCGTCGAGCAGGCCGCGCTCCTCATCGGCATGGGCTGGCGCCACCTGGTGCTCGACCTCGAGGCCATCTACCCGGCGGCCGATCCCTCCGTGGCGGCCCTCGCGGTGTACGCCGACCAGGTCCAGCTCGAGCTCCAGGAGGAGGGCTACCGGGTCGAGGAGCTGCTGGACCTCGCCTTGGAGCTCCAGCGCCACAACCAACACCGCCAGGCCGAGCAGGGAGAGGCGGCGGCCCTCGCGGGTTTTACGCAACCCCCGGCGGTGAGCTCGACCGCGTAGAGACGGAGATCGGGGTGCTGTACTTCGCTGACCCACTGGCGCTGCAGGAGATGGACCGGGAGCGCCGGGTCCACGTGCTCGCCTGGTACCAGTGGCGCACAGGGCCCAAGGGCCGCCGCACCCTCGCCCCGATGACAGTGGCCGAGCTGTGGAGCCGCCTGGTGCGCGTCCTGCGCGTCCTGCCGTGGGTCAAGGTCAAGGGAGGCTCTAGTGCCTGACAGTACCTGGACCCTCCGCGGCGACATCGGCGGGCTCGACGGCAAGGTCGCGCAACTCGAGCAGGCGTTCGGCTCCATGGAGCGGCGGGCCCGATCGGCCGAGACGCGCGTCCAGAAGTTCAGCGCCGGCGCCGCCCAGGGTGCCCAGAGCACGAAGCGCCTGAAGGCCGGGCTCGAAGCCGCGAAGCAGGTGGCCGAGGGTTTCCAGGGCTCGATCGGTGGGGCCGCTGGCGTCGTCGAGAAGTTCACCCGCGGTGTTTCCGGGCTCACCACCGCGATGGGGCCAATGGCTGGAGCGGCGGCCGCAGGCGCGCTTGGCATCACCGCGCTCGGCTTCGCTGGCGTGGCGGCTGCGTCGAAGCTGGTCGAGCTCGGCCGCAACACGGACAGGCTCGTCGCCCGTCTCGAGGAGCTGGGCGAGGTGTCGCCCCTGCCTCCGGAGGCGATCGAGCGAGCCCAGCAGTTCCAGAGCGAGCTCGAGGCTGTCGAGGTGGCGGGCACACAGCTCGCGCTGCTGCTGTCCGGGGAGCTCGGCGAGACGTTCAGCGACCTCGTCCTGGGCACCGCGGGGTTCCTCAACAACCTGGTGAAGCTCCAGCAGACGATGTCGGAGATCGCCGACGGCCCCGCTGGGCGCCTCGCGAAGGGGCTGTCGAGGGTCGTGCTGGCCATCGGGTCTGGGGGTGCCACCGAGGGCGCCCGGCTGTTCTTCGGCAAGATGGCCGAGGACGTGCGCACCGCCGAAGATGCCGTCGAAGCCCTCAACCTGGACCTGTTCGATACCAGCAAGGCCGGGAAGGAGATCGACAAAGCCTTCGGCGGCGAGAACGTGCTCAGCGTGCTCGAGGCCCGCGAGAAGGCTGTGCGCCGCGGCATGGACGCAGAGCGCGAGTGGATCGCCCTGCAGAAGGACATCGGCCGCGAAGAGAAGCGCCTGTTCGCCGATCTCGCGAAGCAGCGCGATGAGGACGAGAAGCGCCGCCAGGAGCTCTTCCGCCAGCAGTTCGAGCGCGAGGCCCTCCTGTCGAGTGGGCAGAAGGCGCGGCTCCAGGAGGGGCTCGAGGGCCAGCGGCAGCAGTTCGACGCGCTCGCTCGCGAGTTCGACGCGGTTGGGCGGCTCGCGATCCAGGGCTACGAGGCCCACACGCGCCTCGCCACCAGCGTCGCCTCCGGGGTGGGCCAGGTGGCCGGCGCCTTCTCGAGCATGGCCGAGAAGGGCACCGCGGCGCACACCGCCCTGTTCCTCGCCGAGAAGGGCGCGGCCCTGACCTCCATTGGCATCTCGACGCTCCGCGGGATGCAGCTCGCTCAGGCCACTGTGCCGCCCCCGGGTGGGCAGATCCTGGCCGGGACCATCTTCGCCCAGGGCATCGCCTCCGCCGCGCTCGTGGCCGCCGCGACCATCGGGAACTTCGTGGGCGGTGGCGTGCCCCAGGGCATCGTCGGCACTGGCGACCTCGGCGGCAAGGTCACACAGACCCGGCACTCGGGCGGCTTCGCCCCCGACGAGGTCGTGGTCGCACTCCGGGACGAGGCCATGCTGTCCGGCCAGGGCATCCAAGCAGCCGGGGGGCGGGAGGCCGTCCACGCAATGAACCGAGGCGAGCCCGCCGGCGGCGGGGACGTCTACATCCAGTGGAGGAACGAGGTGTACGACGCCACCCTCCGCGAGCCGGCCCGCCAGCCTGGCTCGGTGGTGCGCGGCATCCGTCGCGACGGGAAGCGCGCCGGGCACGCCAAGCGGCCCGCCGCACATCACGCGCTGGTGCTGTGATGGGGGCCGACGTCAGCCGTGACACCTTCCAGGGCGTGCTCCTGGCCGACCCGGCCTGGACGCCCGATCACCTCTGGGCCGCCGAGAGCAGCTACGACGAGGCCGACCCCCAGGTGGGCACGGTGGAGCCGGACAGCGGCGTCTCTACGTCGCTCGTGCTCGAGGCCTCGGGCACGCCGAGCTCGACGGCGGACCTCAACGTGCGGACCCAGCGCGGCGGGCACCCGGGCGCGGGTCAGGCCGCCTTCGCATGGCGCACTGGCGGCACCGGCGACTGGTACGGGTGGGACTCGCCGCACCTGCTGGTGGGCTGGGACTCACCCAACGCGGTGTACAGCACGAGCGGGAACGGGGCGTTCCACCCGCGGGCCGTGCGCCGTGTGGGCTCCCAGGGCGTGACCATCGTCACGTCCGAGTTCGTGAGCCCCGACTACGAGATCGTGGTGTTCGGCCTAGGCGCCGACGGAGAGGCGGACTTCGGCGCACCCGTGACCGTGTACGCCCCCGACGAGGCGCTCCACACCTACCCCGACATCGTGGCGCTACCCTCAGGTCGGCTGCAAGTGTTCGCCTTCGTCTACGACACCGACGAGAGCTTGGCTCAGGTCCGCATGTGGTACACGGACGACGCCACCGGAAAGACCGGTTGGACGCTGGGGCAGACGGCGTGTCTGCCCGCCGGCATCGACAACAGTGCTAGTGCCGTGGATCGGCTCCGGGTCTCCTACGGCAGCGGCCAGTGGTGCCTCGTGCTGGAGCACGGCACGAACCTGCGACAGTATGCGAGCACCGATGGCGCGCTGTTCGAGGAGGTCGGCTCGGCGTGGGCAGAGTCTGGGCACGACCTGCTGTACAGCCAAGGGCTGTTCATCCTCGGCTATCTGGGGAGCTCGTACCTAACGATCCGGCGCGTGGGCAGCGCGTTCGACGCCTTCGAGGATGCGGCGGCCATCGCCGCAACTGTGGCGACCAGCACGGCGACGGTGGCCCTGGCGGCATCGGAAGACGGGGCGCTGTACCTCTACGGCACCCCCAACAACGCGCTGAACTTCGCGTTGTCCCGGGACAACGGGGCAACGTGGTTGGAGGGGCTGTCCGACAGCGGCATTACCTGGGGCCAGGTGGGGCTCGTCAACTACTCGGCCTGCTTCGCCCTGGGCCACGTGGTCATGGTCGGCAACGGGACCGGAGTAGCGGCTCGGAATGGCACACTCTATGTAGCGCACCTCGGCGGCTACTCCACGGTGACCTACCCGGAGGCCTCTCGGTCGCGCGCGGTCGACCAGCAGAGCTTCCACAGCGGCGGATGGGCCTCCGAGGACGACCTCTCGGCGCACTTCACCGACAACAGCACCGGCACCCCCACGGAGGGCTTCGCATCATCGGGCGCCGTCACAATCACGTGTGGAGCGGGCGACAACGCCCTGTACGACTTCACCAGTGCCGCGGGCGTCGACTACCCCGAGGTCACCGCGCTGGTGCACCTGAACCACACAGCCGGGGCCACCGCGACGTCGGTCTACGTGCGCACCTCGAAGACCACGCCGTTCTACACCGAGGTCCGCGTGGACTTCGACGGCGCCACGGTCGAGGCCTTCGACACGGGCGCAGGGTCCCTCGCGGCGGGCACTGCGCTGGCGGGGGAGGTTGACGTCCTGGTCGCGGTCCGCGGCCGCTCGGCAACCATCTGGGCACGCGTCTACACGAACACAGGCGCTCGGGCTTGGACCCAGATCGCAACGACGACCACGCTCACACAGACGGCGTCGGCGGTCACGAACCGGATCCGCCTCGAGGTGGCCGCATCCTCCACCGCGCACTTCTGGAGCTGCCTGTACCAGGTGGAGGCCACCACCATCGGCGCCACCACGCTCCGCATGGGCCGCTACCTGTCGTCAGGGCTGACCAACCCCGACGATCTCTTCGGCCGCGCCTACCCCGTCCTCCAGCCCGGCTACGTCGGCAACGGCCTGTCCCTCCGCGCCACCGACGGCCCGACTTACTCGGGCGAGACGTTCACGATGGAGGTCCAGCACGAGCGCGGGATCGAGCGATTCTTCCCCACGCCCTACCGGGACAGCTCGCTGCGGTGGCGCTCCCTCACGACCACGCAGGACATGGACGTCGCCGTCCAGCTCTTCGCGGGCTCGGATCGCTACCTGCTGTCCGACACCATCGGGATCTACTGGATCGGGAACTGCCGCTCGGTGTCCCTCGAGGGCTACAGCGGCGCGGCCTGGACCCAGATGCTCGACTGCGACCTGGACCTGAGCGGGCTGCGCTTCACCCGCACGGGCAACGTCGTGATCCCCGGGACCGGCGGCTCCAGCGGGTCCGCGCGCTACTTCCACCGCCACGAGCTCGTCGGGTGCTGGTTCGAGTTCCCCAACGGCGACATCCGGCCGATCCTTGGCAATGGCGAGGGCAACTGGGACGCCGGCGCGGTCGACGAGAAGCGGCCGTACCTACTGCTCGACGACATCGACGACGGCGAGAACGCCTCCGGAACAACCGGGCGGATCTGGTTCAACCGGGGCGCGGCGATCATCCACCTCGGCGGGGCCAACACCTGGGAGGGTTTGAAGGTCAGCCTCCGGCCCACCTCGGGCGGTGGTGGCGCGCCTCCAGACGGCTACTTCGAGGCGAAGTGTGTGGTGGGCCCGGTGGTGGCGTTCGGCCGCCGACCCGGCCGCCAGCGCGTGCTCGAGCGCACGCACCGCGTCGACGTCGAGGAGTTCGCGGACGGCAGCAAGCGCGTGCACCAGCGCTCTGCGGGCCGCCAGTTCCGCCGCGTTGAGCTGTCCTGGCCCGAGCTCGACATCCGAGCCGCGCGGGGCTCCCAGGACCCGGACTACATCCTCGGCACGGCCACCGCCGGCGGTGAGCCCATCGCGCACGCCACGGACACGCCGCTGCAGCTGGCCGGGCTCTTCGAGGAGCTCGATGGACCCTTCCAGCCCTGCGTGTTGCTGCCGCGCATCCCCAAAGGGCCGCCAGACACGGCGATCGCGCTGAACCAGCGCCAGGGCGGGGCGCTGTACGGCCACATGCGGGCCGCGGGCATGCGTATCGAGAGCTTCCTGGGTGAGCCGCAGATCGACGAGGCCGTCCGCGTGCCGACGCTCGTCTTCGAGGAGTGGTAGCGGTGGGACGCTGGATCCTCAACTTCACCTGGGCGGGCCGAACCTGGAGCTTTGGCGACGAGGTGGACGTCCAGCTCCGCCAGGCGCACGACCTCTTCGGGGGCGGCCCCAGCGCGCGTGCGGTGACGCTCCGGCTGCCGCTCCATGGCGTCGACGTGCCGGCCCTGGTCCAGGCCGGGCACCCGCTGTCGGCCGCCGTGGGCACCCTGTACCTCGACGGCGACCGCGTCCTGGTCGGGCAGGTGGTGAACCCCTCGTACGACGCCGATGCCCCGGTGAGCGTCACGCTGCGAGAGGAGAGCTACGACGACCAGACCACGGTGCTCGACGCCCACGCAGTCGTGGACGCGACCACGTGGTCCGACGCCGACGATGCCAGCGTCGGCCGGAGCTACCCCGAGGTGTTCGGCTCCCCCGGCCTGGAGCTCGGGCCCGCCGTGCCCGCCCACCTCCTCGACACCACGGCCAGCCCTGGCACCAGGTACGTGCTCGTGGCTGGACACTGGGTGCCCGCCACGTCGGTGCGCCTCCACTGCATCGACGACGGTGGCGCGGGGCCCGCCGCGGACACCTACACCGTGCTCCACGTCGAGGACGGCCGGGGGCGCCTTGTCGCCGTGGTGGACCTCCTCGAGGGGGGCAAGTCGCTCACCAGCGGGGCAGCCACCGAGGGCCAGTCCTACTTCACCCGCTGGTCTGGCCAGGCCGGACTCGACGGGCGCGCGGGCCAGGTGCTGCTGCGCATGATGCGCCGCTCGAGCGTGCGGCACGACGCTGGCCGCTTCGCCGTCGCTGCAGCATGGCTCGACCGCTACGCCCTCGGCGGCTTCATCGACGACCCAGCCGTGTCTCCGGTGGACTGGATCGCGGACAACCTACTGCCGATCCTGCCCTTCACTCTCGCCCAGGACACCGACGGCCTGTACCCGGTGGTGTGGCGCTCGGATGTCCACCCGTCCGAGGCTGTCGCCGAGCTCGCCGAGGGTCCGCTCTGCCAGCGCGTGGGGGCCATCCGTGAGCGGGGCGACCTGCTCAACGACGTCCGCGTCCAGTACGGCTACCGCGCAGACACGGGGGACTATCTCCGGATCGTTGCGGTCGACGAGACGAGCAGCCTGTACGCGCGCATCTCCCAGGCACGGCACCGCAACGACGCCCACAGCGGGCGCTACTCGGAGACGGTCACCACGGACATCGTGTACGACAGCGCCACCGCTGGGCTCATCGCCCAGGACCTGGTCCGTCGGCGCGCACTCCGCCGCCGAGTCGCCCAGTACAGCCTCGATCGCGAGCGATGGGGCAGCGTCCGCGGCGGGCAGTTCGTCAGCATCGAGGACACCGGCCGGAGCTGGAGCGGGCTGGGCGCCTACGTCACGAACAAGGTCGACGACGGCACCGCCACGGTCGTCGAGCTCACCCTGGCGGACGACCCCGTCCGCGACCTGCACACCTGAGGAGGGCCCCATGGCCGCACACACGCTACCGCTCGACGCCTGGGACGAGGTCACACTGTCCGCCACTGCTGGCGACCGGCGCGAGGTCATCTTCCCAGTGGGCGCGCGCTACTGGGAGGCCGTCAGCCTGTCGGCGACCACAGGTGGTCGGTTCTGGATCGAGGAGTCTGGCACTGACGAATCCACCCGGACCTCCGACTATGGGTCCTACGACGTGGACATCGCACATGATCACCGCTTCCCCGGCTCCGGCGGCGGGCGATCCTGCATCATGGCGGCGGTCTCGCTGTACATCTCCGGCGAGGTGGTCAGCCAGCTCGTCCAGATCCGGGCGACCTCGGACTCCCCGTGAGCCTGTCGCGGCTGGCCGGTGGTCTGTCGGGCCTGAGTCCTGGTGGAAGCGTGCGTGCGGCCCCTGCCATGTCCCGCGCGTCCCTGACCGGGCACTACCTGTCCGCCCCCGCGGTGGCGACCCCAGCCGCTGCCACCATCGTGACGATCTTCGCCCCGGACGCGCTCGACACGACGGACGGGACGATCGTCAGCAACATCCTGGTCGCGGGCGCAGTGGGCTTCCTCCATCGCATCCTCGGCAATGACCTGCGCATGGAGGCCTACTCAGACGCCGGACTCTTCACGCCGGCCATCTACACCCATGTGGGGATCGTCGGTGGCGGGCGGATCTTCTGCTACGGCCGATGGTCCGGGGCCAACATGGACACCGGCGTCGGCGGGCCCAGCAGCATCACACCCGGGACTGCCACCTTTGCCAGCGGCGCCATCGGTACAGGGACGCCCGCGGACACACTCACGCTCTGGACCCGACTGACCGGGGCTCGCGATCTCCAGGGCTCCGATATGCAGTTCGGCATGTGGGACTCGGCGCTGTCGGATGCGCAGCTCGACGCCGGCGCAGCGTCCATGGATCTGCGGACGATGCCCGCCCCGACCTACCTCCACCCGCTCCCCCGCGTACGTGCTGGCGTGGCGATCACCAGCACCGCTCACATGCGAGACGCAGCCAACCCCGCCCGCGTCTGGACTCCGACCGGCACGGGTACCGATCTCACTGGGGCTGCGCTGTGACCGCCCTGCTTGCCCTGCTGCTCGCGCTCGTCGCCCTCGCCGGTGACGCCGGCCGCCCCGAGGTGGTCGACCTGTCCGACTTCCCGCGCCTCGAGCACGAGACGACCGACAACGGCCGGATCGGACGCTGGCTGAGCGCTGAGCCACGGTCCGTGCACCGGTGGGCCGGCGTGCTTCAGGTGGCGGCACCGGGCATCCGCGAGTGGCGCCCGCGTCACCTCGAGGGTGTGTGCGGGAGCCAGGGCAACGCCATGTACGGTACGCGCCTGGTGCCCGTGGGCGAGTGGACCGAAGAGCAGGCGGTACTGACGCTCACTGCGCGCACGGTCCTGCGGTGCCTGGTCATCCAAGCCGCCGTCGACGATGGCGAGTCCGCTACCGACCCAGGCTACGGGCTGGTGGTGCGCAAGGGCCACGGATCCCAGCTCGAGCACGTCATGGTGTACGGCCTGCGCGCGGGCATGGATCCCGATTCTCTCGCCACTGGGCGACGGTGGCGGGGGGCGCGCCGGGCCGGCGTCTACACGGACTGGCTCAACGGCGGGACCCTCAACGACATCGTGGTCCGCCAGGTCGAGGGTGTCGGCGTCTTGCTGAGCCAGACCAACGGTGTGAGCGCCGACATCAACGTCAGCATCGGGCACAGCGACGGCGTGCTCGTGTGGGGGAGCAAGCCGCACCCGTGGAGCGCCTATCCGGGCGGCGAGTCCGGCTCCGGCCTGGAGCTCCACCTTCGCGCCGAGGCCCTCGACGGCTGGGCGCTCCGCTGCTCGGGCTCCGAGCGCGCCATGATCCGCGGTGGCTACGTCGAGCAGACCGAGGGGGGCATCTGGCTCCATGGGTGCCCCTGGTGGTCCATCAACATGCCTCGCGCCGGCAACCGCCCGCTGCGCCTCACTGGTACCAGCTGGGGGACGCGGATCGAGTGGCTCATGGGTGTGGGTCTCTGGGAGTACGAGGACGGCCGGCGCGTCTACTCGCCGATCGAGCTCGGGTACTGGCTGAAGGGCAGCGCGCGCCGGCGTGTGCCGCGGTCATGGTTGATCGGGC
>JAAETH010000776.1 GCA_024228575.1 Actinomycetes bacterium
CCCAACGCACTCATCCGCCGGTATTGGGCAGGTGTGGTCAGCTGACAGTGTTGGACGGTGTGGCGGTGGTCCCAGCGAGGCTGGTCAAGCAACGCCTGTTCCACGGCATCGATGAACACCTCGGCGGTCTGGTCGCCGTTGCAGTGGGCGTGTACTGTCAGCCCGGCCCTGTGGAACATCGATACGTATTCGGCGATCTGTTCCGGAGCGATCAGCCAGAGCCCGTTCTCCGCACTGCCCTCGGGAGGGTTGTGGTAGTACGGCCACGACAACCGGGCTGTGAATCCCTGGATCGAGCCGTCGAGGATGAGCTTGACGATGCCGAAGTGCAGCTTGCTCGACGGCTCCTCGCTGAGGTCTGTGACGAGGTCGGCAAGTACGGACAGATCGACGGCGCTGAACGTGGGAGCTGCGGCCACCATGACCCGGGCCGGATATTCGGGGTCGGAGGTGGTTTCTCGCCACTCGGCGATGGATTCCTCGGAGAACCTCGAAGCGCCGAGATCGGTCAGGAAGGTGTGGCCCGTGTTCCTCGCCTCGAACGCATAGTTCCATTTTGCCTGCGTCGAGCCGAAGGCCATGACGAGCTCTTGCCATGCCGCACGGGCCAGGCTCATGGCTGCCGGCTCCTGCAGCTCGCCGGTGGGTACACCCGTTTCGTCGAGGGGGATGCCGGGTGTCGGGTTGTCGGCGGTGATGTCCTCTCGGCGCATCAGCTCTGAGTTGACCGTCGCGATGTGGCCACTTGCGTGGAAGACGAAGATGGGCCTCGATTGCGAAACAGCGTCGAGGTGCCGTCCGACGAGACGTTCGCCGGTCAGATAGATCGGGTCGAGTCCCCACGCGACGAGAATCTCGTCCGGATCGGTCATCGTCGCCTCGACCTCCCGCAGGCGAGCGACGACGTCGTCGACGCTCCTGCAGCCGGCCCATCGTCGACCGTTTGGATCGCTTCGGTCGAAGAAGCCGACGTAGGTGAAGGTCCAGGTGCCGCCCGACATCACGTGGCTGTGAGCCTCCACGAAGCCGGGGGCCAGGATGTGATCGGCGAAGCGATCGTCCACCTCGACGTCGCCGATGGTCGATAGCTCCTCGACAGAGCCTACGGCCACAATCCTCTCCCCGCGAACGGCGACCGCTTCGGCGCGGGGGCGGGAGGGGTTCATGGTTATCACCGAACGTGCGGTGAAGATCTTGGTTTCGGCCATGGGCCGTGACCCTACCCGCCACCCGATCGATGGGTTACATCTCGCGGCCGGAACAGCTGGTGGGGGTGCAGGCCACGCTCGGCCAGTCGGCGGGTGGGATGTCGCCCGTCGGGTTCGAGGGTTCGGAGATCCGACCGAGCTTCAGACCGTTGTCGAAGTCGAAGCTGGGCTCGAAGCTGAACGCGGGGCGAGGCCCGCGCCTGCCCGTGGGACCCGGAGCAGTCGTCGACGTGGTCGGTGGCGTCACCGTTGTCGTCGGAGAGCCGGGAACGGTGGTCGACGACGGAGCGGTTGTGGATGGAACGGTGTTCGACGGAGCGGTAGTCGTCGACCGAGGGGTAGTGCTTGTTGTGCTGGGGTTCCCGCCTATGGTCGTGGGGGTTGGGCCGGTCGTTGTTGTAGTTGCTGTTGTGGTGGTGGGATTGGCTGGTGTTGTTGTCCCGGGTGTCGTCGACGGGGGGGTGCTGGTTGTTGTGGTCGTGGTCGTCGGCGCCGAACCGGTGAACGTGAACGCGTCTGGCACCACCAGCACGGTTGTCGCGCCGATCTTCAGGCTGACGGTCACGGGCCCGGGTTCCATGGTCGGTGGAATCGCCACCAGGAGGTAGGTCCGTGATGACAGCAGCGGGGTCGCTACCTGGTCGCCGAAGACGACCTTTGGCGCAGCGGGGAACCGTCCTGTGATGCCGGTGTGTCCAGGGTTCGATCCGACCGGTGCATTGTCGGGGGTGAAGTCGTAGATCTCCCAGATGCCGTTGCGCAGCGGCTGGCTTGTTGTGGTCGTTGAAGCGGTTGTCGTCGAGGCTTCCTCGAGCTGGGTTGTGGTCGGCCCCGCAGTGGTGCTTGTCGACGCAGGGGGAGCCATGGTCGTCGTTGTGGTCGGGCCGGTGGTGGTGGACGACACCGTGGTGGGCGGCACTGTGGTCGTCGACGACGGTGGCATCGTTGTTGTAGTCGAGGTGGTTGGTGTCCACTCCCACGGTGGCTGCGTCGTCGGCACCGGGCCGGTGGTCGTGGAGGTCTGGGGTGTTGTGGTCGAGCTGGGGAGTGTCGTCGGCGTGACAGACGTTGTGGTCGACGAGACCGTGGTTGGTGGTCCCGCAGTAGTTGTGGTGGTGGTTGGAGTGGATGTTGTCGTCGGCGTTCCCCCAATCGTTGTCGGCGAGGGCGGAACTGTTGTTGATGTCGACACCACCGTTGTTGATGTCGACACCACTGTTGTTGAGGTCGTCGATGCAGCCGTTGTTGAGGTCGTCGGTTGTGGTTGAGTCGTCGGAGGTGTCTCCGGCTCGGGCGCTACCTCAAAGAACAGCATGTTCGGGGGTGCCAGAATCGACGTCGGATCGTCGGTTGCGACAGCTTCGACCAGCAGGGCGTACGAGCCTGCGGGGAGAGAGGTGCCCACGTCGATCCTGCGCCCGGAGCCGGCTAGGCCCGGATCTGTGATCAACGAGGTACCCGACGACAGCGCGAAGAGGGCCTGATCGGTGGTGGATGTCGGCTGACCGTCGACGGTGACCGGGTGCTCGAACACACCGTGAGCTTCCCCGTCGATGGCGGTGAGGAGGCGAGCCTCCCAGCGGAAACCCTGGGCGGCGAAGCCCTCGACATCGTTGACCCGGATGTGCAGGCTTGCGTCGATCGGTGTTCCCTCGACGAGTGAGTGCAGACCGGTGGCGTCGATCCTGACCGGATCGACTTCGGTGGTGCGGAACAGGTTTCCGATGTTGAGACGAACCGCGTTCTTGACCTTGCCGTCCAGTGCCGGCGCAACGTCAGCGCTCGACACGAGCCTGGCTACTGTGGCCGTCGGTGTTGTTGCGAGGCCGTCGCCGTATACGAGTGCAGCTGCGCCCGCGAACATCGGTGCGGCCATCGAGGTGCCACTCGCGTAGCTCCAGTTGCCGCCGATGGTCGACGAAAGGATGCGGCTACCCGGAGCACCCATGTCGACGGTTGAGGATCCGTAGTTCGAGAAGCCCGAACGATTGTCGCCGTAGTCGGTCGAGGCGATCGTGGCGACGTTGTCGTAGAACTGGCCAAACGACGCCGGCCACACGTAGTTGCTGTCGACATCGACGTTGTCGTTGCCTGCGGCGGTGACTATCAGCACACCGTTGTCGCGGGCGTATTGGACCGCTGATTCGACAGGTGTCACGTTGCTCCTCGGCACACCCGGGTTTGTGCCAACGCTCATGTTGATGACCTGGGCGCCGTTGTCGACTGCATAGCGGATGGCGGAGGCGAATGTGCTGGTGAAACCCCGACCCTGTGCATCGAGGATTCTGAGATCCATGACCGTTGCGTTCGGCGCAACCCCGATCACCCCTGTGCTGTCGTTTGTCGCGGCGACGATGCCGGCGACATGTGTTCCGTGGAAGTTGTTGTTGCCATCCCATGGGAAGGCGTCGTTGTAGACGAAGTCCCAGCCGTGGCAGTCGTCGATGAAGCCGTTGTTGTCGTCGTCGGTTCCATTCGAGCAGTCCTCACCTGGGTTCGTCCACTGGCGAGCGGCCAGGTCGGGGTGGCCGAAGTCGACCCCTGTGTCCAGGACAGCGACCAGTACGCCACTGCCACGGCTCGACGCGGGCCATGCATCGCCAGCGTCGATGTCTGCGTCTTCGACATAACCCTCCTGCTGAGCGGTGTTCTCGAGACCCCACTGGTACGGGAAGTAGGGGTCGGTCTCAAAAGCGATCGTCGGCTCGTCCTCTGTGACGGCCAGGCCGACCAACGTGCCGAGTGTGGTCGAGTCGTGTGTGGTCACAACCGAGATGGTCTGATCGTCGATCCGTCGGACCTCGTGGACGTCCGGATCGGCTTCGAGTTCGGCGATCACCTTGTCGATCGAAGGGACCTCTGTGCCGTCCGCGCTGAGCAGGACCTGGTCTCCGTCGGGGAAGGTGGCCCAGAGAGCGTCGTCGCCGTCGCGCTCGATGGTTGCGGTGTCGTCGTAGCCCTCCAGCCCGCCCAGGTCGATTCCCGCTTCGGTGAGGAACTCAGATGTCGGCTCGATCGCCTCTGTCGGGGGCACCTCGACCATCAGATGGTTGTAGCCATCGTCGATCTCGGGATCGGGCTCGTACAAGCCGGTCTCATCGAAGGTGGTTTCCGCGACTGCGCCCGCCTGAGTGGTGCCCGATCCCATACCGAACGTCACGTACATCCCGCACACACAGACGACCACGACGGCGATCAGGCCCGGCATTCCTTGTTTCAGCTTGTTCACGACTCGAAACTCACTCCCGCAGCCCGCGCGTTTGGGCTTGCCAGGCCGACATCGGCGTTCTGGCGGTGCACCTTGAGGAGGCGACGACAACTCGTTCGAACGAGGGTCTATGGTCCTGATGAGGTGAACGGGGGGGGCTCTGATGATCGGGCGCAACAGATTGGTGTCGACGACAGGTCGTGGCGGGCGAAGGTTCCCGTCGCCATTCTTTTTGGTGGTGGCGTTTGTCCTTCTGGCGGCCGCGTGCGGCGACGGCTCTGAAGCAGAGACCACCGCCGAACTCAGCTGGGAGGACTCTCCCCTGCAGAGAGCTCTGGGCCGGACCTTCTCCGACAGCGATGTGGCTGAGGAGGAGATCCGTGAACAGGAGCGCCAGGCGCAGGAGACCATCGTCCAGTGCATGGCCGATGCCGGGTTCGAGTACCTGCCCGAAGATCAGAATCTGGGTTCGTTCGACGATCCGATGGAGCAATTCGCTGATCTGAGCGATCTCGAGTTCGCCCAGCGGTTCGGTTGGGGCGCATCCACCCAGGAAGACCTCTTCGGGTTCGATTCCTTCGATGCCGAATACGAGGACCCCAATCAGGATTATGTGGGGGGTCTGTCACCTGAGACTCAGGAGGCCTACTTCGAGACGCTTCACGGATCGGGTCCCGAGTTCGACGGCGATCCTTCTCAGATGACCGAAGAGGAGCTGAACGCCATCTCCGAGAGCTACGAGCCGACCGGCTGCTACAACACCGCCTATGACGAGATCTTCAATATCGGTGGTGAAGATCGCTCCATCTTCGAGGAGCTCGACAGCGAGTTCGAGAGCCTGTGGGAACGTACCGAATCCGATCCGAGAATCGTCGAGTTCAACCGGGAGTGGGCCAGCTGCGTCGGTGAGGCCGGCTACTCGTATTCCGATGTCGACGAGGCTCAGCAGGCGCTGTGGGAACGCACCGACGAGCTCTACAACAGCGCCTCGTTTCCTGGTGAGGGGCTGACCCAAGAGGACCACGAGGCGATGTCCGAGGAGGAGCTCGAAGCGATCTACAGCCAACCGCCCGAGTTCGACGAGGAACTGCGGGCCGAGATCCAGGCGGACGAGATCGCATTTGCGGTCGCGAGCCTCGAATGTGGCTATCCACCGCCCATGCGAGGTGGCCCCGACATCTTCCTCGAGGTCCGATTCGAGCTGGAGAAACAGTTCATCGCCGAGCACCAGGACGTGTTCGATCGATATGCGGAAGACACCGGCTGATGTCTGCGTCGGAGTCTCTGGAGGAGATGGATCAATGAAACAGCGGCGTCTTCTGGCCGTGGTGGTGGCCATCGCCGTGTTGTCGGCCGCGGCGGGATGGTTTGCAGGCCGGTCCCTCAAATCGAGCGACGAGGCCCAGGCCGATGTGGCGGCTCCGGACGCTTCGCTGATCACGGTGCCCGTCGAGGCGACAACGCTGTCGTCTTCGGTGGTCACGCGTGGCGATGTTCGCTACGAGGGATCGGTGTCGATCGAAGTCGGTTCGGGATTCGCCACCTCCGTGGTCACGAAGGCACCACCAGAACGTGGAGCCATCGTCGACGAGGGCGAGATGTTCGTCGAGGTGACGGGTCGGCCCCTATTTGTGTTGCAGGGCGAGCTGCCCATGTTCCGCGATCTGGTTCCGGGGGTCGAGGGTGACGATGTCCGGCAATTCGAGGTTTCGCTCGACCGTCTGGGGTACGACGTCGGCGGCATCGATGGTGTGTACGACGAGGCACTGGAAGACGCGGTTTCCGCCTTCTACACCGACTCGGGCTACCGGGCACCCGGGCCGAGTCTCGAAGAGCAGGAGCAACTGACGCAGGCACAAGAAGCGGTGACCCAGGCTCGCAATCAGGTCCGTTCGATCCAGCAGTCGTTGAACGAAGCCTCTCGACCCATAGCGGAGTCGACCCGCCTTTCACTCGACCAGCAACTCACCTTCGCTCAGCGCGCCGTAGACGATCTCAAAGCAGATCGCGATGCGGCCGTCGTCGCCGCCACCGGGATTCGCGATGCATCGGTCACGGCACGCGACGAGGCCAAGATCGCTTCCGAAACGGCCGAAGCGAGGGTGGCGCAGGCCGAGGCGGGAACACACCCCGACACGGGTGTGGCACCGACACCGGACGAGCTGACCGAGCTCGACGACACTGCCGCCGCCGCAGTGGCCGTCCTGGTTGCGGCCGAAGAAACGGTTGTGGCAACCCAGGAGGCACTCGACGTGACACCCGGGCAGTTCGAGCGAGGCATCGAGGATGCCGAGACCAACCTGGCCATCCAGATCGCATCTCGACGCGAGGCACTCACACCCGCCTCGACCGCCAGCCTCAGCGCCTCTCTCGAGGATGCCAACCGCAGCGTGGTGTCGGCCGAGGAGCGCCTGAAGGCTCTACAGGACGAGATCGGAATCGACGTGCCCCAAGCCGAGATCGTCTTCCTGCCGACCCTTCCCCGCAGGGTCGAGCAGTCCTTGGCCGAACGCGGCGACGTCGTGAATGGTGCGGTGGGCCGGGTGTCGGGTGTCGACCTCATTCTAGATTCATCGCTTGGCGCGGGCGATCGGCCGCTGGTCAGCGTGGGGGACCGCGTCGTCGCAGACGACGACGATCTGGGCATCACGCTCGAGGGTGAGGTGTCGTTCCTGGCCGACGAGCAGGGAACCAATGGGCAGGGGTCGAATCGTTTCTACATGCGCATTCGGCTCGACTCTGTCGACGACGACTCAGATCTGACCTCGAACCTCAGGGTGACGATCCCGTTCGACACCACTGGTGGCGACGTCCTGGCAGTGCCGCTCGCGGCCTTGTCGCTTCGCGCCGACGGAGCGACCCTGTTGCAGGTCGAGCGTTCACCCGACGAGGTCGAGGTCATCGAGGTCGTCACAGGTCTGCGAGCTCGGGGATCCGATCTCGTCGAGGTCCGCCCGGTGTCGGCCGAGTTGGCCGAGGGTGACCGGGTCGTCGTTGGCTTCGAGGGACCGTCGCTGGCCGAACGGGAGTCCGACGAGAACTCCGACCGGGACGGCGAAGAAGAGTGAGTTCGCCGGCGACCGCCGCGGCACCTGTTGTCGAACTGCACGATCTCGGACGCACCTTCGAAGGCGCCCAGCCCGTCGAGGCGCTCCGCCGCGCCGACCTGTCTGTGATGGCAGGCGATTATGTGTCGATCGTCGGACCATCGGGTTCGGGGAAGAGCACACTGCTTCACCTTCTTGGGTTGCTGGATCGTCCGACCAAGGGTTCGTACCTTCTGGACGGGATCGACACCGCCGACCTCTCCGACGCCCAACGCACGGCGTTGCGTGGACAAAGAATCGGGTTCGTGTTCCAGTCGTTCCACCTTCTGTCCCATCGAACGGTTGTCGAGAACGTGATGCTCGCCATGCTCTACGGCGACACACCCAAGAGACAGAGGCACAACCTCGCGATCTCGGCTCTCGAACGGGTGGGTCTGGGACACCGGCTCGACTTTGTTCCCACCCTGTTGTCGGGCGGCGAGCGCCAGCGTGTGGCCATCGCCAGGGCGATCGTGGCCGGTCCGAGCCTGCTGTTGGCCGACGAACCGACCGGCAACCTCGACCAGACGACGAGCGAGTCGATCATGGAAGTCTTCGAGGAGCTCCAGTCCGAGGGTTTGACGGTCATGGTCATCACCCACGACTCGGTGGTTGCCGGGAGGGCGCGGCGGACCGTCGAGATGCTCGACGGTGTCCTCAGCGAGGTCGGGCAATGACAATGCGGCCAAGCGGTGAGTCTCATATGGTGAGGGATCTGCCGAGTTCCTCGGTCAGCATCCGCGACCTGTTCCTCGAGGCTGTTTCGGCGCTTCTGGCTCGCCCGTCGCGCAGCGCCCTCACCGCTCTTGGCACAGTGCTCGGAGTTGGTGCGCTGGTGTCGACACTTGGTATCGCCCAGACGGCGGGCAATCAGATCATCACTCGGTTCGACGAGCTTGCTGCGACCGAAGTTGTCGCCGAAGGGCAGCGGATCGGGTTCGGGTCGGGCTCGCGAGCCGCCGTTGCGCTGCCATGGGACTCCGGCGACCGGATCGAACGTCTGAACGGTGTGGTCGCCGCGGGCACACTCTCCGATGTCGACACAGCCGGAGCCCTCGCTACCAGCGTTCCTGTCACCGATCCGTTGGGCTCGACCGCCTTCGACATTCCGGTTGTGGCGGTGTCGCCTGGTTTGTTCGGCGCTGTTCGCGCCGAGCTGTCTACCGGTCGATTCTTCGATGAAGGCCACGATCGGAATGGTGACAAGGTGGTGGTGCTGGGCGCCGCCGCCGCTCAGAGGCTGAACGTCACGCGGGTCGACAACCGTCCAGCGATCAAGGTTGGTGAAGAGGCCTTCGTAGTTGTAGGCATCCTGGCCGATGTCCAGCGAGAACCCTCGCTGCTGAGTCGAATCATCATCCCAAACGGGGCGGCCCGATCGAGGTACACCCTGGCGGCCCCCACCGAGGTGCACGTCGAAACCGATGTCGGAGCGTCGAGGCTCATCGCAGGCCAGGTGCCGACGGCACTCGCCCCCGGACGTGAAGAACTGGTCGTCGTCAAGGCGGCGCCGGACCCCACCCAGGTTCGAAATCGCGTCGAGGGCGACATCAATGCCCTCTTCATCGTCCTCGGCTCGGTCAGCCTTCTGGTCGGAGCGATCGGCATCGCGAACGTGACCCTTGTGTCGGTGCTGGAGCGGCGAGGTGAGATCGGACTGCGTCGCGCTGTCGGAGCCGCCCGGCGACATATCGCTTCCCAGTTCCTCGTCGAGTCGACACTTCTCGGTGCGCTCGGCGGCCTCATCGGAACCAGTGCCGGCATCTTGTTGATCGTCGGGGTTTCCGCAGCTCGCGACTGGACCCCGGTGCTCGAACCGTGGCTGCCGTTCATCGCCCCGATCGCGGGGGCCTTGGTCGGCCTGCTGGCCGGCGTCTACCCTGCGTTGAAAGCTGCAAACACCGAGCCGATCGCCGCCTTGCGCGGATGAACACGGGGGTGACCGATGCGACCGGCTCCGGCCCGTGGGTGGCTGCCCGCGGTGTGTGGCCGACCGAAACGTATGCGATGTCGGGGTGTTCGCGAGCCGCCTGACGCACTAGATTCGCGGGTCCAACACAGGACTGGAGCTGTATCAGTGGGTGAACCTACCGAAGGTCGCGAGATCCTCCATTGGGCGGGCTACGGACCTGCCGTGAGGTCGTTGGCGCAGACCATCGCCGACAGTGGATACCGACCCGAGATCATTCTCGCCATCGCTCGCGGCGGCTTGTTCACCGCGGCATCGCTTGGTTATGCCCTCGGCGTCAAGAACATCTACGTGATGAACGTCGAGTACTACACCGGCGTCGACGAACGTCTCGATGTTCCGGTCATGCTTCCGCCCTACGTCGATTTTGTCGACCTCGCCGACAGCAATGTCCTCATCGCCGACGATGTCGCCGACACGGGACACACCCTCAAGCTCGTGCGCGACCACTGCCTCGACAACACCGGCGAGGTGCGCAGCGCTGTTCTGTATGAGAAGTCACATTCGCTGGTGAAGTGTGAGTATGTCTGGAAACGAACCGACGAGTGGATCAATTTCCCCTGGAGTGATCAGGGCCTCGTCGACGGGGCCGAAGGCTTCGCCGTCAAGGACGCTTGAATCGGGGTTCTCTGCCTTGGGAATCAGCATCTCCATCTCCATCTCAATCGATCGTCTGATGGCGCGCATCGATGCGCTACACGAGATATCGCCGCTCGAAGGCGGCGGGAACTCGCGGCTCGCGTTCACCGATCACGACAAGGCGGGCCGCGATCTCGTCGTCGCGTGGATGCGCGACCTCGGCCTCGAAGTCACCATCGACGGCATCGGCAATGTCGTCGGTGTCCAGCCCGGGTTCGACGTGTCTCCGGTCATGATGGGCAGCCACATCGACACGGTCGCAACCGGGGGGCGCTTCGATGGCAACCTTGGTGTGCTCAGCGGTCTCGAGGTGATCGAGGCCGTCATCGAGTCGGGCGAGCAACTGACCAGGCCCCTGGCGGTCGGATTCTTCTCGAACGAGGAAGGTGCTCGCTTTGCGCCGGACATGATGGGCAGCCTCGTCTACGTCGGTGGCATGGGTGTCGAGGAGGCCCTCGATACCATCGGCATCGATGGCAAACGGGTCGGCGACGAACTCGAACAGATCGGCTATCTCGGCGGTGCACCGGTGCCGGGCACCTCACCTCACGCCTTCGTCGAGCTGCACGTGGAGCAGGGGCCGGTACTCGAGGAGGAGGGTGTGACGATCGGAGCGGTCGAATCGGTGCAGGGCATCTCGTGGACCGAGATCGTCATCGAGGGTCAGTCAAATCACGCCGGCACCACGCCGATACGTCTTCGCCACGACCCCGCCTACGTAGCCGCCGAGATAGCGGTCTTCGTGCGCAATCTCGCCCTGCGGTTCGGGGGCGACCAGGTTGCGACGGTCGGTCGGATAGACCTCCACCCGAACCTCGTCAATGTTGTGCCAGCGACAGCGACGCTGACCGTCGACCTCCGCAACACCGACGAGGGTTTTCTCGCGCAGGCCGAGGCCGAGCTAAGGGCACGACTCGTCGAGCTGGCAAACACCGAGGGGGTGGCGATCAGCGCCAACGTTCTCGCTCGTTTCGAGCCCGTCGTGTTCGATCCCAGGATCGTCGATCTGGTCGAGCGCGCGGCGAAACGCAACGGGCACTCGGTCAAGCGCATGCCTTCGGGAGCCGGACACGACGCCCAGATGTTCGCCCGTGTGTGTCCTACCGCCATGGTGTTTGTTCCCAGCGTCGAGGGCGTCAGCCACAATCCAGCCGAGTTCACGTCGGTCGACGACCTTGCCGCGGGTGCTCAGGTTCTGCTCGACACAGTGCTGTCGCTGGCCGGTGGGTACCCGTCGCAAGAAGCCCATGCGTCCGAGCCACCGCACGAATAGGAGCCCCTAGTCCGATGTCACGCATCGTCAATGTAGCTGCAGCCCAGGTGGGGCCAATCGCCCGCCAGACCTCGAAGGCCGCCGTCGTCGAGCGCCTCCTCGCGTTGATGCGCGAAGCCGATCGGCGCGGCAGCGACGTTGTGGTCTTCCCCGAATTGGCGCTCACCACGTTCTTCCCGCGCTGGTACATCCAAGACGACGAGGAGCTCGATCACTTCTACGAGAGCGAGATGCCCAGCCCCGAAACCCAGCCGCTCTTCGACGAGGCTGCGAAGTTGGGCATGGGTTTTGTGCTCGGTTATGCCGAGCTGACGCCTGAGGGTCACCGCTACAACGTGTCGATCTGGGTCGACGAGACCGGCGAGATCGTGCACAAATACCGCAAGGTCCACCTGCCGGGCCATCACGAACACGAGACATGGCGTCCCTTTCAGCACCTCGAGAAGCGCTATTTCGAGGTGCCAGAGAGCCACGAGGGTTTCAGGGTCGGCAAGGCTCACAACGGCATTGTTGGCATGCTCATCTGCAACGACAGGCGTTGGCCAGAGAGCTACCGGGTGCTCGGCCTCCAGGGTGTCGAGCTGATCGCCATCGGGTACAACACCCCAATACACAATCCGCCATCACCCGAACACGACAGGCACTCGTGGTTCCACAACGAGCTGGTGATGTCTGCGGGGGCGTACCAGAACGGAACCTGGGTGGTGGGAGTCGCTCGGGCAGGCGACGAAGAGGGGGTCCCGATGATCGGCGGCAGCTGCATCATCGCTCCTTCTGGCGAGGTTGTGGCCAGGGCGCGCACCGAAGGTGACGAGATCATCACCGCAGCGTGCGACCTCGACGACACGCGGTCCTACAAGGACTGGGTCTTCAACTTCGATGCACACAGGGTGCCCCAGCACTACGACAGCATCACTGCCCAGCGCGGTGTGATCCTTCCCGATTGACCTCGACATGCCAGGAAGGTCCGCGGCCTCAGGTGTCACAGGAGAGGGGTAGTTTGTTCGAGATCCCACCGAAGAGGAGCAACTCATGAACCCCGACTTTCTCGCACGCGCTCAGAAGATCGCTTCCGACCTGATGGCCGGCATCACGTCCGAACAGCTCGAGTTGAGCACACCGTGCGCCAAGTGGAACGTGGGCGAGTTGATCGAGCACATGATCGGTGCGCAGTACTGGGCCCTCGGCGGCGTGACGGGTAGCGAACCCGCCGGCACCGGTGAAGGTGCTGCCGGCGGCGACTACTCGGCCGGCTTCGCAGAGGCTGCTGCTGCCGCGACGACCGCCTTCGGCGAGGAAGGTGCGCTCGAACGCACCGTCAATCTGGGCTTCGGCGACATCCCGGCGACCGCCCTGCTCGAGCTCATCATCACCGATACCTTCACCCACGCCTGGGATCTCGCCAACGCAACAGGTCAGGACACCAACCTCGATCCACAGATGGCCGCCGCGGTGCTGGAGGCTTCGCGTCAGTCGATCCAGCCCGCCTTTCGATCCGAGACCGGCGATGTATTCGGGCTCGAACAGCCAGCTCCCGATGGCTCGAACGCGATGACACAGCTAGCGGCGTTCCTGGGTCGCAACGTCTGATGAACCCGTCGGGCTCGAGCTAGCGAGGTTCTCGCGGGAGGCCCAACACGCGCTCGCCGATGATGTTGCGCAGGATCTGGGTTGTGCCTCCCATGATCGTGTATGACGGGGCGTAGACGACGTTGCGGGCGACTCTGCCCTCCAGTTCGCCATCGGTAGCCAGGGTCGCCCGCGGGCCCAGGATGTGGCTCGCGAAGTCTGCTACCTCTTGTTCGAACTCTGTGCAGAAGGTCTTGGCAATCGCCGAGTGGCCCGGTGGCGCCTGGCCCAGCACGTTGCGCAACACCAGGTGGCGGCCGATGGAGTACTTCGTCTCGATCGCTGCGACCCGCTGGCGAACGAGCGGGTCGCTCGTAT
Source organism: Actinomycetes bacterium (assembly GCA_024228575.1). Lineage (GTDB taxonomy): Bacteria > Actinomycetota > Acidimicrobiia > Acidimicrobiales > Poriferisodalaceae > JAAETH01. The sequence goes on from JAAETH010000776.1 coordinate 13,331, forward strand.
CGGCCAGTGGCAAAACGTCGAGATACAGGCGCTTGTTCGACACGAGTCGGTCGACGCCGCCACGTTCGTGTTCGAGCTGACGCATCGTCTGAGCAAAAGTGTTGTTCATCTCGCCGATCAGACAGTCGGCAGGTACACGGACGTCGTCGAAGAAGACCTCGTTGAAGTGGTCGCCCCAGGCCGAGTCGTGGATCGCAGCGACCTCGATGCCGGGCAGGCTCATGTCGACCACGAGTTCGCTCAGCCCCTTGTGTGGTGGACCGTCAGACGATGTACGACAGATCAGGTAGCAGAAGTCGGCGTCGGCCGCTCCGCTGGTCCAGATCTTCTGTCCGTTCACGATGAACACGTCGCCGTCGAGATCGGCCCTGGTCGAAATGCCTGCGACGTTCGAACCCGCGTCGGGCTCGCTCATTCCGATCGCCCAGGATGAATCGCCGGCGACGATGCCTGGCAACCAGCGTTGTTTTTGATCCTCTGTTCCGTACTGCAGCAAGACCGGACCGATCTGGCGGTCCGGGAACCAGGCTCCCGACACCGGTGCTCCTGCAAGAAGCAGGGTCTCCATCACAACGAAGTGTTCGATGGGACTGCGTCCACCTCCTCCGTATTCGGGTGACCAGCGCAGACCTATGTAGCCAGCGTTGCCGAGGCGTTTGTTGAACTCCTTCGAGGGTCGACGAAGCCATGCGTCGTCGATCAATTCAAGATCGGCGGTAGCGGTGACGACAAAGTCGAGCACCTCGTCGCGCAGACGGTCCAGGTCTTCGGGCCATGCAAGATCCACGGTCGCAACCTAGTTTGCGACGGTGGTTGATGGAGCAATCCCGAACGCACACAGCGGGGTGGTGAATCCCAGTGGGACTCACCACCCCGTTGGGTGGGTGAACCGCCAGCCCCCATGTGCCGGCGGTTCTCTGTGCGGCAACAAGGGTTTCGGCAGTTTGCGCCGATCCCTTGAGTGCCCTTCCGGGAAATTTCTTCGGCAGGTGTGCAGGGCGATCGTCAGATCATCAGAGTGCCGGCCATGACGACGACCGCCGAGCCGGTGATCTCGACCCGTTCGCCGGCCAAGTCGAGGCCGAGTCGCCCACCTCGCGGCGATACCTGATGGGCGGACAGGGCATTCTTACCAAGCCTCTCCGACCACCACGGCTCGGGTGTCCATGCGCACAACTCCATCCAGATCGGGATCGAGGTCACGGACTGTTTCAGCTGATTCGAGTTCTGCAACAAGGTCGAACGAGGTTCCCGCCGCCAGAACGTCGCAGCCGAGTGCGCTGACCAGGTCGGCCGAGACCTCGCGTGGTGTTGCCGGTGACGATGGGAAGTCCATCGTCACCGCTGATTTGCCGTCGGCCGAGGTTGTAACCCGACACACCAGGGCGCCCGAGCGAGTGTGGAACGTGACCTTGTCTTCGATCAGGCCCTCGCGAGCCAGAGCGGCAGCCGAGGCGAGGGTTGCGTGGCCGCAGAGGTCGACCTCGACTCGAGGTGTGAACCAGCGAAGATCCCAATCGCCGTCTGGACGGTGTATCGGAAAGGCCGTCTCGGCGAGGTTCATCTCCAGCGCAATGGCTTGTAGCACCGAATCGTCGGGCGATTGGTCGAAGAAGGCCACGGCGGCCGGGTTTCCGCCGAATGGCCGATCGGTGAATGCATCGAGCTGAACGATCGGAATCCGCATCGACTCAGTCTCGGTGAGTCGATGTGCTCCAATCGACGGTTCGGCGGGCCGGTTGACGCGGCCGCCGTTTCGTGATCAGCCTCGGTCGGCCAACGGGATGTATTGGCGTTCGGGCTCGCCGGTATACACCTGACGGGGCCTGCTGATGCGCTGATCCTGAACAACCAGCTCTTGCCAGTGTGCGAGCCAACCGGGCATACGGCCGATCGTGAACAGCACCGTGAACATGTCGAGTGGGAAGCCCATGGCCTGATAGATGAGGCCGGTGTAGAAGTCGACGTTCGGGTAGAGGTTGCGGTCCTTGAAGTAGTCGTCGCTGAGGGCGATTTCCTCGAGCTTCAGGGCGATGTCGAGCAACGGGTTCTTGCCGGTGACCTCGAAGACCTCGTCGGCGTGTTCCTTGACGATGCGAGCCCTGGGGTCGTAGGCCTTGTAGACACGGTGGCCGAAGCCCATCAGGCGCCCCTCACCCTTCTTGACCGACTCGACAAAGGGCTCGATGTTGTCGTAGCTACCGATCTCGGTGAGCATGTGGATGACGGCTTCGTTGGCTCCACCGTGGCGGGGTCCGTAGAGCGCGCCGGTGGCCGCTGCGGCTGCCGAGTACGGGTCTGCGTGGCTGGAGCCAACGACTCGCATCGTGGTTGTCGAGCAGTTCTGCTCGTGATCGGCGTGCAGGATCAACAACACGTCGAGTGCTCTGGCGAGGATCGGGTTGGGCCGGTACTGAGGCTCTGCGACCTTCCACATCATCGAGAGGAAGTTCTCGGGGTAGCTGAGGGAGTTGTCGGGGTAGTTGAACGGCATTCCGAGGCTGGCCCTGTACGCCATGGCCGCGATGGTTGGGCCCTTCGAGATGAGGCGGTTGATCTGACGGTGCCGATTCTCGGCGTCCTCGATGTCCTTTGCCTCCGGGTAGAAGGTCGACAGGGCGGCGATGGCCGACATGAGCATGCCCATGGGGTGGGCGTCGTGGTGGAAGCCCTCCATGAAACGTTTGCGCATGTTCTCGTGTACAAACGTGTGGTAGGTGACCTCGTGGGTCCAGTTGCCGAGCTGTTCCGCGGTCGGCAGCTCGCCGACCAGGAGCAGATAGCAGACCTCGAGGAACGTCGACTGGTCGGCGAGTTGTTCGATCGGGTAGCCGCGATAGCGCAAGAAGCCCTTGGCGCCGTCGAGTTCGGTGATGGCCGACTCCGTGGAGGCAGTGCCGCCGAACCCAGGGTCGAGTACCCACGTTCCGGGCATCAGCTTCTGGATTGCGTTCATGTCGACCCCACCGTTCACCACGGGTATGTCAACGCTCTGTCCCGTGCGGTTGTCGGTGATCGTGATCGAATCGGTCACTTTGACCTCAACTCCTCCCGGCTATTCCGGTTTGTAACTGGCTTGTACATAGTCTCGCACCTGGCCACCGTCTACGGAAAACGTTGGCTCATAGTGGTGTGTTGTCGTGTCGCCGCTCTGGAAGCTCCTCGCGCTTGGTGCGCAGCATCGACAATGACTCGGCAACAACGCGCCGGGTATCGGCCGGTTCGACGACCATGTCGATGTAGCCCCGCTCTGCGGCGACGTAGGGGTTCAGGTAGCGATCTTCGTATTCGAGAACAAACTCCTCTTTTTCGTCGGGGGTCGCCCGACGGGCGATTACCTCGGCAGCCTGGCGGGCGCCCATCACGGCGATCTCGGCCGTCGGCCAGGCGAGGAACACGTCGTTGCCCATCGTCTTGGAGTCCATGACGATATACGCACCGCCGTACGATTTTCGCAGAACGAGGGCCACACGAGGCACCGATGCCCTGGCATATGCGAACGCCATCTGGGCGCCGTGGCGGATCATTCCCCGCCACTCGAGGTCCTTGCCGGGGTAGAAGCCGGGCGTGTCGATGATGGTCAGCAGTGGGATGTTGAACGCGTCGCAGAACGCGACGAATCTGCCCCCTTTTTGTGAGGCGGCGATATCGAGGGTGCCTGCCATGGCGAGGGGTTGGTTGGCAACGATGCCAACCGGGTGTCCCCCGATGCTGGCGAACCCGGTGACCAGGTTCGGCGCCCAGCCGGCGCGCAATTCGAGGAAATACTCGTCGTCCACGATCTCACCGACGATCGCCCTGACGTCGTAGGCGCCGGTTGGCTCGTCGGGCAAGAGGTCTGCGGCCTCGGTCGTCGGCCTTCGTGTCGGATCGCCGCTCTCGATGACCGGGGGCAGCTCGTCGGTATTGTTGGGCAGGAAGGTCAGAAGCTGGGAGACCATCGCTTCGGCGGCCGCTCTGTCGGGCACGATCGCATGGGCGACTCCGCTCGAACGCCCGTGTATTGCCGATCCGCCCAGTTCCTCGATGCCGACGTTGACGCCTGTGAACTGGCGCACGCCGTTGGGGCTGCTGACGAAGGCGTATGCGTCGTCGGTCATGATGACGATGTCGGCGAGGCCGATGAGCAGAGCGCTGCCCGAGACAGCTGGGCCGTCGTTGATAGCGATGATCGGAACAGATCCACTGCACTGGGTGAGCTCGCGTGCCGCCTGCCCCCAACCGTGAAGGGCTTCGATTCCTTCGGCGGCGTTCGCCCCTGAGGACGACACGAACATCACCAAGGGAAGCCGCTTGCGGGCGCCCATACGAGCGGCCTCGGCGATGTTCTCGCCGTCGATAGGGTTCAAGGCGCCGCGACGGATCGCGCCGCTGATTCTGACCACCACCACGAGCCGGTCACCGAAACGTTCGATCCGCACGGCAGCGACACCGGGCGTGTGGGTTCTCAATTCCAGTTCGACTGAATGCTGGTCGAGGTCGGACATCGCAGGCGACTCTAGTGCCGCTGCGTACGGTTTCGGGCAGACCGATCAGGGTTCTGTCGCCAGGGCCTCAGGAGCGAAACAGTGCTCACCGCTCTGTGGGCAGGTGAAGGCCCGGCTCGTCCTCGATGTGTTCGCGGACGAGAGATTCGAGGACCTCTCGTGCTGCGGTCGCCGGTGCCGACAACATGCCGCGTCGACGGACAGCCAGACCCACGAAGCGGCGGGGTTCCTCCGCGATTGGACGCATCAGCCAGTTGCTCGGCTCAGCCCACCTGGGAATGGCGGTCATCGGTGTGATCGTCGGTGCATATCCCTGGAACGCGAGGGTTGTCGCCAGCCGGACACCGTCGATCTCGGCAGCGGCCGTCAAGGTGGCCCCGGCGTCGGTGGCGTGGAGGTCTACTTCGCCGCGGAGATTGGAACCTCTGGGGCCGAGCAGGAGCTCGTGTTTGGCAAGATCGGTGAATGACACCGGACGTTCGCTGTCGGCCAGCGGGTGGTCGCACGGGATGACTGCCACCAGATCCTCCTCGAACAACAACGTGATCTCGAGGTCGGGATCGCGCTGGGGCAAGTTGACGATCGCCAGGTCGATCTGGTCGGTGAACAACAAGGGGAGCAGGCTCAGGGTCGTCGCTTCGGTGACGACGATCCGGACGCGAGGGTGCCGTTCGTTCATCTCGTCCAACAGCAGTGGTGTTAGCCAGCGTCCCGTGGTGCCGATGGTGCCCAGCTGGGCATTCCCGGTGATTTCGGAGGTGATGCTCGCGACGTCGGCCGACAGTGCATTGAGCTCCGCGATGACCCGGCGTGCCCTGGCGACCACCACCTCGCCTTCGGTTGTCAGCTTGCCCGCCGAGCGATCGACGAGTGTTGCTCCAAGCTCCCGCTCGAAGCGTGCGATGTGGGTGGAGACGTTCGACTGCACGGTGTGAAGAGCGCGTGCCGCTGCCGAGAACGTTCGATGGTCGGCTATGGCGACCAGACTCTGTAGTTGCCGCAGGTCCATTCCATCAGGGTATCTCAAATGGAGATACTGGATATCTTGAATAACTGCTTGGCAGATTGGCTACCTCTGCGTACTATTGTTCATACCAACCGTGATTGTCCCCGACAGGATCGGTTGAAGGGCCGACCGGTGTCCCCCCACCGAGGTCGGTCATATAGCTGAGGCAGGGTCCCCCCCGACCTTGCTCAGGCATTTCGACCGGTGTCCCCCCACCGGATTCGAACCGACAGCGCTGGTCCCCCGACCGGCGCTGTTGCTGTTTTGTCGTGACCCGATGTTTACCATCTCCAGTTGAGATGGTAAACATCACTATCAACTGTTTGGCAGATACTGCTGATTCCCGTATTCTGACTCTCAGCGGAACCCCCCATCCGCAATCACATAGGTAACGGTCCAGTGTTCCCCCGCTGCGGTCCGTTGCTACCGCCCCCGGGTTCCCCCACCCGGAGAGGTGAGGTGGAAACCGGCCCTTATAGGCCGGTTTCGCCGTTTTCTGAGCGCCACGCAGCCGTCTCAGGCAAGTTGTTAGAATCGGGCTGAAGCAGACCTGAGGACGGGTGACGATGTCGGACTACTACAAGGTCTCGCTCGACGAAGCGGAGATGCCGACACAGTGGTACAACCTGATCCCCGACCTGCCCACCCCGCCGCCACCGCCGCTGCATCCCGGCACCCATGAACCCATCGGCGGCCCCGACCTCGCACCACTGTTTGCGATGGCCCTCATCGAACAAGAGGTCAGCACCGAGTCCTACATCGACATCCCCGGAGGCATTCTCGACGTCTACCGTTTGTGGAGGCCCAGCCCCCTCTATCGAGCCAGACGACTCGAGCGAGCACTCGGCACACCGGCCAAGATCTTCTACAAGTACGAGGGTGTCAGCCCCACCGGTTCTCACAAGCCGAACACGTCGGTGGCCCAGGCGTACTACAACCACCAGGAAGGCATCACCAAGCTCACCACCGAGACCGGTGCCGGGCAATGGGGTAGCTCGCTCGCTTTCGCCACCGCCCAGTACGGCATCGAGTGTGAGGTCTGGCAGGTAGCCGCCTCGTACCGTTCGAAGCCCTACCGCAAGACGATGATGGAGATCTGGGGAGCTTCGGTCCACCCGAGCCCCAGCGATGTCACCGAGTTCGGCCGGCAGCTTCTGGCGAAGGATCCGGGTCATCCGGGCAGCCTCGGTATCGCGATCAGCGAAGCCGTCTCGATGGCCGTTGACGATCCGAACACGCGTTATTCCCTGGGCTCGGTGTTGAACCATGTGCTGCTGCACCAGACGATCATCGGCGAGGAAGCCCTGCTCCAGCTAGACAAGGTCGGCGAAACACCCGATGTGGTCATCGCGTGCACCGGTGGAGGGTCGAACTTCGGAGGCCTCAGCTTCCCGTTTGTTCGCGAGAAGTTGGCCGGTCGCATGGATCCCGTCATCCGTGGCGTCGAACCTGCTTCGTGTCCGTCGCTGACCAAGGGCCAGTACCGATACGACTTCGGCGATACCGCCGGTATGACCCCCTTGGTCAAGATGCACACCCTCGGTCACCAGTTCATCCCCGACGCGATCCATGCGGGCGGTCTGCGCTACCACGGCATGTCGCCGATCGTCAGCCACCTGTACGAAGAAGGGATCATGGAGGCAGAGGCCATCACCCAGGTCGAGTGTTTCGGTGCTGCGGTCCAGTTCGCACGGGCCGAGGGCATCGTCGCGGCTCCCGAGCCTGCACACGCCGTGGCAGCGACGGTTCGTGAGGCGCTGGCGTGCAAGGAGTCCGGTGACGAAAAGACCATCCTCCTCGGGCTCAGCGGTCACGGTCACCTCGATCTGGCCTCCTACGACGACTATCTGTTGGGAGGGCTGGTCGATCACGAGTTCAGCGATGCCGACCTCTCGGCCGCCATGGCCCATGTTCCCATCATCTGAACCGGCGTTCGGGTGGTTCGCGGTGGGACGCTCTGTCAGTGGTGCGGCACTCTGCCTCCTTGTCGCCTTCGCAGCGGCGTGTGCCGAATCGAACGACGAGGTCCAGACGGTTCCGACCGTCAG
>JAAETH010000777.1 GCA_024228575.1 Actinomycetes bacterium
AGTTTGTATGCGCCTGGCCACGACCGTTTCGCACGGCGGACCTCAGTCTCATCAGTCATCGCAGATACCATGAATACATCTCCCTCCGCCCTCAATCAATACTGTCGGACCAACCTGCAACCAACATCATGACAGCTAGGGCTCGGGCTCCTCGTGGCCCATGATGGCATGCGCAACGCCCATACGAACCTCAACATCTGAGTGTTCCGAGATACCTACCAAGTGCGGGATCGCGGCTGGATCCCCGCGATGGGCAAGCGAGTGGGCGGCACTGGCAGCAACGGTGGATTCGGGGTCGGCAAGCATCGGGATGAGCAGCTTCAAGCTTTCCTCGATGAAGGTGCCACCTACTCGTTCGGTGCCAAGCTCACTCAAGATGTCCGTTCCGACGCGACGATCGAGGGGGTCGTCACTGGCGCAGTACTCCGCGGCGAGGTCGAACTCGGTGCCGCCACCGCGGCGATGCACAGGCCTCAGCACCTCCCAGGCCTCGTCCTCTTCGATCGTGGCCCGGTACCGTTCGACTATGACCCGGCTCGGCGTCTGATCGTCTTCGAACTCGAGATGGCAGCCGATCGACACGACCACAATGCAACCACAAGCAAGACCAGTGAGCTAGCCAGCAAGCAAACCCCGCGGCGCCCGGTCTGTTGGGTCGTCTGCACGGTGATCGACGAATGGGCGCTACCGCGTGACCATGGCCGCCAGACTGACCGGTCCATCGGATCGGAAAGAGGTCTGACACATGACAGTGGTGCCAAGTCGACAACACAATCGCACCCCTGGCGGGAACACTACGCGAGCCCAGATGCTGTGCGTGACGTACGTGCTCCCGCTGCTCTGCGCCCCGACTCTGGCGCGATCCGAGTTGATCTGCGGTGTCGATCTGGAGTGCGGCCTGCTGGCCGAGGGGTCTCGCACGCCTGCCGGTGACTATCGTCAACCGGCGAGACCGAAGAATACAAGGATGGCTCGGCCGAGCCGAACCATCTCCTCGTCACTCAGCCGGCCGACCCGGTCGCCGAGCTTGGCTCGGGGCACCGTCGCGACCTTGTCGACCATCAGGCTGCAGGGCTCGCGAAGCCCGTTCGCATCGTCCGGCTCAATTCGCAGTCGAAACAGCGGCGCCTCGGTCGGGTCAGTCGTGAACGCGCACACCGTCACCGAATCGGTTGCATCGAAACGGTCATCCTGGATGACCGCAACAGGCCGCGGCTTACCGACGTACCCGCCACCCGCGGCAGCAGTCCAGATCTCGCCCCGCTTCAAGTCTCGTCGTCCACGCTGAGCGCATCGATGAACGCCTGATCGTCGCCGGCATGGTCGCTAGCTGCCACGGCGGCGGCTTGGCGGTGCGCCTCGCGTTCAAACTCTGGGGAGCGCACGTCGGGAACCCAGATCTGAACAGGGCGCAGTCCCTGAGCGCGGAGCCGACGCCGGTGCTCCCTGACGCGATCCTTGACGCCCGAATCTTCCGGTGGTGCCATGTAGACATGTTACATGTAACCAAGCGGATGTATGGCAGCGCAGACTGACGTCGATGCCGTCGGTGGATGACGTGGTCCTGGGTCCCTCACCAGAGAACTGGCCGAATGCGAAGACTTGACGCAGCGGCTCGGACTACCGCTGAGATCGATGAGTGATGGTCCTACTTCGAGGAACCGCACCAGTGCGGTGAACCCGCGCAGGATCGACGCTCGCCTAGTTGCAGATCTCGACACTGCCGATTACCCAGCTGGACAGGTATCGGTCAAGCCTGACCACCACGAGGTCGGTTCCCTGGGTGTCTGATCCGATGAGCGTGCCGTAGCCGTCAACTTCATCTCCGTGGCCACGCCAATTCACCGGATCGCGTCGTGACGCAGCCCGGATCTGGCCACGACCGTTGGTCACGACATCGAGCAGTGTGCCGAACCGCTCCCCACTACTTGACGGGTCAAACGCTAGGCCTCCACCTGCCTTGCAACTCACTGGTGAAGGGACAGAGTCAGTGATCGTGAGCTGTGGTTCGTGCTGCGTTGTCGTGGTGATCTTGGCAACCGTTGTAGTCGTCGCAGGTTCGGCCACTCTTGTTGGCGCCGTGTCCGCGGTGCCACCGACGCAGGCAGCGAGAGCAACCACAGCCGACCCCAATAGAGCGACGATCAGGTGGCGATCTCGACAATCTCGAACGCTGCGCAATCCTGACCGCTTCACCGGGTGTTCCCCTCGCCGGCGAATTCCAGTCGCAAGTCGGGACCTGGAACCGGCCGGTGCAACTCCATCATTGTCCGCCCCGGCGTTCGACAGTGCCAGATCGGCCACGCGGCCCGCCCTATCGATCTCGTAGTTCCGACGGTCCGTCTTCCTGTCCCGGACACAAGAACTCCACATGTGAATGAATCTCACCAACCACTCAGTCGTGAGAGCCACAAGCGGCAACACTCGATGGACCAGATCTGCACAGCACTCGCCGTATCAACCGGCTGCGGCTGATAGGGCGGTTGGCAGCGCGCGATCGCACACCTGGGTTCGCTTGGGAAGAAGCAGCACCCCTGGCGGGACACTATGCGAACCCCGATCTCGCGAGAGCAGTCCGCCCCCTTGGTCGCTGAGAAGGTCATCTCCCGCTACTGCCTGGGGCCGCCCCAGTCCTCCCTCAGGACATCAGCCAGGAACTGCGAGAACGAGTCACTGACTCTGGTGGGCAGCGCGTCGTACTCTCGATAGCCGAACACAGCGGGATCAGCCGACAGATCTTCAAAGAAGAAGAAGTGGTACCCCTGGTGCATGCCAAACACGATCTGACCGTCGCGAAGGACAACGTCGCTTTTGCAGTCAGACAAGATCTCCTTGGCGTCCTCTCGGATGCCCAACAAGTCCGGATAGAAGTGACGAGACCCGTGGTACACCAGACCGCACCGCCGGCCGGCCACGGCCAAGAAGGCAACGTACTCCTCAGGAAGAGCGCCCCCCTGGTCGCCTGCGATCTCGGCGATCTCTTCGTGATGCAACCCTTCAACGCCTGCACTCGGCAGGAATTGGCGCCACTCCACCATATTCAGCCTCCTCCCTGGAAGACAGCAACCACAATATTCGGATAGCGCTCGCTGAACTGCATAAGTACGCCAAGGCACGAATCGCAGGCCGGACGCTCGGTGTACAGCCTCACGGCGCCAGTCACCGTCTCGCTCGCTGGCCCGATTCTGTTTGCGATCTCCTCAAGGATTTTGTACTCCGAGTCCAAGTCTGCGAGCCCACGCCTGCCGACGACGCCCGCAGTGAACACTGGATTTGACGGCACGTCCACAGCGCCTACGTGGTGATGTAATCCACTAGCAGCAACCAACTCGTAAGTGGCGTCGCCACCAATACTGACGTCGGCAATCGCCGCATTCTTGCGCTTCGCAATCCCCAGCTCGACTCGCCGTACTGCAGCAGCCTCCACACGCCATCCGCAGAAGCAAAACAGCCGGCCCTTGACGGGCCGACTGCTTCATGGCGTTGCACCCCCAACGGGATTCGAACCCGTGCTGCCGGCGTGAAAGGCCGGTGTCCTAGGCCGCTAGACGATGGGGGCTGGACCGACACATCGTAGAGCCTCAGAAGTGCTGTTCGGCAGAATTCCTCGACTGCTAGACCTGCCGCCCGGCGGCCATGTCACCCTTCGACCCAACGAGGAACAAGATCGCTGCACCGGTGACCAAGACGCCCGCCACGGTCATTGCTGTGGGAAGCGAAGTCGATTCCCCCAGCCACCCGAGCAGGGGCGGTGCCGCCAGGAAGCCCACATCGCCCGCAGACCGGTACAGCGTTATCGCCAGCCCTCGCTTGTTCGGGGGTGCGATGTCGGCGATGTACGCGGCGGGAGCCGGCCCAGCGGTTCCTGTTCCGAGGGTCATCACGACATTGCCGACGACAAACCCGGTGACCCCGTCCGACATGGCGACCAGGATCGTTCCGAGTCCGGCGGCCAGTCCCGAGAACAAGATTACGGCGCGTCTCCCGAGGTGGTCAGAGGCCCAGGCGGCCGGTAGAAGGGTGAACAGCGTCATCACACCCGTCAGCGTGAAGACGACGCCGATCTCCTTCGGTCCCCAGTCGAGAGCATCGTTGGCATGGAGCGGAACCAGGGTGCCCTTCGTGCCAACCCGCGTCATGAAGATCGTCGCTGTCACCGCTGCGATCAGCAGGAAACCCTTGGTCTTCATGAACGACCAGGCGGTTGCTTGCTTCTCACCGGTGTCGGGTGTTTCCTCAGGCTCATCGGGGCGTGTCTCGGGCAGCCTCACGACGGCATAGACAGCGGTCACGATTGCGGTGACGCCGACGAGGTAGAAGGGCGCAGACAGGCCTCTGGCGTCGGCCACTATTCCACCGATGCCCGGGCCGAGGGCCACGCCGACACTCAATGCCCACTGATTGGTCGCCACGTAGCGGGCTCGCCGTTCGGGCGGAGCAATATCGATCAGGTAGATCAGCGCTCCGCTCATATAGAAGGCCGAACCTCCGCCAGCCACGAAACGCCAGATCAGGAGTGTCCAGATCGAGTCGGCAAACCCCGAACCGAACATGCCGATCGAAGTCAGGACCGGGCCACCAATGAGCAGCACCCGTCTGCCATATCGGTCGGCGATGATTCCGGCTGGGACGTTCAGAAGGAGCCGAGCCACCCCGAACACGGTGAGTGTGAGACCAACCATCTCGGCACCCACCCCGAAGTCCTTGGCGTAGAGGGGCAGAACCGGCGAGACGACACCCTGACCGACCATGACAAGGAAGGTCGCGCCGCACAAGACGATGAGTCGCTCACCATTCCTCAGACGCTCGATCGGACCGGGCACCGAGCCTTGCTATCACCGGGAGGTCCCGGCGGCGCCATCGAGTTCGCCGGCGGTCTCGGTAGCGTGGCGCCATGTCCACCGACGAAGAGGGGCGGGTCGATGCAGGTGCCGTTCTGCTGAGTGCCGCACTCGGGTACGCGGCCGGCAACATCCCCACCGCTGACCTGGTGAGCCGTCTGTACGGCGCCGGCAACCTCCGTCGGAGAGGTAGCGGCAACCCGGGAGCGGCGAACGCGCTGTCCGAGATCGGCAAGACAGCGGGGGCGACGATCGCCGTCATCGACATCGCCAAGGGCACCGTGGCAGGGGTGGTCGGCCGACGCCTCGCCGGAGCAGCAGGCGCAAATGTCGGTTCCGCAGCGGCGGTCACAGGGCACTGCTATCCGGCTCTGACCGGGCTCGGCGGAGGAAAGGGTGTGGCAACCTCCATCGGTCAGGTCCTTGCCACGTTCCCCGCCTACTTCCCGATCGACGTTGGGGTGGCGGTGTTGACCGCAAGCCTGCCGATCTGGAAGAGGCGCACGCGGGCGGCGACCCAATTCGCATCGGCAACGTGGGTCGGATGTTCGATCCTCTGGTGGCGAATGAATTGGCCAAATGCCTGGGGTCCGCGACCGACGTTGGCCCTCCCGCTCGCGGCCGCAGCATCGTCGGTCGTCATCGCCACGAGGTTTGAGCGGGCACCACTCGACGAATCCCCGAATGACGAATCTCCGGAAGCCGAACCCGATTCGCCGGGTTGAGCTGGACATGGATCCCTCGCTCTCGACCCGCCGCATCGGCTTGGTGACCGACTCGAACGCACAGCTGCCCGCCGGCCTGGTCGTGCGGCTCGCAGCGTCGGTCGTTCCGATCGCGATCGTGATCGACGACGAGGTCCACCTCGAGAGCGATCTCGACACCGATGACTTCTACCAACGCCTGGCCGAGGGTGCCCGGGTGACGACCAGCCAGCCGTCACCCGGTGAGTTCATCGAGGCCTACTCCAGGCTCGAGAGTGAAGGGGTCGAGGCGATCGTCTCGATCCACGTCGGCGCGAACCTGTCCGGCACCGTGAACAGCGCCTTTCTCGCTGCAAGGGAGGTCTCGGTTCCCGTAGAGGTGGTCGACACCGGCCAGACCTCGTTCTCGGTCGGCCTGGCGGTGTGGGCGGCTGCCGATGCCATCGACCGTGGTTGTGACCTCTCCGATGTACGGACGGCAGCCGAAGCAGCGGCGAAGGACGTCGCGAACGTGTTCGTGGTCGAGGCCCTGACACTCGCTCGACGATCGGGCAGGGTCACGGTCAACGATCGGACCGGTGGGGGCGATGAGGACATCCCTGTCGTCGCGTTGCGGGGAACCGACCTCGACGTCGTCGGGTACGCGGGAGATGTGGCCGGCGCCTGCCGGGTGATGGCCGATGTGGTGGCAGACGAACCAGGACCACTCCGGGTCGGCATCGGTGTGGGTGGGCGCAGCGCTTTTGGTTTCTACGACGAACTCGAGGCACAACTCGAGGGTCTCCGCAATGTCTCGGAGGTCATCCGGTATCGGTGTGGGCCATCGGTCGGAGCGTTCTCGGGACCCGAGATCGCAGGCATGGCCTGGGCTCCGCTGAGCGTGACTGGGATCGGTCAGCCGTACTCGGAAGCGTCGAGCAGTTCGCCGAGCAAGAACCCGAGGTAGTGGTACATGGCGTTGGCAGCCGCTGTGGGGTCCTCGGGGTCGAGGTTTGGTGGCTCGTCGTCTTCGCTGACATCGAGTCGTGTTCCGAGGACCAGGCGCACATCGTTGATGGCGGCGACCCAAGAGTTGTATTGATCGAACGTCAACACGTCGGATCTGACCGTTGTTTCGACGACGTCGAGACGGTCGAGCCTGCTAGCGAGGAGACGGTCGCGCGACGACAGCTGATACTCGATGTCGAGGTCGGGGTCGTCTGTATGGGCGGTGGGGAACAGGCGTCTCACCGGATCGTCGACCGTGCCGGTAGGTGACACCTCGACCAGAAGGTCGCGCAGCTGGGGGATGAGATGCTCGAGCAGGTCGCGCTCGTCGTCGCCGATGTCGAGGCTGACACCCGATGAAGTCCGACGGACGCGCTTGCGGTTGAACCAGCTCACGTCACTTGTCCTGCTGCATGGTTGCCCACAGGCCGTATTCGTGGAGCCGGAACACATCGCGTTCGGCTTCGTGTCTCGTGCCGTTGGAAACGACCGCCCGACCCTTCTCGTGCACGTCGAGCATCAACGAAGTCGCCTCGTGTTTGGAATAGCCGAACAATTTCTGGAACACCATGACGACGTATGGCATCAGGTTGATCGGGTCGTTCCAGACGAGCACGATCCAGGGGACCTCGACATCGAGGTCGGTATCGGAATCGCCCTGCCTGACAGGTGTCGCCGATTGTGATGCCTCGTAGCTCATCTGCTCACCACCGGCTGCTCGTGCTCTGACTCTGCTCTCGACCGGTTGCATTCCTCAGCGGCCGCGACCTCGCCGCAGCGGACTATCAGACCCTCGACAGAGATGTTCGGCACATGCGAAACGCTAGCGCCTCCGTGCGCCACAGATAACAGCGTCGATCGAGACCACAAGGCACCTACCATCAAGGGCGTGATCGACCTGAACCTTCTTCGCAACGACCCGGCCTATCGCCGCGGCGCCGTCGCCAAAGGCGCCGATGAAGCGGCGCTCGACGAGCTGCTGTCCGCTGAAGCCGACCGCAGGACCCGCCTGACGGAGGCCGAGGATCTTCGTGCCCGGTCGAACTCGGCGAGCAAGGAGATCGGAGCCTCTGCACCCGAGGACCGTCCCGCCAAGATCGAGGTCGCCGGAAGGATCAAGACCGATCTGGCCGAAGCCGAAGAGGCGTTGCGACAGGTCGAATCGACGGTGGCCGGCCTCATCGTCGCCGTCCCGAACCCTGCCCACGAGTCGGTACCCGTCGGTGAAGAGGACGACTACGAGGTCCTGCGCGAGGTCGGCGAACGCACGGTGGCACCACCCCTCGACCACGCTTCTTTTGGTGAGGCGATGGGACTGGTCGACAGTGATCGTGCGGTGCGCAACAGCGGTAGCCGATTCGCCTACCTGATGGGAGCGGCCGTTCGGCTCGAGTTTGCCCTCGTCCAGTGGACGATGGACAAGCTGCTCGAACACCACTTCATTCCGGTCGTGCCGCCGGTGCTCGTGCGTGAAGAGATGATGGTCGATGCGGGCTTCTTCCCGACCGACCGCAACCAGGTCTACGAGATCGCCGGCGACGACCTGTTTCTCATCGGTACTAGTGAAGTTGCGCTCGCCGGACTCCACCGGGGCGAACGTCTCGACGCCGATCAGCTCCCTGTTCGTTATGCGGGTTTTTCGTCATGTTTTCGCCGCGAGGCAGGTACCTACGGGAAGGACACGCGCGGGATATTCCGCGTCCACCAATTCGACAAGGTCGAGATGTTCTCGTACGCACATCCCGAAACCTCGTGGGATGAACTCGAGCGCCTGCGCACCATCCAGGAGGAGATCGTCTCGGGCCTGGGTTTGCCGTACCGCGTCATCAACGTCGCCTCTGGCGACCTCGGAGCGGCTGCCGCGAAGAAGTACGACCTCGAGATCTGGCTCCCTTCCGAAGGCCGCTATCGCGAGATCACGTCCTGCTCGAACTACACCGACTACTCGGCGCGCCGTCTCAAGACACGTTTCAAGGGTGATGAAGGGAAGGGCGGCCTGGTCCACACCCTCAATGGCACGGCCTGCGCAATCTCGCGAATGCTCGTCTTCTTGTTCGAGAACGCTCAGGTCGACGGCTCACTCGTTGTTCCTGAAGTGCTACGCCCGTACTGCGGCCTGGAGATCATCGAACCCCCGGCCTGAATCGTCAGCCCAGGGACAGCCCGACGGCCGCGGCCGCTACGGCAAGAACCAGGGTCGCTGAAAGGTAGGCCAATGCAGCGCTGTGGCGTCCGCCGCGCGCCAGCGTCGCCACTTCGTCTGCCACGGTCGAGATCGAGGTCAAGGACCCGATGCCCGCAATAGCCACAACCGTTGCAGAACCACCGGTCAGTGAGTGTGCCACCCCGATGGCCAATGAGCCGCACACGTTCACCAGAAGGGTTCCGACCGGCCACTCGTGGTTCACCTCGTTGGTGACCACATAGCGGACCATCGCTCCAATCGCCGCGGCCAGGCAGAACAGCGGGACTATCACGGCGTGCTCGTCTTGGCGGCGTTCCATCCAATGACGTAGCCGAGTGCTGAAGTGCTCAGCACGGCGGCGCCCACGTAGACGGCACGACCGAGTTCGGCGTCGGCCAGCGATTCGGCGATCTCGAGAACAACGCTGGACAGTGTCGTCAGGCCACCACAGAACCCGGTGGCTACGAACATGCTGACTCTGGGCGTCGGGCGCCGCGCCGCAACGACGCCGATAACGACACACCCGACGGCGTTGACCGCTACGAGTGCACCAAGCGACGCCATGATCGAGGCGACGAACCAGCGCAAACCCGCGCCGACGATTGCGCCGAGCACAACCGGGGGAGCGGCCCGTAGGACCGAGTGCCGACTCATCTCAGACATGGACGAAACTCACTAGTACCACCCATGCCATTCGCGACAAACTATGGCAGCGCGGCCCCAACGAAAGGGACGGTTGGTGAACATCGACGATCTGAGAGTTCGGCTCATGAACGAAGGACTCGACGCTGACAACATCGCCCGAGACCCCTTCGAGCTCTTCGGTGAATGGCTCGAGGTGGCGAACTCTGCAGGAATCCCCAATGCCCATTCAATGGCTCTTGCCACGACAACCCCAGATGGCCAGCCAACGGTTCGTAATGTCCTCATGCAAGGTGTGGTCGACGGTGGCTTCACTTTCTACACGAATCGAACCAGCGAAAAGGGCCGCGCTCTCGCCGACTGCCCGAAGGCCGAGGGCCTCTTTTCGTGGCTGCCCCTCGAGCGTCAGGTGAGGGTCCGCGGTGCTGTAGTCGAACTCGACGACGCTTCCGGCGATGCCTATTTCGCCGGTCGTCCAAGGGCAGGCCAACTCGCGGCGGTGGCTTCGGACCAGAGCACCGAGGTTCCCGATCGCGACTATCTGGTGAAGCGATTCAACGTGCTCGAGGCCGCCAACGAAGGGCGTGAGGTCGAGAGGCCACCCTCGTGGGGTGGCTACAAAATCCAAGTCGACCGTGTCGAGTTCTGGCAGGGGGATCAGCACAGGCTGCATGATCGCATCGTGTTCAGCCGGACGGGTTCTCGTTGGAGTACTGCGCGTCTGGCGCCCTGACGCTGGACAGGTCGGCGGGCCAACGCGACGCGATCGCAGCAAGACCCTCGACCAGTGCGTTCAGGTGGGGAACGATCGTGCCGGGCTCGAGGGGTCCCCAGAAGATCGGGCTTCGACCTCGGACCCGCGGGGGTAGTTCGATCTGAACTCCGGCATGTCGAGGTCGGTTGACGGGGTTCTTGTGGTGAAGGCCACGAAGTGGTTTCGGGATCGTAGCGAGATCGGCCATGACCTCGTAGTGAGGCAGTCGGGGAATCAGCTCCATCGCAACTCTCGCCGCCAGATCGCGGTTGCGACCACCGAGCAGCAGCGTCCTCCAGAGGTCGGGCCGGCCGAAGCCGTGGAGCGAGATCACGATGTCGACGTGGTCCAGAAACTCCTCGAGAGCCTGACTCTGATCGGGGCCTATCCGATGCGAGGGGATGTGCCACTGATCGTTCGGTGGCTGGATTACCCCGTAGTACGAGGCCCCAGAGAGTTGGGCGGCCTCGCGGGCGACATGATCGGTCATCTCCTCGAGATGCCCGCCGTGGAAGGCCGTGAATCCGAACGTCGTGCCCAGGGCGAGTTCCTCACGCACGTCACCTTGCTCGAGAAGTCGGGCGAAGGGCTGAGGGTCGTTCAGCAGTTCGTGGTCTCGCAGGTGAAGAGTCATCGGAAGGTCAGTTCGACAGCATAGGTACCGGCTACCTATCTGTTGAAGTCGACGTGTGCTTCGTCCCTGTGCCGGTGGCACGTGGTGGCTTGACCAAGATCAGGCCGACAGCGGATGCGACGATGGCGAACAGAACAAGCCCGACGCGGGTTCCTCCGAGGTCTCGGACGAGGTTGCGAATACTGTCGCTGAAGTTCTCGACCCACTGCGCCGGGCCCCGCCACGCGCTGTTGTGGGCCGTGTCAGCGATCTCGATCGACCAGTAGTACATCATGTACAGGCCGGCGATCACCAACAAGACGGCAGCCGCGCGGTCGACGTGTTTCATCGCCTTGCGCAGGGTGTGGAGCAGTGATTGACGAGCCATGGCGAGCGACACGGTGAGCGCCGTCAATACGACGGCCATACCTGCCGCATAGGCCACGAAACTGGCGATGCCGGAGTCGAGATCGTCGACGCTGCCGAGGACGACGATGAAGGTGGGGAAGGCGCACGACAGGCTGGCTACGGCATAACTGCAACCGAACAGGAACAGTGATCGAAGTCCGCGGCCGCCTCGGGTACCCCGATCGAGCCTCGGCATGGCGACCATGAGCCGGAACCCTCGCATCATCGCAATTCCGAGCGCGACCATCGCTGCCCCGATCGCAAGGCCTATGCCCGGCGCGCGGTCCTGGATCGAGGTCATTCCAGCGGTGAAGAGGATGCCCACAAGCCCAAAGACCGTCAGGAACCCGAGAGAGACGACACCACCCGTGGCGAGAGCTCGTGCTATCGCAGCGCTCGGGTTTGGTTCGTCTCCGTCGGCACGGCTCTCGACGCCGATGAAGTACGACAAATAGGCGGGCAACATTGCGAACCCGCAAGGATTGACAATGGCGATGAGCCCGGCGGTGAACGCGAATGCGATCGGAGCGTCGAACACCCGGTCCCCTAGCCGGCCCTGAAGTGGTCGTCGACGTGCAGACCCTCACCGAGCTCTGTCCGCAGGGCGGATCGTTGCGGCCGAGCCGATGATTCGGCATCCATGACGATGACGATATCGGGGAACAGGACCTGCCGGTTCGGGCGGAAACCCGTCGGAATCCAACCCGGTCGTCACCGCCCCGCCGGGGCGGCTCGACCTCGGGTTGAGTTCGTCAGGCGCTCGCTATGAGCTCCGGTGGGACGGGGACCTCTTCCACTGCAACCGCTGGACGCGGGTTCTTGGGAGGACGACCCCTTCCACGCTTGTTGGCGAGGATCTTGCCGTTCACGAC
>JAAETH010000778.1 GCA_024228575.1 Actinomycetes bacterium
CCACCTGCGCAATGCGCGCGATCTCTACTCTCGCTGGGGCGCCGGCAGCCGCGTCGAGGACCTGGAGGCGACCTACCCGGAAATCCGGGCCGGAAACGACCAGGACAGAGCCGCGACGGGCGGGGATTCCCCGGCGGTCCGTCTCGACGCCATGACCCTGGTCAAGGCGACCCGCGCGATCTCCGAGGAGCTGCACGTCGACTCCCTCTTCCAGACGATGCTGGATATCATGGTGGAAAGCGCCGGTGCCCAGAGCGGATATCTGTTCCAGGAACAGGACGGCCAGCTCGCTTTGCGAGCGCGGAGCGGGGCCGACATCGGTCCGGACGCGGCCCAAGAGCCTGTACCGGAGCAGATCCTGAACTATGTCCGACGGACCGGTGAGCGGGTCGTCCTGAGTGACGCGAGCCAGGACCCCAGGTTCATGGCGGATCCCTTGGTCGCGTCTCGCCGGGTCAAGTCCCTACTCTGCATGCCGATGCAGCGACAGGACGAAATCGCCGGATTCTTGCTGCTGGAGAATTCGCAGCTGGTAGGCGTCTTCACCAAAGGGCGCCTCGACATCCTCGACATCCTGGCGGCGCAGGCGGCCGTATCCCTGGAGAATGCTCAACTAGAAGAGCGGGGAAGGCTGATCGCGGAGCTCGAAGCGAAGAACGTCGAGCTCAAGCGGTTCAACTACACGGTTTCGCACGACCTCAAGAATCCCCTGATCACGATCAAAGGCTTTCTCGGCATGGCTCGCAGAGCTGCCGCCAGCGGGAATCTCGACCGCCTGGAGCTGGATCTCGGGCGCATCGATGCCGCCGCCGACCAGATGCGACAGCTCTTGGAGGAGCTGCTCGCTCTCTCGCGCCTCGGCCGCACCGTGGAGCAGCAGCAGGAGGTGGCGCTCGACGAGATCGTACGGGCCGCCGTCGAGCTGGTCGACGGACGGATCACCGAGCGCCAGGCGGAGGTTGAGGTCGCGACCGGG
>JAAETH010000779.1 GCA_024228575.1 Actinomycetes bacterium
GTTGACGATATGGGGTGGCGAGGGGTTACTGAACAGATAGCCGTTCGAAACCTCCGGATCGGAGCTGTTGACGTTGATCGCCGGCCACTCCATGATCTCCACCTTGCCTTCGGTCCGCAGCTCCTTGACCCGGTCGAGGGACTTGACCACCTCTTCCGCGGGCATCAGCCAGTGGGCGAATCCGATATGCCACATCGGGTTGAAGTCCTCCCCCGGCATGAAGTACGACGGTAGACCGATCTGACCGCCGAGCGGTCCGCCGCCGGCCAGGTTGTGGCCATCGGCCACGGTCGGCGGGTAGGTGCTGTTGAGCGGCGCCGGCGGTATCCACTGGATGAGCGGCACCGAAGTCGTACCGAGGTGCTCGTGCTTGGGCACATAGGGAATGCCCATGTTGTTGGCGGGGCCGGCAGGGAAAGCGTCGACCACGACGTAGTAGGGCAGATACTCCGGTCCACCAAACTCTCCGCCGAACCACGACTTGTGTGCCTTTATCGTGATGTAGGGGTCGGGTCCGGTGGTGTCGATCGCCAGGGCATGCCCTGAGTTCGTCGGGTCGGCGCCCCAGGTCGAACCGTTGTACATGCACGTCGTATTGGGCGGGTTGTCCGGGAAGGCGACGCAGGAGTGGTCGATCCTCATCTGTTCCCAGGCCTCGTCTCCCCAATTGACGAACCAGGCATTGACGAAAACGGTCTTGCCGCCGAGATCAACCCGCCTTAGCGCCGTGTAGGTGTTGTAGGCGCTCTGCGCCGGCGAGCCCGGAGCCACGACCGGGTTCGGCAAGTCGCCGTAGAAGGTCCACCTGCCACTGGCTGACACGCTCGCCGGAGAGGTCGCCGCCAGAGGCGTGCTCCTCAGCCCGCCGGCATAGATGATGCCGAGCTCGTCAGCGAGCTCTTCGTCGCTGACGCCGTGGAGCACGAA
>JAAETH010000780.1 GCA_024228575.1 Actinomycetes bacterium
CCGCCCCGAACCTGGCCTATCTGCTCGCGATACACACGTCAGGGGCGCTGCGGCTCTACACGTCGACAACCGGGTCGGACTCGGTCACCGGCACCTCGACAGCGACTCTGGGGTCGGTGACGTCTGCGGGTACCGCCGTTTGGGTGCGCGCCACATTCGACGCGTCGACCGGCGACAAAGAGTTCTTCTACTCGCTCGACGACGTGGAGGTCGAGTCGGCGGTGTCGTGGACACAACTCGGAGCGACCGTCTCTGGCACATCGGGTGCTATCCCAGACACGACCTCTGCACTGATGGCAGGCGCCCACGGTGGAGGCAGCTCATGGAACTTTTCGGGCGAGGTTTATGTCGCCGAGGTATACGACGACGGGAACCTCGTCGAGCGGATCGCTGCTGATGATGCGGATCCCAACGCGAGTACGTGGGTTTCCCCGACCTCGGGGCAAACCATCACGGCAAACCGGGCGGCAGCCGCCCAGTACCATGTTGCGGTCATACCATCTGGCGTCGAGGCCGCCCAGACCGACGGTGTCGACGACAAGCCGGTTGCGATCGGCGACGACTCGGTCGGGGATTTCGACCCGGCTGTCGGACTCACGATGGCGGTATGGTTCCGCGTGCACGACGGGGCCGGATCGTACGGGCGGGTGCTGACAAACGGGGACACCGGCGACAATGGGGTCACCATCCAGCGACACGCCACAAACCCGAGGTTCCGCGGCTACCTGAAAGACGGCACAAACGCCGCATCGCCAGGAGACAACGTCGACAATGTCACGTACGGCGGACAGGCCCTGATAGTTGCGGCGTTCGGCAGTTCCGACCATGAGTTCTATGCCGATGGGGTCAGCATCGAAACGACCTCCACCGCGGTGGTGGTAGAGACGTCAACAAACCCTATGACGATGGGTATGCGACCTGACGGGGCGAGTCCTCTAGCCGTCACGATCTTCGGTGCCGCTGTTGTCGGCCGTCGTATCGATGACGCCGCGGCCGTGACAATCGCAGCGGAAGGGCTCGGATCGTGACCATACTTACTGTCCCTATCGGACTATGGGACCTGGCATGGGTACAAGACCCCGACGCTATGGCAGAAGCCGTCGCCGATCTCTGGGATGGATGCTACGTCCCGCGGCAGGGCGGCCGCACAGGCGGCACCTACGACGGCGATGGCAACCGACTCACACCCGACACCCACTATCAATGGTCGCTTGGCGCTCGGGTGCGCGACGTTGACGAACAGACAGACGGGCTCGAGGAACTATCGGTACTGGTCGAAACGGTCATAGCCGCCGATGCGGTACCCGCCGACGAAACCGGCAACCAGGCAGCCATGCAGCGTGCACGACGTCTGGCAGGCCGCGACGAACGCAGCGACGAACGCCAAGCCCAACGGGTAGCCGCACGCACGGCACGCCGCACCGAGGCCCGCAAGGCGTACCGCACCGCCTCACGCACCGAGGCCCGCAAGGCGTACAACGCGCAGAAAGGCGACGGCGACCCTAACTGGGGTGACCTCGACACCGCCACCCAAGACAGCTACGACCTGTGGCCCGAATGGTCAGACCTTGACGACTATGCGAAGGCCGGGTGGATCCGGGCCGCTGCGAACACGGTCGGTCACCCAGACATCACCATCACCGGGTGACAGGCAGACCGATGGGCGACCAGATCGCAACCCGCACCGACGCCACCGGCACAACCGTTCACCTTCAGGCCGCCGAAACAGCCGAACAGTCGACAACGTGGGCGTACGCCACCCTCCCCGCCGGGCCGGTGTGGAAAGTGGAGATAGCGTCGACCACCGACCCGCTCGCATCGTCACCCACATGGGTTGACGTGTCCGAATGGGTCGACATGCTCGAAACCACGGCCGGCCGCGACGACGAACTAGACGACGCCTCGCCGGGTCGTGCACGTATCGTGTTCGACGACCCGACCCGCGAGCTGGGTCCCGGGCTGCTGGCCGAACCGTCACGAAGAATACGGGTCACCACCACCGCACCGGTCGCAGCGTCGGTGTTCCACGGGCTCATCGACGACATCTCCACCCTGGTCGGCCGAGGCCGAGAAATAGCCGTAGAGATAGCCGCCGTGGACATGCTGTGTCTCCTCGCGGCAGACACCGTGTCCACGTTCGAGGACGGCATCGGGGATGGTGACACCACCGGCCAGCGGATAACCAGAGTGCTCGACACGGTAGGCATACCGGCGGCGCTACGGTCGGTAGACACCGGCCGCAGCTACCTGCTCGCCCACACCGCGACCACAGAATCTGCGTTGGTGTACGCCAACAAGGTGACCCGCACCGAAGACGGCCGGCTAACCGCGGCCGGTGACGGTACCATCACGTTTCAGGAACGGTACGCGATCACCCCTGCCGTGTCGCTGGTCATCACCGACGCCGGTACGGGTGACGTGGTGCCACCCGTTGTACTCACCAGGTACGGCATCGATCGGGTTATCACCGTCGCCGAGGTTGAATGGGCGGCCGGGCGGATACAAACCATCGACAACGACGCCACCCCGTACCGTGCCCGCCGTGCCCGCCAGTTCACCACGTTCATCGACACCGAACTGCGGGCCGTCACGTACTCTGAGTGGATACTGATGCTCAGGTCGACGCCGTTACGGCGCATCAGCTCGGCACAGTTCGTGTGCACGAATAGCGCGATGACTGTCGCACTGCTCGGAGTGGAGCGGGGCACACGCGTGCAACTGGTCCGCACCCCCGACGTAGGCGACCCGATCACCGTGACGGCAACGGTAGAACGGATCACCTGGCGGGCCGAAGGCATGGTCACGACGTGCACCCTCGGGTTCACGCCTGTCCCAGATTTCACGCCGTGGACATGGGCAGACAAATGGGATGACGCGTCTACAGTGTGGGCGTACTGAGGAGGAGCAGGAACGATGGCAGCCGAATATGACGACCTCGACACGCAAGCCGCTGACGGTGTGCCGGGCGCGACGTGGGCGAACCAGACCCGCCAAAATCAGGAAGCGCTGATCGAACCGCC
>JAAETH010000781.1 GCA_024228575.1 Actinomycetes bacterium
AGCTGTCGGTGTGGCTGGTATCCCATGGCCGATCGGGCAGACCCAATGAGTCACTGCAATCCAGCAGCCGTTCGTCCATCTCTGCAAAGAATCGATCTGCCGCATCTGCCGCATCTGCCGCATCTGCCGTATCCGCCGCATCTGCCGTATCCGCCGCGGCTGTGGTGGTTTCGGAACTTGCGTCCCCGGCCGACTCCTGCTCCAGAGCCTGCGGTTCGGAATCGGCGCTCATGTCGGCTTCGGAGGCTTCAGCGATGGCGGTGTCGGTGCCCTCGTCTGCCGCGACCCGGTCCTCGCCGTCGGATGCAGCATTCAGGGGTGCGCTGGATGCCTCGACGGCACCATCGTTGGCAACACTCGCCGAATCGTCGGAGCCGGTGCCGCCCCGCAGAGACCCACCGAGGAATCCCAGAGCAACCACCGCAGCCGCGGCTCCACTCGTGGCGAACATCCACCTGTTGCGTCTCTTGTGTCGCGCGGCAAGCACGACGACATTGCCAGGCCGATCCACGACGCCGGTTGGGGCCTGGTCGGTGGCTGTATCCGAGATGCCGAGTTCGTCGAACGCGCTCAGGGCGGCCGAGATATTGGCCTCCCTGATGTCATCGGGTGCCTCGACGCCATGGCCGCGCAGCGAGGTGTGTATCTGTTGCATCACCCCCAGGCGGGCGCGAAGATCGTCGCGGGCATCGACCGCGGAAAGGGCGTCGGGCTCCCCATCGAGAGCGGCGCTCAGGATCTCATCGTCGTGTTGCTCAGACATGGTCATCGGGTTTGACGTCGGGTGTGGGTCGGTTTGTTCCGAGGATGTTGGCGAGCATTGAACGCCCTCTGGCTATTCGAGACTTCACCGTGCCCATCGGAACACCTAGCAGCTCCGAGATCTCGGCGTAGTCGAGGTCGTCGATGTCGCGCATCACGACGGGTAGGCGGAAGTTCTCTGGTATCGAGTCGAGGGCTTGCCCGATCTCGTCGGCCAGGGCGTGGCGGGTGGTGAAGTCGTCGGGCTCGTGGGGTGTATCGCGCTCGTCGAGGTCGGTGGGGTCGGGGCGCCTACGTCGTCGGCGCAGTTCGTCGAGGCAGGCGTTGGTCGCGACACGATATGACCATGTGCTGAACGTCGATCGTCCATCGAAGCGATCGAGGCGACGAACCACGGCGATGAGTGCGTCCTGCGTGGCATCCGCGGCGTCTGCGTCGTTGCCCGCAATCCGCCGGCAGATGGCGTAGATGCGGTCGTGATGTCGACGCAAGAGTGTGTCGAGCGCAGTGCGGTCGCCTCCGCGCGCACGAGACACCAGCTCGTCATCGTCGGCCATCGAGGCCACAGTACCGGGAGGAGGTGTCATGCCGCCGCCACGAGTAGCCCCGAGATCTCGATGTCGGTGATCACGACGCGGTGTTCGGGACCTTCATCAAGTTGGGTGAACCAGAACAACAGCGACCTGCCACCCTGATCGAGATCATCGAATACGACATCTCCCCGCACATCGGACACCTGGGCGATGGGAGAGCCCCAGTCGTCGACGACGGCCGATGGATCGTCTGCGACGTAGACCTCCATCGACCACCCGCGGCTCGGTCCACGGACGACTATTTCGACGAATTGTTCGACAGGCTCGACATCGATCAGCAGCCCGACACCAGATTTCAGGTTGCCGAACCCTGCTGTGTTGTAGCGCTCGGTCTGCCAACCTCTCGCCGGATCACCGTCGTTGATGAGCGACAATCGACGAGGACTCTCGGATCGGTCGTCTCCCTCGGGGTCGAAGTCGACGATCTGCACGATCGACACAGGGGCCAGCGCCAGGGTGGTCGTGGTGATGAGGGGCAATGTCGTAGCCGTGGTTGTTGATGTGGTCTCGGGTGTCTCGAGACCGACCGCGTCTCGTGCACCTTCGATGATGGTGCGTCCGGCATCGGTTTGCCCGAGCAGGGTGCCGATGATCGCCAGCAATATCCCGATGCCTATGACGACCGCCATCGGGACGAGCCAACGTCGTTCGGCTTGCGTGAAGCTGGTCGGTTCGGCCTGGAAGGAACGCGTTCTGCCCAGAGCCTCGACGAAGGCAGCAGCACTCGAGAAGCCATCGCCCGCCAGGGCATCGTGGAGTGGACCGACCAGCTCGAGGGGAACCGATGGGTCGAGCTCCAGACCGGTGCCGGCGCGGTGTGGAGCTCGACCCGTCACCATCTCGTGCACGATCGCGGCAAGTGCGACGATGTCGCCACGTGCTGGCTTGTCAGTGCCGGAGTTGATGTCGGCGCCAGTGCCGAGATCGGTGATCATGAGGCGACCATCGCCACCCCAGGCGATACTCGCCGCGGAAAGCCCGCCATGGGTTGAGCCCCGACGGTGAATCTCGTCGACCGTCTTTGCTATCTCGGCAGCGATCGTTGTGGCCTCGGCTGAGGGAAGGGGTCCGTCGGAGGTGAGTTTCTGGCGAAGGTCAGGCCCGACCGGTGGCTCGATCACGACAGCCACAACATCGCCATCGATCATGTCGTAGATGCGGGCGAGCCCGGCCAACTCGAGGCGCGAGGCCTCCCGTAGACGGGCTCCGAGACGGGTGACAAGATCCTCCTCCGAAACGAGATCCGGTCTGACAACCCTTATGAACACCTCACGATCGAGCCGGGTGTCGTACCCGGTCCAGGTCTCTGTGAGGCGGTCCATTGCAACCCGCTCATCGAGCCGGTACCTGCCGCCTGGAAGCAGGTCATCGTGGCCGTGGGCCATGTATCAGGCCGGCACCTGGTAGGTGACTCCCATCACGCCGGTACCGGCGTGTGAACCGATGACCGCGCCGATATCGCCCACCACGATCTCACCGGAGTGGATCTCGCGGAGTCTGGCAATGAAGGTGTCGAGGTCGTCGCAACGCGCGTGCATGACGGCAAGACTCTCGATCTCGCCGGCGTTCTGGACCGATTCGAGCAGGAAATCCAACGCCTTGGCTCGCGTGCGCTGTTTTGAGTTCGACTCGACCTTGCCGTCCACAACCTCGATGATCGGCTTGATCGACAGCAGGCTGCCGAGCATCGAAGCGGCGCCACCGATGCGACCACCCTTCTTGAGGTTCTCGAGGGTGTCGAGCGCCGCAAGCACGATTGTGCGCTCTGCCGCGTCGCGGATGTGTGCTGCGATGGTCGCAGCGTCCGCCCCGGCGCGCGCCTCCCTGGCTGCCTGGAGAACCAGCGAACCGAGGCCCATGCTGACGGTGCGGCTGTCGACTATCTCGACCCTGATCAGGTCGCTTACCGCCTTTGCGGCGGCGTCGGCAGCCTGGATTGTCGCTGACATTGCGCCGGACAGATTGATCGTTACGACCTCGTCGAATCCCTCGCTCAGGGCAGCCCTGTAGGCGGTCTCGAAGGCTCCGGGGGAAGGGGCGGCAGTCTCGGGAAGGATCTCGGAACTGCTGCAACGCCGCCAGAACTCCTCGGACTGCAGTTCGACCCGGTCGATGAACTCCTCGTCTCCGAACCGGATTGTGAGTGGGACGATAGCGATCCCCAGCTCACTCAGTAGGTGATCGGGTAGGTCGCACGCACTGTCTGTGACGATCTTGACGCTCATCAGGGTCCTCTCGTTCTCGGCGGTTCATCGGGACATGTCGACGCTAGTCCCTGGCGACCGCTTGAGGCGATCCACGACAATTCGTGCGGCGGCGACGCGGTTGTGTGCTGAGATCGCCACGTACAAACAACCGCCGACACCGACGACCACGATCGTCGAAGTGATGTCATGCCAGCCGCTGGTGAGGGGCAACGAGACCAACATCCACAACGTGCTGGCGAGCGAGGGCAACACCAGGGGCCGCCACCTGCCCATCGTGAGCGAGCTCGTGCCCAGAACCGGCAACAAGCGATCGCGCAAGGCGAAAAACTCGAACCAGCCACCTGCGGCAGCTCCGAGAGCCAGTCCAACAGCACCGAGTCGCAGGGGCAGGTCCTCTCGACTTCGGAGCTCACTCGGTAGGGCTTCGAGAGGCGACAACAGCTGGTTCAACCCTGTGACCACACCGTCATAGATGAACAACCGGTCGAACTGCAGCATCAGAACAAATCCGACGAGGGCCGATATTCCATAGCGCACGATCGCTACTTGGGCGGGTGTGCTGGCGTCGCCGAGGGCGTAGAACGTGTTCTGAACCAGGCGCGAAGATCCGATGGCCAGGAGGCCGAGCGAGTAGCTGCCGAGGACGAGAGCAACCAGGATCAGGCCATCCTGGTCGAATCCGTTGCGCGGCACAAGGCTGAAGACAGCTCCGAGAATGCGTCGACCCGCCAAGACGAATGCCAATGTCGTGAACACCATGAAGAACGCGATCGTCTGCAAACCCGCAGCGAGACGGTCTGCGACCGAGTCGAGATCTGAGCCCATCCTCGAGAGTTCGGGCAATTCAGCAGCTGCAACGCTCATCGCGAACAGCGAGATCGGCAACAGGTAGAAGACTTGTGCGGTACCGAGGGCTGTCAGAGCGCCGAACGCGAGGAAGCCGGCCAACATGAGGTCGACGAAGGCTGATAACTGGGCCGATCCACGACCGACGATCACAGAGCCCATACGGCGCAGCACATCTCCGAAGGCCGAGTCGCCGAAGTCGATACGTAGTCCGATGTGTGGATTTGATGATCGGATAGCCGGGAGTTGGATCGTGAACTGAAGCACGGCACCAATCGTTGCCGCCCATGCAACGCGGATGGCAAGGGTTCGCAGGGTGTCGTATTCGGGGCCGAACACGACGGCGATCTGGGCCAGACTCCACACCACCGGCGCCGCGTAGGGCAAGAAGAACCGGCGGTGGCTGTTCAGAACCCCGAGACTCCACGCCGACAGGACCAGGACGCCAACACCGGGTGCCATGATCCTGGTCAGAACGGTTGCCGTCTCGATCGTCTCGGTGTTCTGGTTGCCGAACAGGAACAATTCGGTGATCGGTCCGGCGAATACCACGAGGATCAGGACCAACGGCAGGCTGACCACGGTGAGGAACACGAACATCGTCGAAGCAAGACGACCCGCCCGGCGGGGGTCGTTGTCGACCATCTCCGAGTACACGGGGATGAACGAGGCGGACAGCACACCTTCGCCGAGCAGATTCTGCAACAGATTTGGGATGCGCAGAGCAGCGGCGTAGCCGTCGCCCACAGGTGTGCTGCCGTAGTTGACCCGAACCACGACCTCGCGAACGAGCCCGACAAGACGCGAGGTCAAGATACCGAGTGAGACAGCGACGGTTCCCGACAGCTTCTTGATCACGCTGTCGATCCATGAGCGTCGGTTGGGACCTGTTCACGTGATCGACGGCGCGAACGGATCAGCTCGCGACCCCACCACAGCACCAGGACTCCGCCTGCCGCTACCGAGATGAGAACGCCGATGCCCGATGGAGCCGTCGACCTCACCTCGAGGTCGACAGCGCCCAGAAGTAGCCCGCCGTCGGGCGAGACCAACTCGATCCTCAGTGGGAACGAGCCAGATGACAGCGCTTCGACCCTGGTCTCGAGAGGAGTTACTCCCGGCTCGAGCCACAGGTTGAGGCTCTCGCCATCCTCGAGGTCGACGAAACGGGCCTTGTCGCTGATGAAGCGGGCTTCGATTCGCACCGGGTAGGACGAGTTGTTCTGGAAGGCGAAGGGGTAGGTCGCGGTACGAGAGGTCAGGTTCACCTGACCGATCGGGGGAGGGCGGATGGTCTGCAGTTCGATCTTGATGGTGTCGACGATCTCGCCTGCCGCCTGTTCGCGCTGAGCACCTGTCACCCCACTTCCGAGCAACGAGATCAGCTTGTCGGCCTGTTCGTCGTAGAGGAAGCCGGTGTGTTCGTCCCTGATCATCGACCTGTAGGCACTCAGCATCTGTTCGGCGGTTCTGTATTCGGCGACGCCGCCATCGAGTCGAGGGCTGTCGGTTCCGGTTTTGAGGTTGATGGTGAGCCTCTGTCCGGTCGATGTCGTCAGCGGGTTGGTGGCGAGAGCGTCGGCGACAGAGGAGAGTGCTACGAGGCTGTGTATGTCGAGGAGCCCGTCGAGGAGGCTCTCGACAAACTCGGGGTCGGTGTTGGTGCCCGTGTTGTACAGCAGGACCGAAGCGGTGGGGTGATCCGACGAGATGGCGATGACTGCCAGTTCGGCGAGTATGCGATTGGCAGCGATAGTCGGGTTGTCGGGTGATGCATCGCCAAACCGGTCCGGAGTGGCCAGTAAAACAACAGGGCCCGTCACCGTTTCGGCTTCGACGGGCGAGTCGAAAGTGGGATCACCGACCGAAACCAGGCTTCGTACACCCCGATCCCGCCAGATTCCGGCAAGGTCGGCATCGGGTCGTGAGGCTGACAACTGGATCGTCGAATCCGGAGCGGTTCCGCTGAACGAGGTGAGCGAGTCGACCCCCCTCTGCATCAATTCGCCGGCGTGGTCGCCGAATCCTTCGACGGCGAGCGCACGTTCATCGATCGGCAGAAACGGTCCGGAGACAACCAGTTCCCCGGCCATTCGGGTCTGCAAGGCCCGAATCCGTTGGTCCGAAGCGTAGTCCTCGAGCAGCAGGGGAACCGGTTGAAGGGTGACGGGAATGTCGGGTCGTTCGACGAGCGCGTCGATCCATACGGCCACCGGGTCGTCGTCGTCGATCGTTCCGGCTGCGTTTTCGGTCGGTCGCACATCCATCACCAGGGCGAGGGCAACCTGTGACGGCGTCGGGATCAGTGGCGGAACCACCAGATAGGTGAGTAGCGATCCGAGAGCAGCGCCGGTTGCCGTCGTCATCTCGACAGCGACAGGGTGGACTCCGACAGCGGCTTCCGCCGTCCCGAGTTCGGCGGCCGCGAACGACAGTTCGACCAGGCCCGTCACAGACGGATCGAGGGAACCGACATCTGACTCGAACGAAAACATGACGTCACCAGCGCTGGCTCTATCGACGGTGACCAGGAACCCGGCGCGGTTCGATATCGTCTCGTGGATGGTGAGGTTGATCACGTCATCGGCCTCGACCAATCCGGGGAGCCTCAATCTCAGTTCGACGTCGTCGGCGTCCAGTGGTGTCGGGTCGATCAACTCCAGTCCACCGGTGGACGGCTGTGCGGCAGAACCCAACTCGCCGAAGAGCACGGTTGTGGCCACAAACGTCAGCATCGGAGCCAGGAGCGACCAGGCTGTTATCCGCCTCACGACCGGGCCTCGAGGTCTGCTTCGAGAACGGTGAGGCCGTGGGGTTCTGCCACGAATCCGAGATGTAGGTAGAGACTGTGAGCCCTCTCGTTCACCACCTGGGTGTTGACCAGAGCGTGTCGTGCACCCCATCGACGCATCCACCTCAGACCGTCGAGGATCAGGGCGCGGCCGAATCCACGGCCTTCCATCTCGGGCGATACCGCCAGCCTCTGTAGGTAGCCGACTCGGCCGGCCCGACCACTGACAGCAAATCCGTGTACATCGGGGCGAGCAACGACCCGCACGCGACTGGTTGGTGTCGCGTTGATCGCTTCGTCGAGGTCGGCGTCGTCGAGGGCCCAGAACGTGTCGAACGCCTGGGTGTCTGTGTTGAGGATCTGGCGTCGGTCGCCTGGGCGCGACCGACGAAGACGTGGGTCGCTTCGTCGGTCGCGACGATCGAGATCTGTCAAATCGTGTCTCAATAGGTGAAGCCGTTCGCGCGGGACCAGTCCAGCCTCGATCATGACCGCTTCCTCGGCGGGAGGTACAGCGGCTGTGAAGACCCGGAGTACACCCCGCGAGGCCAACAGCACGAGAGTTCTCTCGACCGAACCGACGGAGAGAGGTCTGCGGCCGGGGACGGGCGAGACATAGGCGGTCGACGGATCTCCGCGCCAGGGTCTGACACGGATCTGGTCGTCACCCCAACGTTGGATCTCGGCGCGAGCCAACGTGGGATCCACTCGACGGGGTCAGGTGCACACCTTCAGGCTAGTACCGCTGTCGTATCCGAGAGCCGATGCCCGAAGGTGGTGCGGCAGCGGTCAAGTGAGGCGGTCGGCTACGGCGTCGAGAGCCTCGTCTTCGGTAACGTCCATCGAGATGGACAACTCGGAGACGAGAATCTGTCGTGACTTCTCGAGCATCGTCTTCTCGCCCGCCGACAACCCCTTGGCTGCTTCGCGAAGTGCCAGGTTCCTGACGACCTCCGCCACCTGGTAGATGTCGCCCGACTTGAGCTTCTCCTGGTGGTTCTTGAAACGTCGACTCCAGTTGGCTGGCTCGCGGATGTCCTTCTTGGAGAGCAGTTCGAACAAGTCCTCGACATCGTCCTCGTCGATGGGTGGACGCATACCGACCTCGTCGACCTTCTCGACCGGAACCGAAAGGCTCAGGTCTCCATGAGCCGTTCTGAGGTTGAGATACTCACGGGTCTCCCCGAACGCATCGCGCGTGTCGCGGCTGACGATCACGGCGGCACCGTGGTGCGGGTAGATGACGTTGTCACCGACCTTGAAACCCATGGACAATCCTCACTCGATAGCCGACGAGGACCCAGTTTTGGGCGCGCTCACCGAAGTGATGTAGCCAGATATCTTGCCAGAAATGCGGCAAAATCACCAGTGTTGGTCCAAATTCGGGGCGTCCATGGTGTTGTCGGGTCGTACCCTGAGACGCGATGGCCGCCGAGTTCGCGCAAAACGTGCCGCCTCACCTCGACAGCGATGCCGTCAAGGTGGTGCTCGACCGCGCTCATCCGATCGCCTCCCGGCTGATCGAGGAGGGGCACAGGGTGTTCGTCGTCGGCGGACTGGTTCGAGACCTCCATCTCGGTGGAGGACCCAGCGCCGATGTCGATATGACTACCGATGCGAAGCCCGCAGCCATCAAGGAGGCCGTAGCTCCGATCGCTGAAGATGTCTGGAGTCAGGGCGAGCGCTTCGGGACCATCGGGTGTAGCTACGAGAACGTCGAGTACGAGATAACGACCCATCGCGCCGACGCCTACGAGCCCGATTCCCGCAAGCCGAGAGTCGAGTTCTCATCGGCAATCTCGAGCGATCTGTCGCGGCGCGACTTCACGGTCAATGCGATGGCGATCGAGGTTCCCGACGGCCGCCTCATCGACCCCTTCGATGGTGCAGGCGACCTGGCTTTGCTCCGCCTGCGCACCCCGATCGATGCGACGACGTCGTTTTCCGACGATCCATTGCGAGTTCTCAGAGCAGCCCGCTTCATCGCCAGGTACGGCCTCATTCCAGATGACGAACTGGTGGAAGCGGCGGCGTCGCTTGCCCATCGACTCGAGATCGTCTCGGCGGAGCGCATTCGCGACGAGTTCGAGAAGCTCCTCGCGACCGACCGGCCCGGAGCCGGCCTTCGTTTTCTCAGCCACATCGGAGCACTGGGTCATGTGTTTCCCGAACTCGGCCGTGTGTCGTTCGACCTCGACGCCCTGGTCGAACGTCTCGATCGGGTCCCGGCGCGCGCCGGTGCCGATCGCTCAGCTGCCCGGCGAGCCATCGTTGTTCACCAGGCTCTGGGAGGGCAGAACAAACAAGCGATCTCTACTCGACTTCATGGCCTGCGCTATTCACGTTCCGAACAGAAGCGAACTGTGTCGGTCGCTCAGTACCTGGCCGCCCTGCTCGGCGATCCTCAGGTGGAGGCTCCCTCGGCGCGACGCATCTACGCCGCATTGGGTGACGAATGGTCCACAGTTGCGGCCGCCGTTGCCGGCTGGGGCGAAACGGCTCTCGTAGAATCGCTCGCCTCGACCATCGCCAACCTGGACGAGAAGGAGGATCTCACCGATCTCGGGCCAGAACTCAGCGGCGAAGTTGTCATGGGCCTGCTCGGCATCACCAGCGGACGACAGGTCGGCGATGCCTTGAGGCAGCTCGTCGAGTGGCGACTCGACGAGGGTCCCCACGACCCGGCCGAACTCGAACCCCGCCTCTCCGCTTGGTTCGAGGGCCGCTGACACTCAAACCGGGCAACTTCGCCGGTACCCTGCTCGCCGTGGTGTTCCACCCCGGAATTGCGGCCGCCGACTCAGCGTCGGGAGCGGGCGATGTCGACTACCGCCTGCAGCGCCGCGCCCTGCTCGCCGACCTCGAGGCGGGCCGAGTCGCCAGACACGAGGTCTGTGATGCCCATCCAGAACTCGTCAGGGTCGCCAACAACTGTGACACGATCGATGGTGGATCATGCCCCGTCTGCGACCGGGGCGAGATGGCCCTGGTCCACTATGTTTTTGGCCCTCGGCTCGCGGCGGGGGGCAAGTTGGCATTGACCGAAGCCGACCTCGACCGCTACGGGCGTCGGTCCGGCGATTTTGCGGCCTATCGGGTCGAGGTGTGTGCCGGGTGTGGATGGAACCACCTGTTGTGCCGGATCATTCTCGGGACGTGATGTAGATGGTTTCGGCCAGGCTGAAGAGGAACCGAAGAAGCTCGTCGAGCCTGGCCAGGCGAACGCGTCGTCTCGCCTACTACGGACTCTTGATCTTCGTCGCGGGCACGGCGGGTTTCATCCAAGTCCTGGGTCGACTCGAGCTTCCCGATGCATCGGCGGTGTCCGATCAAACGACTATCGTCTTCGACCGCGACGGCGACGAGATCGCCCGCTTTCATGGAGAGCAGAACCGCGTACCGCTGTCGATCGAAGAGGTCTCGCCGATCCTCGTCGACGCTGTCATCGCCGCCGAGGACAGGGGGTTTCTCGATCACCCCGGCGTCGACCCAATCGCGATCGGCAGGGCGCTTTGGGCCGACCTTCGTAGCGAGGGTTCGTTGCAGGGCGGTTCGACCATCACCCAGCAGTATGTCAAGAATGCCTTCCTGAGTCCGGAACGAACCTTCGTGCGCAAGCTGAAAGAAGCTTCGCTCGCTATCAAGCTCGAGCGTGAAACGGAGAAGGCAGAGATTCTCGAGGGGTACCTGAACACGATCTACTTCGGACGTGGTGCCTACGGCATAGGAGCTGCTGCCAGGGTTTGGTTCGGAGTCACAGCGGCAGAGCTCAACATCGCTCAATCGAGCTACCTGGCGGGCCTGATACGAGCTCCCGAGATCGCCGACATCAGCCGCGAGAGCCAGGTGAACGAGGCCTATCGGCGTCGAACCTCGGTGATCGATGCGATGTTGGAGGAGGGCTACATCACCTCGGACGAACACGCCGCCGTCGAGGCGACTTCGATCGAGTCCTACACGCTCGAACGACGTCCCAACTCGTCGATCGAGCTATCACCGATGGCTGAGGCTGCCGGGGCGGGCTACCTGGTCGAAATGATCCGTCGTGAGCTGACCGAGCGACACGGGTCGGCCGTTGTGTTTCAAGGTGGTCTCAGAGTCACGGCCACAATCGATCTAGATCTTCAGCTCGAGGCGTACCGGGCGGCAACCGCCGTTCTTGACGAGCCTCATGAGCCGACCGCAGCCGTGGTCCTGCTGGACGACACCGGCGGTATCAGGGCGTTGGTCGGTGGTCGCGACTTCGACGAGGCGCAGGTGAATCTGGCTCTCGGAACACTCGGTGGCGGAAGCGGGCGCCAGCCCGGCTCGGCGTTCAAACCGATCGTCTTGGCCCGTGCTCTCGAAGTGGGCATCTCTGCCATGTCCCAGTTCGAATCGCCCGCCACGATCGACTTCCCCGGTCTCGACAACGGCGAGACCTGGACGGTTCGCAACTACGACCAGTCCTCCCATGGGGTCATCGATCTGCTTCAGGCAACCACCGTGTCGTCCAACACCGCGTTTGCCCAGCTGATCCTCGAGACGGGACCGAGTCCCGTGCGTCAGCTGGCAAACGACCTCGGAGTCGTGGCTGATCTCGAGCCGGTTCACTCGCTGGTTCTCGGTACCCAGGAGGTGTCTGTGCTCGACATGGCCACCGCCTATGCCTCCTTCGCCAGCCGGGGGGAACGCCACGATCCCGAGATCCTGCTCGAGGTCATCGACAGTTCTGGCGGGACCCTCAGCAGATTCCAGTCGACGGGTGTCAGAGTCTTGTCCCGCCAGTCGGCCGACATCGTGGTCGAAGCACTCGTGAGGACGGTCGTTTCGGGAACCGGGCACCGCGCGCAGGTCGATGGTGTTCCCTCGGCGGGCAAGACGGGCACCACCCAGGACTATCGCGATGCCTGGTTCGTCGGCTTCACACCACGATTCACCGCGGCGGTGTGGGTTGGACACCCGACCTCGAACGAGTCGATGCTAGACGTTGCCGGGGTAGAGCGGGTCACCGGTGGTTCCTGGCCCGCCGAGATATGGCGCAGCGTCATGACGGCAGCAAATGCGGGGCTCGAACCGGGCTCGTTCGTCCAGCCAGAGTCGTACCCCGGAAGGGTTCTGGCTCCGTCCACCTCGACGAGCACGACGACTGCTCCTGTGACCACCTCGACGGTGGCTCCAACCACGAGTGCACCCTCGGTGGACTCGACGACCAGTTCGACCAGTCCGGATGACGGGTCGTGAGTCGGGTCGCCGCCTCACGATGGTGTGTGGTCGTTCTCGGGTGTGTGCTGATGGTCTCGGCGTGTGTTTCGAACGGTTCGGAGGCGACGCCCACGTCGACGACCCATGCGTCCCAAGGCGAGGACTCGTCGACACCCGGAGAGGCGCAGAGGACCGATAACGAGGGGGCCCAGACCTCGACCAGCTACACCGACGGCGATACCGCCGAGTCGGACGAGGTGCTCGAGGTGCTCGAACCCTTCGATGGTTTCGGTTGGGGGTCTGTGGTCACGGCCGACGCGGATGGTGAGTCTTTCGACGTGCTGATCGCTTCGACCGAGGACCAACGGCGTCAGGGCCTGATGTTCGTCGACGATCTCGAGGGCTGGGATGGGATGTGGTTCGTCTTCGACGAGCCGACGTCAGGTGCCTTCTGGATGTACAACACGCTGATGGACCTGTCGATCGCCTGGATCGATGGCGACGGTGTTGTGGTGGCGGTTGCCGAGATGGTGCCTTGTGTCGAACGTCCATGCCCTGTCTACAGTCCCGGAACCGACTACACAGCCGCTCTGGAAGTCGTCGGGGGAGATCTGGACCGTATGGGTATCTCGATAGGAACCCGATTCGACACCCTCCAGATTCTCGGTTGATCGGATAACTGTCACAGGGTCAGTTCATACTCGGGGTGGGAGTTCGGGTCGATGTGCTCTAGGCTTTGAGGCTGACAAATTCATCAACCCCTGCTCCGTAGAAGACGGGGCCCCGGCAGTCCGGGTCCGAAGGAGGTGTGTGCCATCGTGCGCGCATATGAACTGATGGTCATCCACAACGGCGAGCTCGACGATGTCGCAGTGCAGGACGCACTGAAGGGCGTTCGTTCAAGGATCGAAGCTGTTGGCGAGATCAAGAGCGTCGACTTCTGGGGTCGCCGCAAGTTCGCTTACGAAATCAACCACATGACCGAGGGCTACTACTCGGTACTCGAGGTTCTCGCCGAGGGCGGTGCCCTCGATGACGTAGAGCGAAGCCTCCGTCTCGCGGACGAGGTTGTCCGCCACAAGCTGATCCGCCTTCCCGATTCCGAGGCAGCACGCCGCGGGCTTACCGGGCAGGCCGACTGAAGGAGGAGGCTCGAAAATGGCGAGCGACAACTCTGTGACACTCGTGGGCAACCTGACCCGCGATCCCGAACTCAGGTACACCCAGTCGGGCCAGGCGAGGGCAACCCTCGGCATGGCCGTCAACCGCCGCTGGCAGAACCGCCAGACCGGCGACTGGGACGAGCAGGTCAGCTTCTTCAACATCGTCTGTTGGAGAGAGATGGCCGAAAACGTCGGTGAGACACTGTCCCGCGGCATGCGGGTCATCGTCACCGGACGTCTCGAGCAGCGTTCCTGGGACACACCCGAGGGCGACAAGCGGTCGGTGGTCGAGGTGATCGCCGACGAGATCGGGCCGAGCCTTCGTTGGGCATCGGCCGAAGTGAAAAGAAACGAACGCGACACCGGCCAGAGCGGCGGTGGAGGTCATCAAGGCGGCGGTGGCTACAGCGGAGGCGGCCGCCCGGCGGACGCCCCGGCCAACAAGCCCCCTGCTGCCGAGTACTACCCAGAAGAGGAGCCGTTCTAGATGGCTGTTAAGAAGAAGCCCCGCGGCAAGGGCAAGGACCTCAAGAAGCTCAAGCCGCGCAAGAAGAAGGTCAGCCCGCTCGTCAAGGAGAGCATCGAGTACGTCGACTACAAAGACGTCACCCTTCTCCGTGCGTTCATGTCGGACCGGGCCAAGGTTCGGGCTCGTCGTGTTACCGGCAACGACGTTCAACAGCAGCGTGAGGTGGCCAAGGCCATCAAGAACGCTCGCGAGATGGCCTTGCTGCCGTACGCGTCACGCGTTGTGACTCAGCGCAAGGGCGACAAGCGCCGGCGCGACGATCGCGGCGAGCGAGGCGATCGCGGTGATCGCGGTGAGCGAGGCGATCGCGAGGACCGTGGTGATCGGGCCGCAAATCCCGACGATGACAAGGCACCCGACGACGTCGACCTGCAAGAGGTCTCGGGATCCGAGGAGGGCGACGAGTGAAGGTCATCCTGCGTACCGATGTCGATGGCCTCGGCAAGACGGGCGACATGATCGATGTCGCCGATGGACACGCTCGCAATTTCCTGATTCCCGGTGGCAAGGCCATGATGGCTTCGTCCGGCGCGGTCTCTCAGGCTGCTGCCATGCGCAAGTCTCGCGATGTTCGCGACGGCCGCGACCGATCTGCAGCCGAGGACATCGCCCGCCAGCTCGTGGGCCAGACGATTGTGGTTTCGGCGAAGGCCGGTTCGGGAGGCCAGCTCTATGGCTCGGTCACCACATCCGATGTGGCCGAAGCGGTGGCAGCGGCCACGGGCATCGAGCTCGATCGTCGCGATCTCAGCATCGATGGCTCCATCCGAACGATTGGAGAACACGAGGTGCAGGCGAAGTTGCATGGCAAGGTTCAGTTCGTCATCAACGTCGATGTGGCGGCCGCCGGCTAGTAGCCGACATCGAGATGTAGCGATATGCGCCGGTACCGCCTTGCTGCGGTATCGGCGTTTGTCTTTCCCACACGTTGTCCACAGGGGAAACCGTATGTTCCCCAGGATTGTGTGGGTGTTGGCCACAGGTTTTGCGTCTGGTTGACCACAGGCCGCGCGAGGGAGAATCGATCACGATGATCGACGAAGCAGCACCGCGAAGCCCCATCACAGATCCGGTACGTCGCGCACCACACAATCTCGACGCCGAGCGGTCCTTGCTGGGTGCCATGTTGTTGTCTCGCGACGCGATCGGTCCTGCCGTCGAAGCTCTCGACGCGGGCGATCTGTATCTGCCGGCGCACCAGCACATATTCGACGCGATCACCAGCCTGTACAGCGCGGGCCATCCGGCAGATCCTGTCACCGTCGCCGAGGAGCTCGAGCGGTCGAGTTTGCTCGATGCAGCAGGGGGACTCGAGGCCCTGGTCGATCTCGAGTCGTCCACCCCGGCGACCTCCAATGCGTCTCGCTACGCCACGATCATCGAGGAGAGGGCGCTGCTTCGGCGCCTCATCGCGGCCGCCGGCGAAATCATCGAACTGGGCTATTCACTTCCCGACGACGTGACCAAGGCTGTCGACGAGGCCGAGGCCAAGATGTTCCAAGTCGCTCAGCGCAGGGTCACCGACACGACCCGTCCCCTCCGCGACCTGTTGTCCGACAATCTCGATCGTCTCGAGGAATTGTACGAACGTGGCGACGCCATCACTGGCACGCCCACCGGCTATCACGACCTCGACGAGGTGTTATCGGGTCTGCAGCCGAGCGCCCTGGTGGTTGTGGGCGCACGCCCTGCGATGGGCAAAACAGCGTTCTCGCTGGGCCTAGCGAGCCACGCTGCCATGATCGCCCAAAAGCCGGTTCTGTTTTTCTCCCTCGAGATGGGCCACCTCGAGCTGACCCAGCGAATCTTGTCGTCGCAGGCCAAGGTCGACTCCTCACGCCTGCGAAACGGCAACTTGAGCGACGACGATTGGCCCAAGATCAGTCGGGCGGTCGGACAGTTGGCCGAGGCTCCGATCTGGATCGACGACAATCCAAACGTGACCGTGATGGAGATCAGGGCAAAGGCGAGGCGCCTGAAGAGCCGGCTGGGTAGCCTCGGGCTGGTTGTCGTCGATTACCTGCAGCTGATGCAGGGCTCGAGCAGGGCCGAGAGCCGGCAGGTCGAGATATCTGAGATCTCGCGCGGACTCAAGATTCTTGCGCGCGAACTCGAGACCCCCGTCGTCGCCCTGTCGCAGCTGTCGCGAACACTCGAAAGCCGCGCTGACAAACGCCCGATGCTGGCCGATCTGCGCGAGTCAGGCGCCATCGAGCAGGATGCCGATGTTGTCATGTTCTTGTATCGCGACGAGATGTACAACCCCGACTCCGCCGATATCGGCACTGCCGAGGTCATCATCGCGAAACACCGCAGTGGTCCGACCGCGACGGTGCGTCTGGCATTCCTGGGCCATTTCACCCGATTCGCCAATATGGCAAAAGCATGAGTTCTTCGAGCTTGGCGATTGCCGAGCACTGGTCGGCGATCCTAGATGAGGTCGCCGCCGGCGGCGAGGAACACAACGAGCAGCAACAACAGCGCCGCAATTCCTCCGATGATGCCGAACCAGCCGATCAGCTGGCCGGCCAACGCGCCCAGGCCAAGACCGAGCGCAGCTTTCGGTAGAGCACCAGCGGACTTCGACCGTTCTTGGGCCGCAACCCTGGCGACCAATGCGACGAGCAGCGACACGGCGATGACGAGCATGGTGAACACCAGCGGAGCGAGCAGACCGACCGTCACTCCGACCGCTACGACTATTCCGATCTGGCGCAGGTGTTTCACCTCTAGAGCCTGCCACGCGTGTCGCCCTCACCCAACCCACTTCTTGGGGCACGAAAGGGGAGTCGGGATATCGTTGTTGACGCTGTTCAACCGTCGAGGTAATCGCCGCAATGTATGACGACTTTCTGCCCTTGATCGTGCTGGCTCTGGGCGCCGCGATGCTCATCGGGAATGTGTTGGCGCTGGTGCGTCCACCACTCGAACCGCGCGAAGGCGATCTCGCTCGTGCCCCCCTCGGGCGAAGTGTCGCCATGGGTTTGGCAGGGCTGGTTGCCGCGATATGGGGTCTCGCATCGCTGTTCAACGGGTGATGTCGGGAATTCTCGTTATCTGTCCTCAATCTGTCGCGAACTGCGAGACGCGAAGCAAAAACGCTGCTAGCTTGGATTGAAGTCGCTCGCACTGGTCGGGCGGCCTTCTTCGTTTTCCACCGAGTTCCGCAGATTTCCGACCGAGTCCGTCAGCCGTCGAATCTGAACCTGCTCATGTCGTTGGGGAAGTCGAACCACGCCAGCGCTTTGGCCGGAATGAACCGACACAGCTCGCCCGCGTCGGGGCCCTCCCACGAGTCGGGACCGGGCGAATAGCCGCTCGACGAGTACTTGCGGCACAACTCCTCGGAGATACGGCCGCCGAGTTCTGGACCCGGGGGATCCACTGGGCCCGATCTTCCTTCGACGATGACCGCCTGGGCTCCGTTCTCGAGATGGAGTGTGCAGGCTGTGTTCTTGCGCAGATTCCGTACGTGAACCGTCGCTGGGGCGCCGTCGTAATGGAGGCTCGAATCGAGCCAGACCCCCCACCTCGGCACGACGTGCGGAGGCCCATCCGAGCGCACGGTCGTCATCCAATTGTGGAGTGATTCGACCAACCGGGTCTCGACGTCGGCTCACTCGAGCCTGCCCTCGTCGGTCTCCGGGAGCCCGTACCCGTCAGGCACCCATGGACGGTCGGACTCGATCGGCATCACGTCGAGAGGGCGGCCCCGATCGCCGCGGTGCCGGTGGCCAAGGCCAGCTTCTGGGCGTCGTTCAGTACCCCGTAGAAGCGCGTCATGATGTCGTCGGTGCGCTTCTCGGCAGCGTCGAGAGCTGCAATCTCGGTTTCGCCGATCTCCGGTGGCTCGGCATGTCCAAATGTTGCGACA
Source organism: Actinomycetes bacterium (assembly GCA_024228575.1). GTDB lineage: Bacteria > Actinomycetota > Acidimicrobiia > Acidimicrobiales > Poriferisodalaceae > JAAETH01. Next base: position 17,950 of record JAAETH010000781.1, read on the forward strand.
TCGTCTGGTCGCTTGATCGCGTGCGCAGTCACGGCGGTCAGACCTTCAGCGACGACGGAGATGAGGTGAACACTTCCTCTCAGTTCGCGCAGGATCAGCACGTTTCGGTAGGCGCGCGCCGCCCGATCCTCGGGCATCGGTTCGGCTGCGACGGCGGCAAACAACGCGAGTCCGGACGGATCGGTGTTTGTGATGATGGTTTCGGCTGCGTCACAAAACCCATCGAGGCCCTCGACGCCGCCCAGCCGCGCTCGACCGAGGTCGTCAGCGCATGCCAGATGAGCGCGCGCCGCTTCTCGTGGCGAGATGATCTCCTTGGCCGAGTTCCAGATCTTCGTCACGAGGCCGGCGGCGAAGTAGCCGAACGCCGACGAGATGACTGCGGGCTCGACATCGCCGAGCACTCCGCCGCGCCCGAGGCAATAGAAGCGGAAACCATCGAGGCCGATCTCCTTGCCCTTGGCCAGGGTTTCAGGCGCAAAGTAGTAGGCAGCGCCGGCCGAGTTGAGGGTGGGTGATGTCTGTTTCACGAGGTCACGGGTATCCATCGCGTCAGTCTCGCGGCTGAGGATTCGTGACAACGAATCGTGAAGTTGGGCGGCCGTGCTCATAACCTCGTGAGAGCCCGTGGCTTGCGCCAGGGTTTGTCCGTGCAGCTTCCCTGGAGAGTAAATGGTCGAGAAGAGCAGGTGGGTCGAGATCACTGAGCAGAATCCCGACCATTCGGATTGGTACATCGAGCGATTTCGTACCATGGCAGCAGATGGCAACGATCTCGATGGAGAAGCTCGCCTGGTCGATGTCATGTCCCCTCGAAGTGGTCGCATTCTCGACGCGGGATGTGGTCCGGGAAGGGTAGGAGGTCGTCTCCACGAGCTGGGTCACCAGGTCGTCGGTGTCGATGTGGATCCCGTACTCATCGCCGCTGCCGAAGAGGATCATCCGGGACCCACATGGCTGGCAGGAGACCTCGCCGAGCTCGACCTGCCAGCGGCAGGCATCAGCGACCCCTTCGATGTCATCGTGGTCGCCGGCAACGTCATGACGTTCCTGGCGCCCAGTACCCGGGGTGAGGTCCTGCGCAGGCTCGGCATGCACCTTGGCGACGAGGGGCGAATCCTGATCGGTTTCGGTGCCGGCCGAGGCTACGAGTTCGATGAGTTCACCTCCGACGTCGAGGCAGCTGGTCTCCGATTCGAGCTCGAGCTGTCCACCTGGGACGTCCGCCCCTTCGGTGAACACGACACGTTCTTGGTGGCCGTCTTGTCCGCGCGATGAGGCGAGCCGAAGCCGTGCTCGATGCACCGTGTCTACGAGCGCTCGGTTTTGTGTTGCACAGACCCGCTCGCCGGAGTACCCGATCAGTTGAGATCCGACCTCGAACTGGGAGCAGGCGATGCCCGCACCACAACACTCATACGAGACCTTCATCAGGGCGACACCCGCTGAGGTATGGCAGGCGATCACCGAGCCACAGTTCACCCGCCGCTACTTCCACGACACGGCCTTTGAGTCCGAGCTTCGCCCCGGAGCGGGTCACCACTATGTGATGGCCGATGGGGTCTCGGCCGTGGACGGAATCGTCGAAGTGGTCGATCACGAGACGCGTCTCGTGATGACTTGGCATGTGCTCTACGACACGGCGATGGCCGACGAGCCGCCAAGCCGTGTCGAATGGCTGCTGCGGAGCGCCAACGAGGCGGGCACCGTGACCAGGGTCACGCTCAGGCACTTCGACTTGGGTCTGAGCCCGCTCACATCCGACAATGTCAGCCTTGGTTGGGTTGGCATAATCGACTCGATGAAGTCCCTGCTCGAGACGGGTCAGGGGCTCGGACCACTCGAGCTCGGCGAGCCCTCGCCAGCCGACGAATCGGCCGCGCACCGACGGCGGGCAGTGGTGGCGAACGGCGATGCTTGGGCCCTGCTCGGCAACGACGCCCTCGACCTCGACGATACCGATCTCCTGATCGAGACTGCGATGACGTCGGCCTATCACTGGCGTCGAGCGGCTGAACCGGGTTCCCCACAGGTTGCACGCGCCATGTGGCTCGTGGCCCACGCCGCCACGGTGGCCGGGCACACCGACATGGCGCTTCGATACGCCACGATCTGTGAGAAACTCACCGAATCGTGCAACGAGGCAGCCGACTTCGATCGGGCCTATGCGTTGGAAGCGATCGCTCGCGCGAATGCCCTGGCAGGAGATCTCGACCAGGCGGTAGTGACACGTGCCGCCGCAGAGGCGGTCCAAATCGCCGATGAGGAGGATCGAGTGATTGTGGTTGGTGATATCGCGGCCGGTCCGTGGTTCGGACTCGAGGTCGACGGCTAGTCGTGTTTTGTGAGGTGGGTTCGCTCGAGCAGGGAGGACCGCCGCCAACTACATCACAGCGGGGACGTTTTCTCGATCATCGGCTGATCACGTGGCCCCATCAGCAGAGGGAGGATGACCCCTATCGCGGCGCTGCTGAAACACACGTGTGCAACCGGCGTGGTCGGGTGGGTCGTGCCAGACTTCCACGATGAAGGCGAACAACCCGATTCCTGCGAGCTTCTCGACATCTGATGGTGACATCGGCACTGCTCCGAACGGAGGGCGAGCCCACCAGAGCCTCATCGCCCACACCGAGCGGTTGGTGCTGCGCACCTGGAAGGTTCGCGACGGGGTCTGGTGTGTGGTCGGCAACGGCTTGTCGAACCAGACCTTCGTCGAGGGACCCGAGGGCCTCATCGCCATCGACACCGGTGAGTCAATAGAGGAGATGACCGCGGCTCTCGAGATGATCCGCGCTGAGACCAAGGCCCCGGTCGCGGCGGTCATCTACAGCCACTTCCACTACACATCGGGTACCAAGGCCCTGTTCGATGTGCCCGATGTGCCCATCTGGGGGCACACCCGAATCGAGCAGAACCTGGGCCAGGCCGGAACCGAACTATCGGCCGTCGGTGCAAGAGGGTTGATTCACCAGTTTGGAATCGCGCTTCCAGACGAGGGAGAGGACGCCCTGGTGAACTCCGGCCTTGGCATCGGGTATCGAAACAAGAGCCATTCTCCTTTCACGCCAGGGTTCATACCTCCAACACACACCTTCGACAGCCCGACCACCACCACCCTTGCCGGGCTTCGCGTCGAGCTGACCCCAGCTCCATCCGATGCCGACGATTCGGTGACCATCTGGTTCCCGGAGCTGGGTGTGTGTGTTCACAACATCGTCTGGCCGGCGCTATTCAACGTCTTTGCCATTCGTGGAGAGGAGTATCGCGACCCGCGAGTTCTTCTGGCCGGAATCGACCATGTGCTCGGGCTCGGTGCAGAGCACCTGGTCGCGTCTCACGGGCCACCCATGTCGGGAACCGAACCGATCCGCAAGGAGGTCACCGACTATCGAGACAGCATCCAGTATCTGTGGGACCAAACGGTGCGGGGCATCAACAAGGGTCTCACCGTGGACGAGCTGAGCGAGTTCGTGCAGCTTCCCGACCGATTCGGCAGATCCTTTCTGACCCAGCAGCACTACGGCCTCGCGGAGCACCACGTGAAGCAGATCTACACGGGTCTGCGGGGCTGGTTCGACGGTGACGAATCGCGTCTGCTTCCTACTCCACCGGTCGAAAAGGCCCGGCGCATGATCGAGGGATTTGGTGGAACAGAAGAGGTGCGACGCCAGGCACGCGAAGCCGTCGACGACCTCGATCTGCGCTGGGCGCTCGAGTTGTCATCATGGCTCGTCCACTGCGAGGAGGACGATGACGGTCGAGCCGACGGGGGCACGGCAGGAGATCGCCAGCTGCTGGCATTTGTGCTGCGCGAGGTGGCGCAACGAACGACGAGTGCAAATGTCCGCAATTGGAGCCTGACCCGGGCTCTCGAGCTCGAGGGCAGGCTCGACATGGACCGCCACCGGGTCCATCGGTTCAGTACCGGAATCGTGATGAACGCGCCGCTGAAGTCCCTTCACGCCCTGCGGGTCTTGCTCGACCCGATCAAGGCCGCTGGTAGGCATCAGCACCTGCTTGTCGAACTGGGGGGAGTCACTGGCGGGATGATGCTCCGTGATGGCGTTGCGATTCCCACCGATGGCTCAGGTGCCGACTTCTCGGCCTCGATGGATGTGGCGACATGGGCCGCCATCATGGCGAGCAAGGCGAAGTTGTCAGATCAGCTCGGATCGGGCGCTGTCCGTACCGACCACCCCGACGATGTTGCGGCGTTCTTCGCTTGTTTCGATCACGCCGGGCTGAGTGCCTGAGGTGGGCGAATGCGGGTGACACCCGTTGTCGGCACCCGGGGAGGTGGAGCTACCCCGGGCCCTTGATCGGGTCGAACTCCTAGCCGGGTGGGATTGTCGGTCAGCCGACTGAGATGAGCGCGACGGCCAGGCTTGCTGCAGCCAGACCGATCCACTGCCACCAGTACATCTTGTGGGAATGGAAGATGACTCCCAGTACGACGGCCACACCGGCGTACTGGGACGACAGGACGCTGACAACCGCCAGATCGCCGTCGCGGAGTGCCAGGAGGAATAGGACAATCGCTGCCGTTGCCAGCAGGCCGATCAGCAGGCTCGTCCAGCGATCACGTCTGTTGGACGGGACTATTCGGGGACCGGTCAGACGAGTCACGCCGGCCGCGACTGCGAACGCTACGACTCGCTGCACCAGCAGGGGAGTCCCGCCCGCATCTCTTCCGATGTAGCTCAGCAGCACAAGCAGTGTTCCGAACACCGCGCCGGCGAGAATCGCCAGGTTCAGCCCCTTGCGGTCGCGGCTGGCGACACCTCCCTCGTAGGAGGTCAGCGCTATTGCGATGACACCCAGGGCGAGGCCCAGACCGGTCAGAGCGGTCAGCGATGATCCGTTCACGGCGATATCCCATCCGATGGGCACCGAGGACATGACGACGGCGGCGGCGGGAGCGGCCGATCGCAGCGAAGCGGTCGCATACGACCGGTACAGCAACAAGATGCCAACACCATTGGCCACACCGGCCAAGAGGCCGACCCCGATGTCGTTCCAGGTGGGGTCGCCCCTCCACACGAGTGCTACCAGCCCTGTCGCGCACGCGCCGGAAAGGAACATCGCCGAGGTCACTTCATGTGACCGGGCGCGTGAGCTCACGCCGTTGGCGAGGAACTCTCCGAGAGCGATGGACAGCGTCGACAACAACGCGAACACGATCGGCATGGAGCCGAGATCCTGTCCGATCGGAGGTTTTGTGTCGAGTGGGTCGTCACTCCTCGGGAACGGCCTC
>JAAETH010000782.1 GCA_024228575.1 Actinomycetes bacterium
ACAGTGCGGTCGCCCTGGTCCTTGAACGCCCGGTCCATCCCCGCAATACGGGCATCACGCAATGACTGGACGATCAAGCCCTCAGTCAGTTTCGGGACGATGGCACCGGTGGAGAGCCATCGCTCGACGATCGGCACGCTCTTGTCTCGACCAACCAAGCCGAGGATCGGCAGCCCGACACCAGGCACACCAATAGTCAGCAATGCCCGACCCCACCATGGAGCAACAGCCCACACGATCAAGCTGCCAATCAGGACAAACAGCAAGGCGACGACATCGGCGATGAGGTGGGTTCGGATGGCGTGGCGGTGCTGGTCGGCCAGGATCTCCACATTGCCCCGAGCGCCCTCGGCATGGTGCGAACGTACCGCCCGAAGGTTCTCCAGACCCTCGGCATCGACGGTGTATCGCCACCACGCCCCTAGCCCTCGAACGATCCCGTTCGGGGCCTGACGAGACAGCCGAGTCCAATAGACCGGGAGCATGGTGAACTGAAACCACACCGAGGCAAACATCTGACGGATCGCCAACTCGATGGTTTGGCGTCGCCCGCCCGGTGTCGACAACCAGGCCGGAACAGGGGAGCGGCGCTGACCCAGAGCCGAGCCGGGCGAGCCCCGATAACCGACACCATCAACCATGGTGAACTCACCCGCAAACGGCGCCACCAACCCGGAACCCTCTGCCACCTCCTCGGAGTCACCCCCAAGATCGCCGCTGTCGCTGTCGTCGTTGAGGTTGCTCAGCGCATCCATCACACCACCACCAATCCAGGCCGTTGGCCCCTGTCACTCTGTTCGGATACTGCCTCTGTCATCTCGGACTCATGAGTTGACGTCGCGGACTCGGCTGCCGGTTCGTCAGGCCCGGCCAGGTACCGGCGGACAGTTCGTTCGCGCCGCCCGACCGCCAGGGCGATCTCGGCCTGCGTCATCGTCGGGTTGGCCAACGCAATCGCTCGGGCCCTCTCAGCGGCTGGC
>JAAETH010000783.1 GCA_024228575.1 Actinomycetes bacterium
GATGCCATCAGGGCCGTCTGGTCGTGGACGCCTTCCACCTGGTCATTGTCCTGCTTCCCCGGAGTGCATTCCGGGGCTATCTTATTGCGTCCCTGCCGAGCTCCATGAGCTTCCTCGCTCATCGGTAGAACGAGACGGAGCACTCGATTCCGATTTGTCGATCCCGCCGTTGAGCCACACCTGCGCTCGACCGCCGAAGCTACCGACGACAAGGTCGAGGTCGCCATCCCCGTCGAGATCGCCCAACGACGGGATCGTCGTCGGATCACTGTGCTCGAGTCTCAGGCCGGTAAATCTTCCGTCTCCGTCGTTGAGCCAGATCTCGTTGGTGCGCTGTTTTCTCGACAGGAAGACGTCGATGTCACCGTCGCTGTCGAGATCCCCGGCGGCCAGGCCGCCGCCGTCGGTCAACCCCAGCCTCTGACCGGAATCGAAGAAGGCGCCGGCCCCATCGTTGAGCAAGACCCGCGCCGGGCTCGCGGTCTCGCGGATTCCGCTGGTGACGAACGCGTCCGCATCACCGTCGCCATCGAGATCGGCAAGGACGACGTGACCAAAGGCGACGTCGGCCGACGCCAGCCGCCAATGCTCCCGGAGGCCGCCTTCGCCGTCCCGCAACCTCGACTCGTAACCGGAGCCGACGTTCCTGACGAAAACGTCGAGGTCGCCGTCGCCGTCGAGATCGCCGAAGGTCGCGCCCTCGGGCACGACCCGCTCGCTGCGACTGAAACGCGCCTTGCCGTCGTTGAGGTAGACCGCGTCCGGTTCCCCGTAGTAGACGACATGGGCATCGAGATCGCGGTCGAGATCGACGTCGATCAAAGTGACATGATTGCCGCTGAGCTCAGTATCGCCGAGATCCTGGCCGGAATCGGTGAACAAGCCCCGCCCGTCGTTGAGGTAGACGCGGCTCGGCTTGCGGTAGCTGATCCCACCCTCGCCGTATCCAGCGCAGGTGATGAAGAGGTCGAGGTCGCCGTCGCCGTCCAGGTCGCCGACCCCGACCCCGTGCCCCTGCCGTGTCAACGCCTGTCCAGAGTCGACCAACCGGCCCGAGCCGTCGTTCATCCAGATCCGAGACTCGTTGAGCCGCATGTTGGCGAACGCCGCGTCGAGATCGCCGTCGCCGTCGAGATCGCCGAGGCCGACCTGGTAGGTGAAGACGTTGGGCAGCTGTTGAGGGCCGCGTCGCAGGACCAGGCTGCCGGCCGATTCGGAGATCGGCCTCGCCGTCGCGGTCGCGGTCGCCGCCGCCGCGGCATTGGCGTCCAGCCGTTGCAGCCATTGCCGGGAATTCCGATTGTCGGGGTTGAGCTTGAGGGACCGGCCGAAACTCTCCCGCGCGTTCTCCGGCTGGCCGGCGAAGGCATAGGCCTCGCCGAGGCTGTCATGGACGTTCCATGACTCGGGAAAGAGCTCTACGTTGATCCGCAAGACGGCGACGGCGGCGTCGAGGCTCGCGGCTCTGATCAGGCGGTAGCCCAGGCTGTTGAATTCGTCCTCGTCCAGATAATAGCCGTCGGAGGGATCCGCCCGGACCGCTTCGAACCGGGCCGCCGCCGCCTCGGGGCCGGCCTCTGCCAGGGCCCGCTCGACTTCGTCCGCCGCCGAGATCTGGAGCTGGCGCCAGAAGGCCGCGACATTGCGCCGTTGCTGCTCTTCCTCCGCGAGAAACGCGTCGAAGCCCAGTCGGTCGAGGTAGGGGAATCGACCGGCCGTCAGCCGGCGCTGGGTCTCTTCGAGGCCGGAGCCCGCGCCTTTGGCCTCCCGCACGGCGGCCCAGAGCTCGGCGATGTACCGGCGCAGCAGCACCAGGTGTTCCCCGGGCCAGATGTGCCGATGGCCGCTGACCACCCACCGGAGGCCGTTCGCGTCCTCGAGCACGGTGTCGAGGACTTCGATCCACCGCGGGATCTCGAGGTTCAATCCGTCGCCGAAGTAGCTGAAGACGCCACCGCTCCAGTAGAGGTCGCCAGTGACCAGAACGCCCTCTTCGGGAACGTGGACGACGATGCTGTTGTCGGTGTCGGCCTGGCCGTAGTAGTAGAGACGCAGGGTCA
>JAAETH010000784.1 GCA_024228575.1 Actinomycetes bacterium
CCTGGGACCGGCGAGGATCTCCGAGAGGCTCTGGGAACAGACCGGCGGCCGCGAGGTGCGCCAGGGGCCGCTGGGCGAGCGCAAATTCCAGTTCCCGGTGGAGCGGGTCGTCTTTCTCGAGGTGCTGCACCGCCTGGTCGACCCGGGCTCGGACCGAGCCTGCTATCACTGGAAGGACGACCATGCTGTGGAGGGTATCGACGAGCTTCAACTCCACCACGCCTATCGCGCCATGGCTTGGCTCGGTGAGCCCATCGACGAGGATTCCGCGAGCCTCTCCGATGCGGAGGAACCGGCGAGCCATCTCCGATTTCGCTGTACGAAGGACCGGATCGAAGAAGCCCTCTTCGATCGACGACGGGATCTGTTCAGCTCGCTGGGCTTGGTCTTCTTTGACACGACCTCGATCTACTTCCAGGGCGAAGGCGGCGAAGAGCTCGGGCAGCGAGGCTTCAGCAAGGATAAGCGTCCTGATCTCAAGCAGATGATCGTGGGCGCCGTGATCGATGATCAGGGAGCCCCGATCTGCTGCGAGATGTGGCCGGGTAACACCGCCGACGTCACCACGCTTCTGCCCGTGGTGAACAGGATGAAGAAGCGCTTCGGTATCGAGGACGTCTGCATTGTAGCCGACCGCGGCATGATGAAAGCCGCTACACTGAAGGAGTTTGACGAGCGGGGGATCTACTACATTCTCGGCACCCGGATGCGATCCCAAAACGAGGTGCGCCACGAGGTCCTGTCACGAGCCGGACGCTTCAAGAAGGTCCACCGCGAGCCTTCGAAAGGCAAGACGCCGTCACCACTGGAGGTCAAGGAAGTTCGGGTCAAAGATCGCCGCTATGTCGTGTGCCGCAATGCCGAGCAGGCGCGCAAAGATGCCCACGACCGCCAAGCGATTCTGGCGGCGCTGGAGGAGCGTCTCGCTCACGGCAGCGTCAAGTCGATGGTCGCCAACCGTGGCTACCGCAGGTATCTGAAAACCATGGCCAAGGGCACGCTCTCCATCGACCTGGACAAGGTCGAGCGGGAGGAGCGATTCGACGGCAAGTGGGTCCTGCGCACGAACACGGATCTCGACACGGCCGAGGTCGCCCTGCGCTACAAGCAACTGTGGACGGTGGAACATATGTTCCGCTCCGTGAAGTCGCTGCTGTCGACGAGGCCGATCTACCACAAATGCGACGAGACCATCCGCGGCCACGTGTTCTGCTCGTTCCTGGCGCTGTTGATTCGTCACGAGCTACAGCTCCGCCTGGAGGCCAAAGACCTGGGCGACGTGGAATGGGCTGCGATGATCCGGGACCTCAGCCGGGTGCAGCTGGTGGAGGTGGAGAACGGGAGTCGACGATTTCGTCTGCGCACGGAGGCCCCGGGTGTGGCCGGCAAGGTATTTCAGGCGTGCGGTGTGACGCTACCGCAGACCGTGGAGCAGGTGACATGAGTGAACGAGGCACATGGAAATCCTGGTGCCACGCGGGATTAGTGCGTCCGCAAAGCGTTTATTTTCAATAACTTGGCTTTGGAAAGTGTTTAAGATGAGTCTTGCCCGGCTCAGGATCCCCCGCAGGTGGTTCAGGTACTGCGACGGCGCATGCCCCGGTGCACCCTCCAGTGCCTCGCGGTACCAGCCGGTGATCAGCCAGAGCTCCCAGAGGTGCACCTCGGCCGCGGTCACCGGCGCACCGCCCGCCTCCGCGTAGGCGTCCAGCAGACGGGCCAGGCCGTCGTCGGTCTTGAACGGCCGCCGGAGACCCCGGGTCACGATCGCCAGATCGTAGGCCGGGTCGCCGAGCTGCGCGTTCTCCCAGTCGATCAGCCCGAGACGATCATCGTCGAACAACAGCAAGATGTTCTGCCCGAGGAGGTCGCCGTGTATTAGCGCCGCGGGCGCCGGCGGTGGAAGATGCTCGAGCGCCCAGGCGTGGGCGTCGCGTACCAGGGGGTCTTCGAGGCCGTCGAAGACCGCCAGGTTCGCCTGCGCATGCTCCCTGCGGGTGGCGTGGCCGCCGAGACCTTCGAGCAAGCCGGTGTCGGCACCGTGTACCCCG
>JAAETH010000785.1 GCA_024228575.1 Actinomycetes bacterium
CCGGCGATATGTGATGGTCGGCGGCGGGTTATCGGGACGCGCGGTATGGGGCGGTCAGCAGGTTGCTTGTTGGAGCTCGAGGGTCGAGGTCGCGTTGGCGTCGAACAGGGCGATCATTTCGCCGGTCGCGTGGCCGGTCTGGTCGAGTTCGATCCACCAGTACCCGTAGCCGATCTCCGGGTCGTTGTTGTCCCAAATGGTTTGGTCGGTGAACACGCCGGCGGCAACGTCACCGGCGCGATGACCGTGAAGGGCAGCTGTTGAGGAAACCGAGTGGCGGGTACCGTCTGCGGTTTCGAGCGTCACTTCCAATTCGGCAACGCCGGTCACTGTGCCTTGTTCGCCGAGCTGCAACTCGACAATGTTGCGAGCGGTGGACAACACGGCCCCGTGTGGGTCGCCCACCAGCTGGCCGATCAACCGGGTCTCGCATCCGGTCTCGAACACGGTGATCGGTGTCTGCCACAGGTCAACTGGATTGTCGGGGAAGTCGGTGGCGGGATCGAAGACCTCCAGGAGCTGGGCCCGCATGTTGGTCGCCGCAGCCAGACACCAGGGCGTGTTGTAGCGGTCGGAGGAGCCGCCCCCCTCGCTCAGTTGACAGAGCCGGGTGACCTCGTGTTCCCAGTCTTGTTGGGTGTCGCGCAGCTCTGGCAGGTCGCGCCCGCGGGCCAGGACCTCGATGGTCACCCGCAGATTGGCGTTCGCCGCGTTGAGGTCATAGCCGGCGCACTCTGCAAGGTCTCCGGTCCCACCGTTTCGGCATTCGAACCGGTCATCGGCGCTCCATGGGTCAGGGAGCAGCCCGCCAGAAGAGGCCAGGGGCCGCGTCGATGTCGAGGTCGTGGCCCCAGACGACGCAGGAGCGGAGGCCGAAGTCGGGGTCGAAGTTGGCGACAGCGCCTCCGGTTCGTTCGTGTCGCGAATGCTCAGCAGCCAAACCGCTCCGGCCACAACGGCGAGGGCCAAGCCGCCGAGCAACCAGCGGAGGTGCGCTCGCTGCGGCGTTGCATCGTCCAGGACAGCGATCGCATCGGCGGGTCTCGCCTCGGTCTGATCTTGGTTGCCCTTGGACACCCAATCAGTGTCTCACCGTTGCTCCCTGTCGATTCCATCGCCCCACCGCCACGAACCAGCCCAGGACGACAGAGGCTCGGCGGTGCCGCCGGGGTGTTGCAGTCCCGGCGGTCGGGGATGGTCAGATCCGAGATTCGGGGATGGCCGGTATGTGATACCTCGATGGCCCTTCAGGTCGTGGTCGGCGGCGGCGAGGCCGGGACTTCGACGATGTACTGGTCGGGGAGTTCGTGTCCGGCGTCTGC
>JAAETH010000786.1 GCA_024228575.1 Actinomycetes bacterium
AACACCCAGATCGCGATGGTCATCGACCTCGCACCAACGACTCGCTGACACATCGACCGCCGCCAACTCGGTGAGGGTCTCGTCCTTCACGCAGTCACCCAGGATGCTCTCGTAGTAATCATGCACATGTCCGGCCTCGATCGCCCGGCAAAGCCGCGGGACCACCTGATCGCGCAGCAACTCCTCGCGAAGCAGATAGATGTTGACAGTCTTGAACGTAGCGCTGGCATCAAAATGCTCGTCCTGATCAGCACCGAGTACCAAGCTCGTGACATGCCCGCGCTTGTCACGTCGTACAACGGTCCCGGAGAGTCCTCGGTGGTAGGGCGCCACTGCGACGCTGCTGCCCGGCTCCGCGAGCAATGCGCCGATAACAGAGGGATCAAACGCGACATCCGCTTCGACCAGCAAGACATCCTCATCGAGGTACTCTCGAGCGTCCCACAGTGAGCGGATATTGTTCGTCGTCTCAAATTCGGGCGCATCGACGTAACGGATGTCGACCTCAGCGAAGCACGAGCCGATTCGCTCACGAACCGCCTCGCTCCCGTAGCCAACGACTATCACCGCTTCCGCCACGCCTTGCGAGGCGAGAGCGTGTAGGGCGCGCTCGAGTAAAGGCTGGCCGTCGATCTCGACCAGGCACTTCGGAACATGCCCAGCGAGACGCTTCAGACGACTTCCCTTGCCGGCTGCAAGGATCACCGCGCGGCCAACGGGCTGTGGCACACCGAGGGACTTCTTCGGAAGGTGGTCGTCTGGCGTCCTCACGAGGGGCTTGACCATCGGACTAACGGTTGAGCGCTGCCGCCTTTCGTCTGGCGTCACCACGTGATGTAGCTAGAGGAAAGGGCTGTCCGGGGCCGAGAAAGTGCTTTAGCTGGGTCGACGATCGCGGCGTCATTCTTGGTCATCGGCACCACGAGCCCTCCAGAGCTGATTGTTCCTTCGTCACACAACTGATGAGTACCACCGGACTTCGTACACCGGGGAAC
>JAAETH010000787.1 GCA_024228575.1 Actinomycetes bacterium
CGCACACGCCGGTGAGGAAGGCCCGCCCGACTACATCTGGAACGCACTCGACGTCCTCGGCGCAGAGCGGATCGATCACGGAGTCCGTTGCGATGAGGATCCCGAACTCCTGCATCGCCTGGCCGCAGACCGGACGCCACTGACCGTGTGCCCGCTCTCGAATCTGGCGTTGAAGGGAGTCGCCAGCCTCGAGGAGCACAACATCGGCCGTCTGCTCGACGCTGGCCTGTGCGTCACCGTCAACTCCGACGACCCCGCCTACTTCGGCGGATACGTCGCCGAGAACTACGCAGCGACGGCCGAGGCGCTGGCGCTGAGTGGGGCCGATGTGGCCCGTCTCGCCAGGAATAGCTTCGAGGCGTGTTTCGCTCCGGACAGCGACAAGGTTCGCTGGCTAGCCGAAGTCGACGCCTACGAATCGAGCTGGGGCTGACGAGTCACCCGGGCTGCGAATCGGGCTCGAGGACCCGACCGAGGGTGTGGTGACCGAGACGGTTCAGCTCGGGGTGATCCGCCGAGTTGGCCAGATAGGTGACGGCGAACACCAACGCCCAGCCCTTGGCCCGCGCCCAGGTGTTGTCGTCGGCTGCACCGCCACCAGCAGCGAGGGAATGGCGTAAGGCATCGGTGCATTCCCGATCGGGCAACATCCACGCAATGGCCATGTCGCAGGCGGGATCGCCTGAGCAGATATCACCGAAGTCGATGATCGCGACGACCCGCTCGTCGTCGACAACCACGTTGAGAGGGTGAAGGTCGCCATGCAGTAGCTGTGGCTCGGAAGACCATTCGGGCGCATCGAGGCAACGCTGCCAGAGCGCCAGGGCCGTTCCGCGGTCGGCCTCTACGACCGTTTGCCCGATTCTCTCCCTGGCGATGGTGTCTCGATCGGCCAGGGGAGCGCCCCGACCCCACGGGTTGTCTGGAACGTCGGGGGCGGGGCGGTGAAACGCAGCCAGAAACCCGCCGATGTCTCGGGCTGCGCCGGCCGCGTCTGGCGGGGGATTGAGACCCATGTGCCTTCCGGGGTACCAGCGGCAGATGGTCCAGCGCCACGGGTAGCCGAATTCGGGCTCACCGACGTGAAGGGCGACCGACACCCCGAGTGGCAGCCCGTCGGCGACCGGGGGCAGGAACCGGACCTCGTTGTCGATCAGATCGGCGCCGAGCTCTCGTCGCGGAACCCTGACGCACAATTCGTCTCCGAGGCGGTACACGACGTTGTCCCAACCATTTGCCACCTCGACCGGATCCAGATCGCCGAATTGGGGAAACTGGCTGTCGATCATGCGTTTGACCAGGCCTACCGAGAGGTCGACCTCGGCCGCTGGCATATTGACAGAGTGTTGGTTCACCGCGCGGCCGATGGGTTCACTGTCGGGCCAGCTCGGGACGCACGAAAGTGGGCTGGTCCGGCGTCGACCGTAGGGGGTCGAAGCGGTACCCGAGATCGTCGAACTCGGACAGGGCCTTCTGTGACTTGATTCGTTCGCGGACGATCCAGGACGTCATCGCTCCACGGGCTCGTTTGGCGAAGAACGCCATGACCTTGAAGGTGCCGTCCTTCTCGTCGAGGAAGCGGGGAGCAACAATTCTGGCGTCGAGACGGTCTGGTTTGACCGACCCGAAGTATTCGTTCGAGGCCAGGTTCACCAACACGCTGAACTTCGCGTCGGCGAGATCGGCGTTGAGCCGATCGGTGATGCGATCACCCCAGAACCGGTACAGATCGGGTCCGCGGCCGGTTTCGAACTTCGCTCCCATCTCGAGACGGTACGGTCGCATCAAGTCGAGGGGACGTAGCACCCCGTAGAGGCCCGAGAGGATGCGCAGCCGCTTCTGGGCCGCCGTGAAGTCGCGAGTGTCGAACCGGTCAAGGCGCATGCCCCGGTACACGTCGCCAGAGAAGGCGAAGATGGCCTGGCGAGCGTTCGAAGGGTCGAAGTCGGGGTCCCAGTCCTGGAAACGCTCGGCATTCAGATCGGCCAGATTCGGAGACAAGTGCATCATCTGAGCCAGGTCGTTTGGGGACTTGGTGATCATGACGTCGACCAGCTCGCTCGACTGGTCGAGCATCGTCGGAATGGTGTGGCGTTTCATCGACACCGGTGACTCGAAGTCGAGCCTCCTGGCGGGGGAGATCACGATCAACACGACGGCGATCCTAGGGGTCTAGCGGCTATGTGCGCTGGACGGTTGTCAGGGACAACTCCCCGCTCGTCGTTTGCCGCGCGATCGCGTGCGGACTCGTTGTCGTCGACTTCTTCGGTTTTGTTTGTTACAACGTTGTGATTCGAACACGTGGCCGATAGACACATGTCATGGCATCAAACGCCACCCGACTTACCATAGAACTGCTCACCGAAGACCAGCTGCTCGACGGCGACATAGCGTCCGTCGAGGACGCAATCGCCCAAGCCCGCTCAGCTGTTTCACGAATCCGCGGCTATGAGGCCAGAGCCACGACCGCCCTCGAAATCCTCAAAGGCCGCGAGAGGCGCTCGGAATCGGGCCCTGGCGATGGCAGCGACACCAATCGCACCGACACAGACACCGGCGACACCGATACCGAAGACGCTGAGGACGGGATCGAGGACAGCGAGCAGGGCGAGTCCGAAGAGACCGAGGCCACACCCGAACCCTCGGAGAAGGAGAAGCTCGATACCCGACGGCGAGCCGCCCGACTGCGCGACTATCCGTTCGTCGCCGACGCCCTCGACCGTGGCCTGATCAACATCGAGCAGACCGACCTGCTCATCGCGTCGAAGCTCCCGGTGCTCATCGTGGCTGGCCTGATGCAGGAGGTCATCGCCTCCCGATCGGCCGACGCGACCCGCCGCATCGTCCGACGTGCCACCGAAGAGCACGACAAGGTCGATCCCGCACTCAAGCTGCTTCGCCAACAGGCCTCACGTGCGATGAACTGGGGCAAGAACGACGACGGCACCTACTGGTTCTGGCTCAAGACCGACCCCATCACCGGCGCCAAGATCGCATCCCAACTCGAGACGCGTGAACGGGGCGAGTACCAGACCGCCAAGAAGAAGGGTCGACGACGAGCCGAGCGCGACACCCGCACTGCCACACAACGCCGAGCCGATGCCTTCACAAGGATGATCTTCCGCGACGCAGTCGACGGAGCCGGCGGCGCACACCTGGTCATCGACGTCGAAGGCCTCATGAAGATTCTCGACCCCGACCAGGTCGCACACACTCTCGGCGGTGACCCGATCCCAGCCGCCGAGTGGGACAAGCTCCTGAACCGCCGGGCCGAGATCTTCGCATGGGTTCTCGCCTCCGACGACCTCGAATTGACGCTCGGTAGATCCAACCGGCACGCGGACCAGGTTCAGAAGCTGGCACTGGCGATACGCGACGGCGGGTGCGTCCAAGACAACTGCGACCGCCTACCGGCGGCCTGCGATGCTCACCACATCCGCGAGTGGGAGAACTTCGGTCCATCGGACGTCGCCAACCTCGCCCTGTTGTGCCCACACCACCACCAACAGCTCCACAACGCGGGCTGCTACCTGCAGCCGGGCGACAGAATCGGTCAGTGGCACATGGTCCAGCACCACACCCACCGCGTCATCAAGACCTGGACCAACCCACGCCGCCGAAACAAGCGCAAGGCAACCGACGACGCCGGTGCCTCCCGCGCATCTCCGGTGGCGACCGGCCCGCCGGGCTGAGGTTGCCGTCTCGGCGGCCGACGGGTTTTCTCGATGGAGCGGTGCAATGATCTAGACGTGACGCGGGCAGCCCACACCCCTGGAATTCGGGCGTCTCGGATTCAGACCTCTCGAGTACCGACCCGACGACGGCTTGTGGCCGTGGCGTTCATCGCCGTCGCCATTGCGACCTTCGCTGCATGTAGCACGAACGCCGAAGACGCCGCTGCGCCTCCAACCTCAACCGACCCAACCTCCGCGAGCACGGTTCGGGCGAGCACGGTTCCGACCGACACAGCAACCGCATCGACCTCGACCACAAGAACGGCTGCCCCTGCCACGACCGGACCACTTCGCCCCACTACAACACTGTCGCAGGCCCTTGCCTCAGGCGCCGAGTTCAACGACCACACCCTCCCCAGGCTCACATCGGTCGACGACTTCAGGGCCATGGCAAGGGTCGGCGCCGGAGGTCAAGAGCTGGTGAAGTTCACCATCACCGACTTCCTTGGTGAGCCCGAGATCTCGTTCGCCGACATGACCTTCTACACGCTGCACGACGAGTACTACTGGTTCCGTCTGTTGAACGGCGAGCCCGTCCGTTCGAGCGGCGTTTCGCCCATCGGTGGCCTCGGGTTCGACACGATCGACGACATCTACCGATGGGAACAATCGCTCGGGACCTCGAACCTGCCACTCGGCCTCGACATGACCGACGACGGGCGTATCCTCTCGGTTCACTTCTACCATCTGAACCACAAACACGTCGAGAGCAGGCGATTCGGCCTCGGCAACGTCGTCTACCTGCCCCCGGTCGAGGGCGAGTACTCGAGACCAGAGCAGTGGTTCGTGTCGCTCGAGTATGCCGACGCCGCACCTCCCGATCAGATCGCCCGCTTCATGGAGATCGTCAGCGAAGCGTTGCCCGACGAGATAGCCGACAACATCAATTGGGCGGTGCGTTCACCCGTCCACGAACAAACCGCCCAACTGATGGAGGCCGGCCGCCTTGTTTGGCACGACCGCATCGTGCGCTACGACGACTTCATCATCCCCGGCTACACCGAGGTCTACAGCGCCGCGGTTTCGGTGGGCCGGGTGCGCATCATCGACGATCCGTCCGACCTCAACCTCGCCACAGACGAAGACATCCTGATCCTCCAGACCGCCCCTGACTGGCTTCCCCCCGCAGCGGCGATCATCACCAACACGCCCCAGACGCCGTTGGCGCACGTCAGCGTCCTCGCACGCAACAGGGGCATCGTCAGCGCCCACGTTGGGGGAGTGCTCGACGACCCGTACATCCTCCAGCTGGCCGGTCCGCGTGCACCTGTTGCAGTGGTCGCCGACGACGACGGATCGGTCCGGTTCGTCCGCCTGACCTTCGCCCAGTACGAAAGGTGGCGCGAACTCGCACAGACGCCCTCGCTGACTGTCGATCGGGTCGACACGTCGCATCTCGCAGAGCTGGTCGATCTGAGGTCCATCACCGCCGGAGGCCCGGTCGACGAGGCGACGCTCGATCACTGGCGGGTACAGATCGGTGGCAAGGCGACCGGCATGATCGCCCTCATCGACACACCTGGTGTCGAGACACCTCCCATCGCCGCCGCCATCCCGACCGCGGGGTTCGAAGCCCACATGGCTGCCCTCGCCACCGAACTCGATGCGGTCCTTGGTGCAGAAGACTTCGACGACTCCGAACGCACCCGGTTCCTTCTTCTCGAAGGATCGGCGAAGTACTCGAAGCGCTACCAAGCATCGAGTGACGGCACCTACCTCGACGAGTTCCTCGCCGACAATCCGCCAGGTAGCACGCTGGGCGACATCGTCAGGGGTGGAGGACTCGTCTCTGTGATCGAACACACACCGATCGATCCCGAAACCCGGGCTCGCCTCTGGGAGATCATCGGCACAACATTCGCCGACCTGTCGCTCGACCAGGGGCTGCGGTTCCGGTCGTCGAGCACCGTCGAGGACATCGAAGGATTCAACGGGGCGGGTCTGTACGAATCTGCGACCGGCTTCCTCGATCCCGAGCGAGACAGGAAGGGGCGCACGATCGACGACGCGATTCTCGAAGTCTGGGCCTCCTACTGGGGTTCGGAGGCCTACGAGGAGCGCGAACGCTCCGGTATCGACCACACGAGCGGGGCGATGGCGGTGCTCGTGCACCCTCGATTCGACGACGACCTCGAACTGGCGAACGGTGTGGCCATCCACGAGGTGAACGGAACCCACCACACCCTGACCATCAATGTGCACCCGGGCGACGCGAGTGTGGCCAACCCCGATCCGAATGTGACGCCAGAGATCATCACGGTCGAGTCGGGCCCAGACGACGCCACGATCGGTATCGAGTGGCAACAGAGCTCGAGCCTGTCGGTCGAAGGGTGGGCCCTGAACAGGGGTCGGGTGCTCGAACTGTTCGCCGAGACCACCGCCGTGGCCGAGCGCTGGCTCGAACGAACGGGCGACGACGGCGCCGTACTCGACCTCGAGTTCAAGCTGATCGACGCCGCATGGCCGGCATACGACGAGGCCACATCGGCGTCGGTCACCCGGATCGTGGTCAAGCAGGTTCGTCCGCTCGTGTCACCTGTGCAAGATGCCCAGTCCGAGTACATCGCCGCGGTCATCGCGGCCGAGATCACCGGCTGAGGGTATGTATGTGCGACGAACTCACAAGAATCGGACTCGGGGTCGATGCCGGCGGCACATACACAGACGCCGTCCTGTACGACCTCAACGCCGATCGGGTGATAACCAAGGCAAAGGCCTTGACCACAAAATGGGACTTCACGGTCGGCATCGTCGCGGCCCTGGAGAGCCTCGACCCCGAGACGTTGTCGCGAACCGAGCTCGTAGCGGTTTCGACCACCCTCGCCACCAACGCCATCGTCGAGGGCGACGGCCAGAAGGTCGGGCTGCTCCTGATGTCGCCCTACGGCATACAACCCGGCGACGGCATCACCTACGAGCCGAAGTCGCTCGTCGAAGGCGCAATCGACATAACCGGAAAGGTGCGCGATCCCATCGACGAGGCGAGTGTTCGCGAGGTCGTGGCGAACATGGTCGCCCGTCACGGGGTCGAGGCGTTCGCCGTCTCGGGCTTCGGTGGTTCGGTCAACCCCTCGCATGAACTCGCGATCAAGCAGATCATCCGCGATCAGACCGGGTTGCTCGCGACGTGTGGTCACGAACTGTCGAGCCTTCTGAACTTCAAGACCAGGGCCGACACAGCGGTGCTGAACGCCCGAATCATCCCGCGCCTGGTGAAGCTGCTCGACCACCTCGACTCGGTCCTCGAAACTCGTGGCGTCGACGCCCCAGTTGTTGTGGTGAAGGGCGACGGCACCTTCATGAGCAGGGCGATGGCTATCGACAGGCCGGTCGAAACCATCTTGTCGGGGCCGGCGGCCAGCGTCGCCGGGGCACGGTTCCTGACCGGCCACTCCGACGCACTGGTGGTCGACATGGGCGGAACCACAACCGACACGGCGGCTCTCGTCGGCGGCGAGGTCGAGATCAGCGGCGGAGGGTCATCCGTCGGTTCGGCCAAGACCCACGTGAGGGCCCTGAAGATCCGCACATGTGGCCTCGGCGGTGACAGCCACATCGTGGTCGACGCGGGCTCTCTACAGATCGGGCCGCGCAGGGTCGCGCCCCTGGCCTGGCTCGCCGAACGCGAGGCCGACTTCACACCGGTTCTCGACGACATCGAAAGGGCTCTCGAGCGCTATCCGAGATCGTCGGAGTTCGCAGCGGTCGTGGCCCTGACCGGTGGCGATCACGAAGGCCTCGATCTCAGCCGCCGCGAACGGCGACTGCTCGAGCTGCTCGGTCGGCGCCCCCAGACCATTGCGACCCTCGCTGCAAGACTCGAGATCAACCCACGCCTGGTTCCCCTGTCTCGCCTGGAGGAGACCTACGTCATCCAGCGGTGCGCACTGACACCCACCGACCTGATGCACACAACAGGCGACTTCGACCGCTGGGACGCAGAGGTCGCAGCGCGGGCAACCGAGCTGACGGCACACTTCATGGGCCTCGAAACCGGCGACTTCATCGAGTTGGTCGACACCCAAATGATCAAACGTCTGGCCACCGAGCTGCTGAAGAAGCAGCTCGAAGCCGACGACGACCTCACGGTCGACCCCGACGCGATCGAGACCTCGCCGATCGGACGGCTTCTGCTCGAGCGCATGTTGGCTGGTGCTTCCTCCGAGCCTGTCGCAGGCTCGCCCGTGCCGTACGGGGTTTCGTTCCAGCTGAGGCGTCCGGTCATCGGCATCGGTGCCCCGATCGGTCACTTCCTGCCCCGAGCGGCGACCCTGCTCGGGGCAGACGCCGTCATGCCAGAACACGCCGACGTGGCAAATGCCGTGGGTGCGATCACGAGCCATGTGGTCGTGGAGCGTCGTATCGTCATACGACCGCTCGAAGGTGGCGGGTTCTACCTCGATGGCCTGCCAGAGGCCCCCCGGTTCAGCACGGTCGCAGCAGCAGACGAGTTCGCCAGGCCGGCGCTGCTCGACATGGTGAACAACATCGCTGTGGCCGCTGGTGCCAGCGAGCCCGAAATCGAGATCTCGCACGAAGACCACGAGGTCGAGGCAGCGATGGTGAGGGTCTTCATCGAGCGCATCATCACGGCGTCCGCCTCCGGTATTGCCTGATCTCGTTTGAGGCGGTACAACCTCCGACGTGATCGAACACTTCAACGACGCCATCGAGCAGCTCACCGCCGAAGGCCAGCCCTTCGCAATCACGACCACCGAGGTCAGGGGAGTTCCCGTCAAGGCGTACGCTGTCGCCCCGCCCAACATGCGCCTCATATGGGAGGCCTCGGCCGCGTACGGCGACGCCGATTATGTGGTCTACGAGGACGAGCGTTACTCCTACACCGACGCCCACGCCCACGTCAGATCGCTCGCCCACGCCCTCGTCGACACCTACGGCGTGTTGGCGGGCGACCGGGTAGCGGTCGCGATGCGCAACTACCCCGAGTGGATCATGTCGTACTGGGCCATCACCTCCATCGGGGCCGCCATCGTCGGCATGAACGCCTGGTGGACGGGTCCCGAAATGGAGTACGGCCTGCGAGACGCCTCACCAAAGGTCCTGATCTGTGACCATGAACGACTCCACAACGTGGAGCCACACCTCACGACCTTGCGGGCCGAACATCCCCTCGACGTCATCGCTGTCAGGACCGAAGGCGAACTGCCCGACGGGGTCATCGGGTGGGGCGATGTCGTCGACCCAGCGTCGGCGCCTGCGACGCTGCCCAGCGTCGATATCCACCCCGACGACGATGCCTGCATCTTCTACACCTCAGGTACGACCAGCTTCCCGAAGGGCGCTCAACTGACCCACCGTGGTTCGGTGGCGAACCTGATGAACATGGGTCTCATGCCCGCAGCCGCCGGCATCGCCAAACAGATGGCCGGCCTCGAGGTGCCCGACCCTGCCGACGTGCCGCCTCCGAGTGTCCTGTTGCCCGTGCCGCTGTTCCACGTGACCGGGTGCAACTGTGTTCTGCATCCGGTCACAGCCGCCGGGGGCAAGCTCGTCTCGATGTACAAGTGGGACACCGACAACGCGATCGATCTGATCGAACGCGAGAAGATCACCGTGTTCACCGGTGTTCCGACCATGAGCCGCGAACTGCTCCTGAGCCCGAAATGGGCAATGGCCGACACGTCCTCGATCGCAGCCATGGGCGGTGGCGGCGCGGCACTTCAGCCGGACCTGGTCGAGAAGATCGACGAAGGTCTCGATTCCGGTGTACCCCAGACCGGCTACGGCCTGACCGAAACCCACGGCATCGCAACGTCGCTGTCGGACGTATTCTTCCTGGCCAAGCCCGACTCGTGCGGCCCGATCGTGCCGACCCTGGAAGCCAAGATCGTCGACGACGACGGAAACGAACTTCCGGACGGCCAACTCGGAGAGCTGATCATGCGGGGCTCGAACGTCATCAAGGGCTACCTGAATCGCCCAGAGGACACCGCAGAAGCGATCCGAGACGGTTGGTTCTACAGCGGCGACATCGCCTTCCTCGAGGACGGATTTGTCCACATCCGCGACCGCAAGAAGGACATCGTGATTCGCGGTGGCGAAAACATCCACTGCGGCGAGGTCGAATCGGCCATCTATGAACATCCGGCAGTCGCCGAGGCTGCCGTCTTCGGGGTTCCCGACGATCGCCTCGGCGAGGAAGTTGGGGTCGCCATCGTCCTCGCAGCCGATACACACCTCGACGAGGCCGAGCTTCGCGCCCACCTCGAGGACCGACTGGCCCGATTCAAGATCCCCGCCTATGTGTGGTTCCGCGATGAACCCCTGCCACGCAATGCAAACGGGAAGTTCGTGAAGCGCGACCTCAGGAATCAGCTCCTGCGCGACTGAGCGGGCCCTTCGGGCTCGACATCTCTACCCGAGCAGTAGGGTCGGACGACTCTAGTGCGCCTCCTCAGTATCTCGTACCCGTTGGATAGGCGGAAAGATTCCGCCTCCATATCGGGAGACCGCCATGTTGAGCGCAAAGGGCCCAAAGGCCATTGCGGGGGGCGGGACACGAAATCAGTACCAAGGTTGGCGCGGTTCAGTTGCCGCTCTGGCAATCGGCTTAGTATCGGCTGTGGGAATAAGCCCCGCGGCGGCCGAGACCATGGAATTGCCGGTTGAGACCGTGGTGCGGGCCGACCCGGGGACCGAGGTCGTGGTGAGGGTCTCGGCTGTCGATGACGAGTTCGTCGGAGCGACCTGTTCGCTCAGCATCGTCGCCCAGAACCAGGAATCGGTTCACCCGGGGAACAACCTCGTGGTGCGCAGCGGCGACTCCTTCGCCGTCCTCGTCGACGTCGAGAGTGAACCGGGCCAGGTCACGAACACCATCGCTCCCGAGATCGAGCTGGGAGACGAGATCGTCGTTTCGTTGGTCATGGGTTCCGACGGCGTGTTCAGCGGCGGGTTCAACGTCGCATTCACCTGCCCCACGGTCGGCGACAACGGCGGGGCGCCACAGACGTCCGCCGCTACAACAACCTCCTCGACGACCTCGACGGTGCCCGTGACCACCAGCACCACCACTGCCACCAGTACCACTAGCACCACCACTGCCACCAGCACGACCACGAGCACAACGATCCGGGGTGCGGTGGAGGGTGGTTCGGAGACCAACGAAACCACCCCAACGATCGATACCACCGAGCTCGCAAGAACGGGAACGGATCAATCCGCGTGGCTCTCGATCGTTGCCGCGGTGTTCATCCTTGTCGGCACCGTCCTGCGCAAGGTCGGAATCTGGCTCGACGACGATCTCTGAGCCCCTCTTCACCCGGACAATTGTGCGAGCGGCCCACGGAGGCCGCTCGCAACCACTAGTGTGCTCGGCATGCGATGGTCAAGACAGGTTGGTGGATCCGGGGGCACAACGCCAGAGCGACGCACGGTCCGGTGGGCCGTCGCCACTGGAGTGATCGTCTTCATAACGGCTGGCTTCGGTCTCAGCCCCGTAGGTGCGGGAACCCTCGATCTTCCGATCGACACCGTCGTGCGGTCAGACCCCGGCACCGTCACCGAGCTACGGACTGTCACCGTCGATCCAACCCTGGTCGGCTCGACGTGCGAACTCGGGATCACCGCAGAGAACCAGGAATCGGTTCACCCGGGGAACAACCTCGTCGTCACCAGTGGTGATTCTCAGGCGACCCTGAGCGATGTCGAAGGTGAAGCAGGCCGGGTGAGCAACGCCGTCGCTCCCGAGATCGTTCTCGGCGACACCGTCGTCGTCTCGTTGGTCATGGGCCCCGACGGGGTGTTCAGCGGTGGGTTCAGCGTGACACTTTCGTGCGACGACGGTGAAGCCGCGACCGACGACACGTCCCCAACAACGGCTCCGACGACGACCGCTCCGACAACGACCACGGGTGAGGTCGATCAACTCGGCTCGACAACAACCACCTCGCAGGCTCCGGACACAACCACGACGACCGAACCTCCGACCACGACGACCGAACCTCCGAC
>JAAETH010000788.1 GCA_024228575.1 Actinomycetes bacterium
CGCCTTCGACATCACCCAGACCGACGACGACGCCCCGATCAGGTGGGCCTCGCTCCGAGCTTCAACCGGCCTGCGACTTCCTGAAGCCATCGTCCTCGATACGGCAATCCTGCACGGGGCCCGGGCAATCATCACCTTCGATAGCAAACTGGCGTCAAGAGCCCGAGAACGCAGCCTCGGCGTCAACAATCCCGCCTGAACCCCGAACGGTTTCGCAGAACCGGCTACCGCCGGCAAGCCAACACTGACCTCCAACATTGTCAATCGCCTGAGAGACACTGAACTGGTCCGAGGCGATGACCGCCACCGGGCCAAGGACGATAGCCGGCGCCTCCACAGCAGAGTGCTCTACCCGTTGTCGTATCGAACCAGCCATACTCGGACACAACGGTGTTCGCCCGCCCTCTGTCACCCACCCCCTTTGTCACCCACCCCCTTGATGAGCATCGAGATGGGCAGGATGAGCAACCCAAACGCGGAACAGCGACCCCGAAAGAGCCGCTGACCTGGTGTTGTGTTGGAGCGGACGACGAGATTCGAACCCGCGACCCTCACCTTGGCAACGTAAACGGTTCTGTACTCCCCTATCCGGTACGGTCCGTGACCAGCGGTTCTGTCCGGCGAGTCATCCAGCCAACCCGGTGAAACCGGTCAGCCCCGGGGAGACAGTCGACCGATCTACTATCCGGCCGCGCAGACCGACCGGCCTCTGAGTCCTGGGCCTAGTGAATGGAGAGGATCCAACGGTTGTGGCTGAACGATTGGGGGCACTCTGACCGGGCCTGGTGGAGGATCACGCCCCGACCACGACAGTCACAGCGTTTCGCTTGGATCAAGGAATGAACGAGGCAGCGATGATCCAATTGGCAGTAGCTGATCTTCTTGTCGGGTTCTACGATCGGCGGGAGCGGGAAGAGGCTAACGAATCGGCCCACCAAGGCTCGGTTTGGTGGCTGAGGGGCCGCGGCTGGAGATGTACTCCGCGGCGTCCTACATCCAGACGACACCCCAGTCAGCGAATGGTCCAGTCAGCTCGAACAGGAGGCCGTCAAGCACTCCGCCCCCGCGCTGAACACTCTCGCCTCTGCGCTCGAGGCAGGCCGAACGGGAAAGCCTATGAAGGACCACCGATGCCAACTCGCTGCGCTCACCGCAGACAGTGCATTCCGCCTCGGCCAGCCGTAGCGGTTTAGGATCCACGGGGCGGGCCTAGTACGGGAACCGGCCGGCGCTGGCGGACGTTCCAGGCGACCAGAGCTGGTAGAGCACCACTGTTCAGTACCCAAACTCAGCGAGCTCGAGAACCGCTGGTCCGACCAGGCCGCCGCGCCCTGCGGAGGAGCTGACCGACCGGCTGTTAGAGGCCATCATCGCCAACGCCAACGCCAATCCCAGCTCCCGCCCCACCTACGTCGGCTGATCAGTAAACCCAGACCGGAGTGCCGATGGGGGCCGCCCCGGTTGCCCACAGGTGATCCATGGCGGCATAGGTGACCCGGATACAACCGTGGGAGGCAGGCTGGGCCGGCACCGATGTGTAGCCGTGCAAGGCGATACCCCCGTTGAAGTACTTGGGTCGGTACAGGGTCCCCAGCGGGGCGTAGCGGTAGCCATCGATCTCGTGGTAGATCTCGAACTGGCCTGCCGGTGTCGGCGTCGCCGGGGCGCCGGTGGCCGTATCGTAGATGCGCTGGACCTGCCCTTCGGACACCACCAACAGGATCTGGCGGGCCAGGTCGATCTCGATCACGGCGCCGGCAGTGCTGCGACCGGCCGGGGTGA
Source organism: Actinomycetes bacterium (assembly GCA_024228575.1). Taxonomy (GTDB): domain Bacteria; phylum Actinomycetota; class Acidimicrobiia; order Acidimicrobiales; family Poriferisodalaceae; genus JAAETH01. Next base: position 1,783 of record JAAETH010000788.1, read on the forward strand.
CGGCGACGGCGAGTCGCTCGACGGTGGCCGGATCGAGCTGACCGGTCCGGGGCAGCTCCTCGGCCTTCTGGAAGGCGGTGACCGCGTGCACCGTGTTCGGTCCGAGCTGGCCATCAATCTCGCCCAACCAGTAGCCGAGAGCGGTCAGCGACTCCTGGTGCCCGGCCACCGAGGAGGTCGACGTTGACGACGAGGTCGTGGCTTGGGATGTCCCCTCGGTGGTCGACGTTGACATGGAGGTCGACGTCGAGGTGGAGGCCGACGTTGACGACGAGGTGGAGGTGGTCGCCGGCACGGACGTCGAGCTCGTTGCGGAGCCCGACCCGGTCGAGCTGCTCGATGTGGTCGTACTCGGAGCCGTTGATCCGGGTTCGGTGCCCGCAGGCTCGGGGTCGGGGGTACAGGGCGACTCCTCGGCCTGGGCCGAGGTAGGGGAACCCTCGGTCGAGGTCTCCGCTCCCCCACCACAGGCCGCGACCAGAGTGATCGCGGCCAGGGCCAAGGCCCGGAACTTCAGTGATGGTGCCATATCGACAACCGTCGACGAGAAGCGACGAGATCGGCCAGGGGCTTTCGACCCTTGGCCAGGTCGGGCCGGCCGTCCCGGCCTCGGCCCGTGCGCCCTCCCGTTTACTACTCGACCACGCGTAGCGTCGCCGGAAGATCCATCCGCCAGATGCGTCTGGCCAAGAACACCGGGGCGACGGCTACGGCGATGACGCCGACGAGGACGGTGGTCAGAAGGGTGGACGGCGACAGATAGACGGCGATCCCGATGTCGGGAGCCGTCGTGGTGGCGATCGTGTCGAGCATCCAGCTCATGAACACGATCCCGCCGGCCAGGCCCAGGACCGTCGCCACCAGCCCGATGAGCACGCTCTCCTTGACCACCACCGCCAGCACAGATCGGACCGGCAGCCCGAAGGCTCGCATCGTGGCGTGCTCGCGTCGCCGCTCCTCCACCGTGATACGACTGGCGTTGAAGGCAATCAGCAAGGCCAGGGCCAGCACCGCCCCGGCCGTGATCACGAGGACCCCGCTGAACTGGGCCAGCGTCTCCTCGAAGCCTTCGCTGATCCTGGCCACGGCCTGACTCGAGGTCACACCGGGCAGGCCGAACACGCTGCGCTGCACGTCGGCTCTCGAAGCGCCGGGATCCGGGTAGGCGTACACCAGATTCACCGCCCCGGCCAGACCGAAGCGCTCCGCCTGATCGAGGTCGGCATAGGCAAAGGCGCGAATCGGATTGGCGTGGATGCCGTCGACCGTGAACTGACTCTGGGCCAGCATGAACTCACCAGCCGGCGTTCGAGCCGGATGGAGGAGCGTCACGATGTCACCGACGCCGACCCCAAGGTCTGCGGCCGCCTTGGCCGCGATGGTGATACCGTCGCCCAGCCCCCGGCCCCCGTCGGCGATCGTGGGGGTCCAGGTGGCGCTGTCGAGGTCGACGAGCTCGATCAGGAGGTCCAGATCGTCTGCGCCTTCCGATCCCTGTGCCCTCACCGGCAGCCGGAGGACCGAGTCGATCGAGCCGACAGCTGGCGCGCTACCGACGTTGGCCAGCACTTCGCTATCGGCGGGGTAGAACGTGTCGAGCTGCACGAACACCCGGTCACGGTTGCCCTGGGTCAGCTCCTCCCCCGCCTGGTCTAGGGCCCGGACGAAGCTGTCGAGCAAGCCGAGCACGGCGACCATCGACGTGATGGCAGCACCCACCCCTACCGCGGTGAGCGCCGCTCGCCGCGGATTGCGGACCACGTTGCGGAACGGCATCTGGTTCAGGCTGGAACCAGGCAGGTGGATCCGGCTGGTCCAGTCGGTGAGGCGGTTGCTCTTGGCCGTGAGGTGACCGGTGCGGATGGCCTTGATCGGCTCGACCCGGACGGCCCGCCAAACCGGTATGGCGGCGGCCAGCACGGGGATCACGAGCCCGAGGGCAGCGGCCCAGACGTAGATCCCGAGCTGAAACGGGGTCCGGTAGATGGGCATAGGCAAGAACGACCGCAACAGATCCTCCATGGCCCGGCCGAGGAGGAACCCCACCCCGACGCCGAGCACCGTGCCCAGCAACCCGACCTGAATCCCGATGAGCAGTGCCCTGACCGCGAGCCGCCATGGTGCCACGCCAAGGGCCATGCCAATCCCGATCTCACGGCGCTGGGCCTCCACGATCCGGCTGACCAGGTTGAAGGCGGCCAGCCCAGCGGCCAGCAGGATCAGGGCCGAGAGAGCATTCCATGTTCGCTGATCGTTGTCGATGTCGTCATAGAGAACCCGGAAGGCGTAGGCCTCGTCCTGGTTGGTCACGTCGGCCCCGACGCCGAGCGCGGCCAAGGTCTCATCGAGCTGGGCCTCGATCTCAGCCCGGTCGGTGCCGGCCGCCAGTCGTAGGACGAGATCGTTCACTTGACCGGGGCGATCGACCAGTCGCTGGGCTTCGATCAGCGGCACATAGGCGATGGCCAGCTCGCCCTCCCCGAAGATGCTCCCCTCCGGCCCTTCGTAGAAGAAGTCCTCAGGACCGATGCCGAGCCCAACGTAGCGCAGCTCCCGGCCACCGGCCACGGTCACCGTTCCCTGCGGAGGGAGACCGTAGAAGTCAGCGAACTTGGCCTCTAGGAGTCCGGTGCCACCGTCACGGCCCGGCTCGGGGCTCGAACCATCACTCACCCAGATGTTGTCGACCGCCGGTTCGCCCCCGAAGCTCATCCCGACGAGACGGGCCGCGAGCAAGACCGGCCCGTCCTGACCGGAGGCCGAAACCTGGCTGTCGACGACGAGACGCTCTCGGGCACCGATGACGGCGCTGCCACCGTCGATGGCGGCCACGGCTTGTTCGAGTGCTCCCTGATCAACGAACGTGCCCGGACTCAGCGTGACCTGCAAGTCATGCATGCCGAGCGCGGAGAAGCTGGCATCGTTCGACTGGCGGCGCCACGTCGCCGTACTACCAAGTCCGGCGAACACACCTGTGCCGATCGCCAGCACAAGGGCGATGACCACGACGGCGATCCAGTGCGATCGGAGATCCCGCAGCGACCAACGAACCAGGAGCCAGTTGGAGCCGGTAGGTCCCTGCGACCAACGCCGTCTGGTCGTCGAGTCGGTCACCATTGGAGCTCACCGATCTCGGCCCGGCTCCCAGCTGGGGGCCCGTCGCTGACGATGCGGCCGCTGGAAAGCTCGATGACGCGATCGGCGATCCGCGAGATCTCCCGATTGTGGGTCACGATCAAGACCGTCATCCCGGCCGCAGCCTGCTCCTCCAACACGCTGAGGATCTGGACTCCGGTACGGAAGTCGAGCTCGCCGGTCGGTTCGTCAGCCAACATGATCGGGTTTCCACTGGCCAGGGCCCGGGCGATAGCCACCCGCTGCTGCTCGCCCCCCGACAGCTGGTGGGGGAAGTGGCGCACGCGATCACCCAGCCCGACCTGCTCCAGGGCCAGCTCGGCTCGATCGCTGGCGTCGTCGCGGCGTCCGGCAGCATCGGCTCCGAACCTGACATTCTCGAATGCGGTGAGCGCCGGGAACAGGTTGAAGGTCTGGAAGATGAAGCTGACGGCATGGCGGCGGATCTCTGCCCGCTCGGAGCGACTGGCGCTGGTCAGATCTCGTCCGTCGACGCGGACCGAACCCAGCGTCGGGGTATCCAGCGCTCCGATCATGTTGAGCAGGGTGGTCTTGCCACACCCTGACGGGCCGAGGATCACGACGAACGCCGACTCGTCGACGTGCAGGCTCACCCGGTCGAGGGCCGTCACCTCGAGATCACCGATCCGGTAGATCTTGCTCACCTCGTCGAGATCGATCCTGCTGCCCTCGTGGCCGATCCTGCCATCGACCTGTCCCACCGATCCGTCCGGGTCCATGCCGACGATGATCGCCGATTCAGTGCCACCTCTGTAGTGGCCAACGTCCCGTACGAGTGGGATCGCGCCCTGAGCAGGCACCCAGCCGGTGCGGGCCCAAAGCCCCTACCCCGCATCCAGGTTCGGTGCAAACGTTGAGGGCAGCCGCTTCCGGGCGGAGAAACTCGTCGGGCGGCCGGGAGCAACGTGATGCCAAGCGAGCGTCGGCAACGAGGGGTGTGGGAACGAACAGTGTGGGAACGCCTCATGGTGTTGTTCACCGTGTTCGTCCTGCTCATGGTGGCCTGCGGCGACGGTGACGATGAGGAAGAAGGGGACGAGTCGACGACCGTCACCAGCACCGCCACCGACATGTCGACGACAACGACATCGACACCGACGACCACTGCTGAGACGACGACCACGAGAAAGGCACCGACGGAGCAGAACGTGCTCGTCTACTTCGGCACCGGTGATCCCGACGCCTGCGAGGCGGTGGCCCCCCACGAGCGCACCGTGCCAGCCACTGCCGAGCCGATCCGGGCTGCGTTCGACGAGCTGGTTGGCGGACCGAACGCAGCGGAGATAGCCGACGGTGCGTTTTCGTTCTTCTCCAACCAGACCGAGGGGACCGTGAGATCGGCGACAGTGAGGGGCGGCCAGTTGGTCGCCGACTTCGACGACTTCCGGGCCGTGTTGACCCCGGCCGGGGCCAACAGCAGCTGTGGTAGTGCGGCCCTGCTGTCCGAGCTCAACTCCACGGCCTTCCAGTTCGGCGCAGTGGACAGCATTCGCTACGAGCTGGAGGGCAGTTGCCCGGACTTCGGCGAGTGGCTGCAGCGCGACTGCATCGAGATCACCCGGGCGGAATGGGACGAGGTCGTGGCCGGGCTGTTGCCGGGCGAGCCGTTCGAAGGGATCCTGCCGCCTGCCGCCATCCTCGGCGCGATCGGGGTTGCCGTCGACGATCTCCTCAACGTCCGGGCCCTGCCCGGAGCCGACCAGGCCATCCTCGACTCCCTCGACCCGTTGACGACCGGTCTGGTGCACACCGGCCGGGCTCGTCGCCTCGGGCCGCCAACGGCGGTTTGGTACGAAGTGGAGGTCAACGGACTCGTCGGTTGGGTCCACTCCCGGTTCGTCGCTCCCCTGTCCGGGGTGTTCGACATCACCAGCGAGGTCGTCGATGTCGTCGGCGAGATCCCCACCGGGGACACGGTCGGGGAGATCGGGGAGATCGTACTCGAGGCCCGATCCCGCTTCGCCGATCCCAAGCCGACGGGCATCGTGGTCGATGGCCCATCGGCCGGTGACCTACACGAGATCACGTATGACCTCATCGGATTCGGCGATGACTCCGTGCTCGGTGAGCGCCTGCACCTCTTCATCGCCGAGGAGGGCGGCACGTTCGGACTGAAGAGCGTCGAGGTGACGTATCTCTGCGCCCGAGGCGCTGGAGGCGGGACCGGTCTCTGCCCCTGATCTAGGGTGTCACCTCATGACCCGACAGGTTGACGTGGAAGCCATCGACGCCTTCCTGGCCGAGGCTCGCAATGCCATCGTTGCCCCTGGGTGAGGAGGAACGGGCGACCCCACCTCACCCCGAACTGGTTCCTGTGGGATGGTGAGCGGTTCTACGTATCGACGACAGAGGATCGGATGAAGTACCACCTGTTCTCGAACGACCCCCGCGTGCAACTGGCCATCGATGACGTCCACGGATTCCGCTACGTGATCGTCGACGGGACGGTGGAGTCTCCAAGGACGTCGAGGGGGGACTTGTCCAATTCAAGGCCTTGCGCCACAAGCACGGGCGCACCGATCAGAACGACGACGAGCTATGGGACGAGATGATCCGGGACAGCCGCGTGCTGCTCGTGATCACGCCCCAGGGTGGCCCCGGCGAGTGGCTCACCCGAGGGTTCTGACCCCCGCTGAGTGTGCTCTGCTCCTGCTCACCAGGCCGCTCGGCGCCAGATCGGCGACTGTTGGGACTGCATTGCCGCCACGGCCAAACGTCCTGACCTCGGCTACCCTGCGCCTATCGGACCAGCAGTGGGGTACCAGGTCAACGACGTCCCGTTCGGAGTGCGGTAGTGGCGGTCGAGCTCGTGCAGACGGACGGCATCTTCGCTCTCGATGGCGGCGAGTGGGAGGTGACCAACAATATCTGGCTTCTCGGTGACGAGAAGGAGGTGCTCGTCTTCGACGCCGCCCACGATCACGTCCCGATCGTCGAGGCCGTGAACGGACGCCGGGTTCTGGGCATCGTCCTCACCCACGGCCACAATGACCACATCAACGCCGCCATCGCCCTGCGAGACGAAGTCGACGCCCCGATTCTGCTGCACCCGGCCGATCGTATGCTGTGGGATCAGGTGTACCCGGGCAACTCACCAGACCATGACATCGAGCCGGGCGCAGTGCTCAGGTGTGGCGAACACGCGCTGACCGTGCTCCACACCCCTGGTCACTCCCCTGGCTCGTGCTGCTTCTACGACGGGTCCGACGGGCGCGTTCTGTCCGGCGACACCCTGTTCTGCGGCGGCCCCGGCGCAACGGGCCGGAGCTTCAGCGACGAGCCAACGATCCTGCGGTCCATCCGCGATCGGCTCCTGACGCTGCCTTCGTCCACCACCGTCCACACCGGACATGGCGGCAACACCACGATCGGCGACGAGATCGAACGGGTACAGGATCGAATAGCCGAGCTCGGCCTCGGTCCCGATAGCTCCGGCCGCTAGTCCACACGTTCAACACTCAGCAAGGTCGGCCTCTGTCATCACTGCCAACGCCTTGCCGATGCGGCGTCGCAGCCTAGCGCCGTGCCCGTGTTCGGCTGAGCCGTTGACAGCTGACGGTGGAAGCCCAGTGGACCGGACGCCGATGGGGTCGACCTAGCCTCCGTGGGCACCATCCCATTGCCCTCGACGTACCCGACTAGAAGGTGCCTGCCTTCCGGACGAGGTGCACGGCCACCGACGAGGCCCTCGAACGCACGTGGGTGGGGGCCGGGTGTTTCTGGTTGTGGCTCAGCAAACGCCTTCGGTGGGCTCTTGTGGGCGACTACCGTTCGTACTCCGCCCTTTGGGGTGGCCGGCGGTGGGTGGTTGCGGCTATGGGTGGAGCGGAGAGTCGTAGAGGATCGTGAGCTGGGCGAGTTCGGCACCGGTGTAGTCGATGCCGATGAGCGTGACCTCGATGCGGTCGTCGCCGTCGTCGGTCACCTCGATGAGGCCGAACTGGCCAGCACCCGGGAAGGTGCCATGGCTGTAGGGCCCGCCCTTGATGCTCCCGGGTCGGTCCAGGGCGGCGGCCTGGAGGACGGGGAACCCGTCGTGGCCTCCGCAGCCGCTGTTGGTGCCGTCGTCGATGGCGACCATGTGGGCGTCACCGGCGACCATGACGAGGTTGGTGATGTCGTGGTGGTCGAGGAACTGGCCGATCCGGTCCCGTTCTGCGGCAATCCACCCGCTCGTATTCGACCGGCCTCGACATCGTCGGCAGTTGGCTTGCCCCGGCCAGCGGCGTGGCCCACATTCGTGGCAGAGCCGAACGTTCCTCAGGATCTGACAGTGGGCAGTTGGGGACCTTGGGCTCTGACAACCCGCACATCGACAGCTCAGGATCGAGGAGTAGCGATCCAAGCAAATCGATCAGTTGAGCCGCCAGAGCGGTCGGTGTCATTGGTGTTGTCATGTGGGTCATACCCCTTGTGGGCTCGGCAGTGGCGGGTGAGTGGTTCGAGGAGGATGCGTTCCTCGAGGGGTTGGGCGTGTTGGCCCTGGCCACAGCGAACATCGGCGCCATCATCAGAGCGTTTCGTCACCAACGGCAAGGGGGCACGCTGCTACTCATTACTGGTGGACTGTTCAGCGTGTTCGCCATCGCTACCGCCGGTCGAAACCACTGGTTCGCAGCACTGGTCAGCGGGGGCCCGTTCGTGCTCAGCGGGGCCCTTTTCCTCACCGCAGCCGCGAAGTCCCGAGATGCACAAACGGTCCCCCGAGTCCCTGAATCCACTGGTGCGGTGACCGGCGCAGATTCGGTGTCGGTCGCACGGTTGCGGTGTGAGTTCACGGTATGCGGGCATTGAAAGCCAGGACCACCGGTCGATGCCAGCAGATCGTGCGCCGTGAACTTGTCATCTCCGGGGTCCACCGCTGACCAGGCCAGCTCTCTGGCATCTTCGAGGTGACGCAAGGCGTCGGTGATCGGCAGCAGTTCGAGCTGGCCGGTGAACCGCTCCTGCACTGCAACGAAGACCCTGGAGCGATCGACGATCGCTCCAGAAGCGGCCCGGTCGCCAGAGCCGAGAGTGACCCCAACGTCGGTTGCCTCCTCCATGACCTCTGGTGGCAGTTGGTCGACCGTTCTGGCCTGCGGGTGTGCCTGAAGACGGGCCGACCGCTCGAGGTCGATGTCGGGTCCCCGTACGGCGGTGGTGAGCTCGAGGTAGTTGAAGATCCGGCCGGAATGTGTGATGACAATTGCCGCCGGTGTGGGTTCGCCAACTGCAGAGCGGGTCAGTAGACCCGCCAGTGTGTCACCGATGATCTTGATGTTGTCGTCGACATCAACATCGACGCCGGCGTCGGGTTCGTCGATGAGGCACAGGGACGGGGCTCACACGAGCAGCCGGATCAGTTCTGCCAGCTTGGCCTCACCTCCGGAGTACCCGTCTTCGACATCGCGATCCAACAACTCCGCACATCCCAACCGGCAGGCGGCGGCCCGAACAGGGCGTGGCACTGACCTGACTCGACACGGATGTCGATGTCGTGCAAAAACGGCAGATCATATACGGCGACGTCAACGCCACGTAGCTGCAGCAGCGGAGCCGGGGCTGTTCCGGAACGGGAGGACAGTTCAAGTGTTGGGGTCGATGCGCAGCTCATCACAAACGACCTCGATACCTGGCGCGTGGGTGACAGCTCCGAGAATCGCCACCTTCTCCAATCGGGTCTGGGTCGTGCCTCGCAAGGTAACGGTTCGACCGTCGACGACAACATCGATGTGGTCGGCTCGGTGAGATGCCCGCCGGTGAAGCGCCTCGGTGATCGCCTGCCGGACCTCATCCGGCGTCATGTCGGGTTCGGCCACAGTGATCCGGTTCGTCACCCCCCGGACACCTTCCAGATGGGCTACCGCTCTTTCCGCCTCTTGTCGCTGCGACGCGACGCCGACCTCACCACTGAGGACCACCGAGCCATCAGTGACCAACACCTCGAGGTCCTGGTCGGGGACAAGCGCGTCCCACGACAGCGCCTGCTCGGCCAGTTCGGTCAGCCGGGCATCGCTAGGACGGGTCTCGGCTCTTGGTTTCACATCAATGTCGTTGACAAGGTCGTGAACGCCCTCGACGGCCAACGCAGCCTGCTGGACGGCGAGCTTCTCTGCATAGCTGTAGGCGGTGCCTACTAGCGTGACGACGCCTCCGTCGACGCCGACATCGACCTGGGACTCGTCGATGTTGGAGTCCCAGGCCAGCTCGGCCAACACCGTATCCCGCAGGGCGTCGTCATCCCGCTCAATCGTCATCGCACCTCACCTCGGATTCCTCTCTGCCACCGGCGATACTCGACATGCTCGCTCGGAGCCAGCGTCCGCCCAAGAGGCCAACGTCCCGACTTCAGGACCTTGGGCTCTGCCTGGTCGGACTATGTGGTGCCAATATCATTCGAGCCCGCCACTCCTCAGGCTCCGGCCGGTGGTCGGCAGACGGAGGGCTGATCAGCTGGATGGGCATTGGACCGAGACGATGGTTGATACTGCGTGCTCCAACTGCATGACGTACGGGCTGATGGTGCCTGTTCGTCCTGTCGGCGGTGTCCGAGTTCTTCGCTACGAGCGGACACGCTGGCCGCTGTGCGCGTTGGGGTCTGGTCATGGGTAACGGCGACACTGCGACCTGTCGGGGTGGGGAGTTGGCATTCATCGAGCGCCTGAGGCAGCGGTTGCCCCTGCCACCTCCAGGTCAGTACTGGATCGGCGACGATGCCGCGGTGCTTGAGGGCGGTTCGCTGTTGAAGACCGATGTTCTGGTCGAGTCGGTCCATTTCGACTTCGGTTGGTGCAGACCCGAGGATGTCGGTTGGAAGGCCATGGCGGTGAACCTGTCGGACATCGCCGCGATGGGTGGCTCACCGACCGCGGCCGTGGTGTCGTTAGTTGTCCGGACTGACGAACCAGGGACCCCGGATCGGGTCATGGATGGCATGGCGGCCGCTGGCGAGAGGTTCGCCTGCCCGATCGTCGGCGGCGACACCTCAATCGGACCGGCGCTTGTCGTGTCGGTCGCCGTCGTGGGTCAAGCGCATCCTTCGGGCCCGGTTCTGCGCTCGGAGCCCGACCGGGTGATGTCATCTTCGTCACCGGGGAGCTCGGGGCGGCAGGCTCGGCGCTGGCCCGGTGTCTAGCGGGAGAGGACGAACCGTCCGGTATCGAGCGGCTTCGCCGACCGGTCCCTCGGCTTGCCGACGGTGCGGGGGTGGCCGCCGCCGGCGGTACCGCGATGATCGACATCTCCGACGGGCTGGCCACGGACCTCGATCACCTCTGCTCGGAATCGGGGTGTAGCGCCATCATCGACCAGGACGCCATTCCATTAGCCCCCGACATCGATGTCGAAACAGCGCTGCTCAGTGGCGACGACTACGAGCTGTTGTTCACCGCCCCAACCGAGCGGGCAGCCACCTTCGAGCAGTGGGACCTTCGACCGGTGACAGTCATCGGTTCGATGAGCGAGTCAGGCCCTCGCATCACACTGATGGGCCGAAGCGGCAAACGGCCTCTGCGGCGACGAGCCTGGGAGCACCCAATCCCGGACAGCTATCCCGATGAATGCTGAGCGCCCAGTCGGCTCCTCTACAGCATTTCGTGATGCTGTCGGATACGAGGCGTGGTTCACAACACCCATGGGAGCTTTCGTCGACCATCTCGAGCGGTGGGCGCTTGCACGGATTCTGGCCGACACGAGGCCCGGGGTCGTGGCTGACGTCGGTGCCGGTACTGGCCACTTCACCAGGTTGTTGGCTGACCGTCACCGAGTCGTCGCGGTCGAGCCGTCGAGGGCCATGCTCGACGAAGGTCGCTGCCACCTCGCAGGGCAGCCGATCAGTTGCCGCGAAGCGTTTGGCGAACGCTTGCCGCTCGCAGATCAAGCGTTTGAAGGTGTGGTCATCCTGACAACGTTGGAGTGGGCGGGAGATCCACAGCGATATGTCGATGAGGCTCGCCGGGTGACGCGCCCCCGAGTCAGGCCGATGTCGGCATCGAGCCCTGGACGAGTGCCCAGTTCTTCACCCGTGACGACATCGAACAGCTTGTCGGCAGCCAACCAGTCGCCACCGTCAGCGCGGTTCACCTCGCCCCTCAAGCCTCGAAGCCATGGCCCCTTGCAGACTATGCAGGCCGCCAAGCAGGCAACCAACCGGCACTGGAGGTGCTGCGATGGGATCTGACGACCTGATCGGCGCGACCGTCGCCGTCTACCCACTACAGGAAAAGCCGGACACGGTCATCCGGAGATCGATCGAAGCCATCGAGTCGACCGATGTCGAGGTGTCGGTCGGACCAATGACCACGATGATCACCGGGACAGCCGACGAAGTCTTCCGTGCGCTTCACCTTGCCTAGACGCCTCGTCATCGAGTGCGGGGGCGGTCATGACCGTGACTGTCTCCAACGCCTGCCCTCTGCCCTGACATGACGAGGGCTGCGAATCCCCCATCCGTGTCGCGCCCATCGAGGGCCCATCTTGTCTGCTGCAGAAACATCGCCGTCGCCTCGGCCTATGTCGAGCAAAGCGAAGTGGGGCGCTCCCCCGAAGTGCTCACTCACCGAGTCGGGCAACTGCGCCACCGGAACCGCGTATCTCACCTGGGTCGAAGGTGACGCCTCGATGTGGACAAGGACCCGATCGACATGTGACACAGAGTCCCGCACCGCCGCTTCGATACGCGCCACGGCCGTCTCAGCAGTACCGAGCTCCGAGACCCGCAACGTGATCCCCGTCTCCAGGAAGCGGAACCGGCCTGCGTTGCGACCGGTCATCCACTGGATCTCGATCACAGCCGGATCACTCCGAATGACCGACTCGATCCGGTCAAGCGTCTCTCGGTCGAGGCTCGCGTCGAGCAAGACACACATCGCATCCCTCAACAAGTCCCAACCCGTCTTGACAATCACCACGATGATCAGGGCCGCCGCCACACGATCGATGGGAAGATCCGTCCATGTCGATACCAACACAACAAACACGAGCCCCGTCGTCGCCGCGTGTACCCGGTAGTCACGCGCATCGGCGCTGAGCGTCGGCGAGTTCGCTTCGGTCACCACGCGAAGCTCGAAGTAGCTGAACACCAGCGGAGCCGCCATCGTGACCGCGACGACTGCCAGCATCCATCCCCGGGCTTCCACGTCACTCGCCGATCCGAATACAACCCCACGGCCGATCTCATAGGCCGTCAACATGATCAAGCCGGCGAAACTCAACGCCACGATGTTCTCGACCTTGTGCAGGCCATACGGGAACCGAGCACTCGACCACGTCGCCAACCGAAGGCCCACCAGCAGAGCAATGGCCGAGATCAAATCAACGACGTTGTGGAGCACCTCCGTAGCGACTGCCAGACTCCCCGACCGGAGAGTAATCAACCCGTGAGCAAGACCCAACGCAACATTGAGCGCAATCGAATACCAGGCCCAGTGCTCGAGCCTCACCACTTCGGGAACTGACTCAGCCGCGACGCCATCGGCCCAACGAGCTCGGAGGAACCAGCACCAATGGCAGGTGAGCGCGATGGAGAACCCTGAGGTCCACCCCACCCGCACGAAGGCCAGTGAACCCGCCGGTTCCGCGGGTACCGATCACGAGCAGATCACCACGACGAGCCGTGGCCACGCCCAGCAACCCATCGGCGGGACGGAGGTCTCTCTGAGCTACCAGCTCGACCGGCACGTCCTCGTTTCTCAGGGTTGCGCTCCATTCCTCCAGGTGCCGCTCGACATCACGTCGCCAGTTCTCCGGACTACTCTCGGGCGTCCACCCCAGGAGAGGCTCCGCAACCTGCACGACAACCACCGACGACCCCATCGAGGGGGCAATCTCGGTCACCCACGCAAGAGCGCGCAGTGACTCCGCCGAGCCGTCGACCCCGACGACGATGCGACCGATCCCACGCGACGAGTCCCCCGGGACAACTGCCAGCGGAATCGACATGTGATGGGATACGTACTCAACCGCGCTCCCGAGGTGCAAAAACCCCGGACCGCCACCCGCTCCTGTACGCCCCACAACGACCAGGTTGGCGTTCTCGGCCTCAGCCGTCGACAGCAACACCTGACGCGCGTCACCCTGGCCGACGATGCTCCTTACCCTGGCGCCCAACTCAACGGCGGGCTCGATCCAACCGGGCTCTACGGCGAACCGGCGCTCGTCCAACAGACGGTCTGGCTCCCACACGTCACCGCCGGGATCACTCTCACCGGCAGCAAACTCGACCTCGACACCAACTGGCCCAGGACCCCACATCCCGTTGAGCTCATACACGCAGGGGTGCTGACGTAGGAATGGTCCCATTGGACTGGCTGCGGAGATGAGGCTTCCCGGAACGGACCGGTCGGACCCCCCTCGACTGTCCACGTGCCGTGACCAGGAAGGGCCCGGCCAGGGCGCCAACTCCGCTGACAACCGGGGGATGCCCTACCTACCCTATGACCTTTGGCCCTTCGTCCCCATCTTCGGCAAGACGATGCTAGGAGGGTGAACACAACGACGCTCATCATCGTCACGGTTGAAGCGACTTGGTCGGTCCCCTTCACAGACCAGCGCCTCGGTCTGACCCGGATCGTGGTCCCACTCGACGGCTCAGAGCTGGCCCGAGCCGCCCTTGTCCCGGCCAAGGAGCTGGCCCAACGGAGTGGAGCTCGCCTGGAGCTGCTTACCACCAAAGTGGCCGAGGGCCCGCCCGAGCCAACCTCATTCCTGGACGACATCGCAGACGCCATCGACGGCGTCGAGCTGCGCACGGTCATCCGCGTGGAGCGCGACCCAGTCCAGGCCATCGACGCCGTCGTCAACGAGGATGAGCCTTCTGCCTTGATTGTGATGAGCTCCCACGGGAGGGGTCGGATCCGCAGATCAGTGCTAGGCAGCACGGCCGAGCTCGTCGTCGCATCCGGCTCGGCCCCGGCTGTGGTGGTCGGTCCAGCGTTCAAGCCCGACACCTTCAACCCTGATGGTCCGATCCTGATCGCACATGACGGCGACCACGAGCCGGACCTCGACATAGTCACCCGTATGGCCAAGACAACCAGCGGCCAGATCTTGATCCTGGCGGTCTCCTTCTCGCCGTCGAAATCTCTCGCTAGCCATCGATCCGCGCCAGAAGTTCCGGATCCAGCAAGCGCCTGCGCCGATCAGCTTCGAGAAATGGGCTTCGAGGTAACCACTGAACATCGACAGGGACCGCAGACCCACAAGGTCATTGTTGATGAGGCCGAGCGACTCCGGGCTTCCTACGTGGCGATCACATCTCGGGCCAGGACGGGTGCCCGGCGAGCGGCGCTCGGTAGCGTGGCAGCTGGCGTGGTCAGATCTAGTCCAGTCCCGGTGTTGATCACCCGCTCGCACTACGACCGTACCGACGAGCAGTCACCGCCGCCAGCGACCCAGTAGAACCGCAGACTCGACAGCGCAAGAGCTTCGCATCCTCCCTCCCACTGTCCACCACTGCCCCAAGCAGTGGTGGTGGTTCAGGTGTCTGGACGCGGGGGGAGCCTCGGATGTTCCGAGGTTGGAGGGCGGGATCGGTTGCTCTCTTTGCCTCGTCGATCTTTGGTTTGGGGGTGGTCGCGGCCGGGATCGGTGAACCAGGTTGGGCAGCAATCAGTGATACCACTGAGGTGCCGTGTGGCCCGGGGGTCGTGATTCCATCACCAGAGGGTGTCGTGTCACTGCTAGTGAATGAGGTTCCGAGCAAGGTGTTGGCCCCGACCCGCTGCGTCGGTCCAGTCACCCAGGCGATGGTCGACGGCCGTATGATCCACTGGATCGAATCCGGCGTCGGCGCCGTCGATCGGGTCGTAGGACGGGAGCAGATGAACTCCTCCGAACAGGCCTGCCAGCGGACCTTCCAACAGCTCGAGGAGGCCGTCGAAGTCGCCCGCTAGCCGGTCGACGTAGGTGATCAGCTGGGGCTCGGACTGCACGACCACCTCCCCGCCCAATTGTAGCCCCCGAGGCCGCACGGCCGACCGCCGTCTCGCTCCCGCAGGGCAGCGCGCCGTCGTCGATGGCTACACGCGTCAGCCGCCAACCGAAACCGAAGAGCGCGCGGCTCTCGCCTCGCTCCGCGAAGCAATCCTCGACAAACCGTGGTGACCGATCACGACCGAGGGCAAGTCTGGTGGGGCGAAATCGAACAAGTGGGTCGACGCCCATCTCTCATCATGACGCGGTCGTCCCGCGACCAGACCGTGTCGGAGGGGCGAGTGCAACCCTTAGCACACAGGGACCCTGGGCTGCGGAGTTGAGCGCGGCGTGACGAGAATCTCTTGGCCAATGGTTCGCCGCAGTGCTCGGGACCGAGTATGTCGAAGTCGATCGGCGAGCGGCGCCCCACTATCGTCGACCTTGACACGTCACCAGTCGTCACCAGTCGTCACCAGTCGTCGCCGGGCCGTCGGGGGTAGGACAGGGGGACCATGAGCGGAACGGAACGGCGCAGTGGGCGGATCATACGGTCACTCTCGGTGTCGGGCCTGCTCATCCTCGGATGGGGCGGCGCCGGGCTGCTCGACGCCACGAGCACTCACGTGCCCTCGCTCACCGACGCGCCAGCAA
>JAAETH010000789.1 GCA_024228575.1 Actinomycetes bacterium
CAATGCAATGGCCGTCGCCACCTTCCTCGAAGGACACGAGCGGATCACCCGGGTGAACTACCCGGGCCTGGCTTCGCACCCCCAACACGCCATCGCCGTGGCCCAGATGTCTGGTTTCGGCGGGATGCTCAGCTTCGCCATCGACGGTGGGCTCGAAGCGGTCAAATCGTTCCTGCCGCATCTGCAGATGGCACATCGCGCCGCCAACCTCGGTGCGGTCGAAACCACCGTCGGGCCTCCGGCCACCACCAGCCATGTCGAGTGCACCCCCGAGGAACGGGCAGCGCTCGGCATCCCCGAAGGCCTGGTTCGTTATTCGGCAGGCATCGAAGACACCGACGACCTCATCTCGGACCTGGCCCAGGCGCTCGGAAGGTAATTCGGGCCCGCCAAGACATCGTTGCGGTCTTCACCCATCAAGATGTTTGCGAGACGACACGGAAGACATCGATGCCCCCCGCCTTTAGCAGAACCGAATATGACGCCAGGCTTGCCAAGGTGCGAGCCGAGATGGCCAACCGCGGCCTCGATGTCCTCGTCATCGGCGATCCGAACAACCACAACTGGCTCACCGGCTACGACGCCTGGTCCTTCTACACCCCACAGATCGTGCTGGTGCAACACGATGTCGATCCGATCTGGATGGGTCGCAAGATGGACGGCGGTGCCGCAAAGCTCACGACGTACATGACCGAGGACCAGGTACGGCCCTATCCCGAGGACTGTGTGCAGAAAGACGGCACCCATCCAATGGCGGTCGTCGGTCGATACCTCGCGGAGATGGGCCTCGATGACAAGGTCGTTGGCTACGAGAGCGACACCTATTTCCTGAGCGCCAAGGCCGTCGCTTCACTGCAGGCGGCCCTGCCGAACGCTCATTGGGTCGACGCCGACCTGCTCGTGAACTGGTGCCGCACGGTCAAGAGCGACGCCGAGGTCGCGGTGATGCGCCAGGCCGCCACGCTGGCCGAGGGAGCGATGCGGGTTGCCTACGAGACGATTCGTCCGGGCATACGCCAGTGCGACCTGGTGGCAGCGGTCGTGGCCCAACAGGTCGGCGGCAACGAGGGGTTCAGCGGTGACCTGACGGCACTCTCGCCGCTCGTGCTCGCGGGCGAGGCCGCCACGACAGCTCACCCGATGTGGACCGACGAGAGGTTCGGGGCCGGCCAGACGGTGGCGCTCGAGCTGGGTGGTGCCCGCAAGCGCTACAACGCCGGCCTGGCCCGAACCGTGCAGCTGGGTGGCGGTTCACAGACCTTGTTCGACACCGCCAAGGCGGTCGAGGAGGGCCTCGAGGCAGTGCTGTCGGTGATGAAGCCGGGTGTGATCGCCCACGATGTGCACCGCGCGTGGCAGGACGTTCTCGATCGGTATGGCCTGAGCAAGGACAGCCGGATCGGCTACGGAATCGGTGTTGGTTATGGCCCCGACTGGGGCGAACACACCGTCAGCCTGCGCCCCGGCGATACGACCGTGCTCGAGCAGAACATGACGATCCACGTCATGCTCGGCATGTGGATGGACGACTGGGGGATGGAGATGAGCGAGACCACACTCGTCACCGCTTCGGGTGTGGAGTGTCTGACGAACTTCCCCAGGGGAGTTCACGTCATCGGCTAGCCGCTCGGAGCCGATCGTGTGGTCAGGCCACGCGGGCCTGCATGGCGATTGCATCGCCCCTCTTGATCAGGCCCGGGAAATGACGCATCGCGACGAGCCCATCGATGGTGGCAGACACTTCTATCGGCGTCCTGCCCAGCTTGACGGTGTCGTAGATTTGCGCCACGGGTTGGCCTGCGACGACAGAGTCGCCCAGTTCGACGAGCCACTCGAGCAGCCCCTCGTCCTCGCTGATCAGATAGGCGTCGTTCTCGGGGATGTCCAGCACTACCGACGTGGCAGGTGTGGGATCACCTGCGAGTACGCCCCAATGCTGCAGGACGTTGCGCACCCCGTCGACCGTCACCTTCATCGAAGATGGTCGCGTGGTGCCGCCGCCGGAGATCTCGGTGCTGAGAAATGGTGTGCCCGAGTTCTCGACGACCGCATCCCACATGCCGAGCATGTCGAGTTCGACGAGCTTGGTCACATACGGGGCCCCGAACGCGAGGGCCGCCTCCCAGTTGCGAGCCTCGGCAACCTTGTCGTCCATGACGTGAGAGGCCGCCATCGACAGGAACTCGAGCGTCTTGCCACCATCGTGGATGTCGAGCACGGCGTCAGAGATCGGCAGCAGGTATCGGGTCATGTAGTCGGCGATCTTCTGGGTGACCCCACCTGTCGGTGAACCCGGGAAGACGCGGTTGAGGTTGGCTCCGTCGATGGGCGAATTGCGAGCTGCCCCCGTGAACGCCGGATGATTCATGAAGGGCACGACGATGATGCGGCCGGTTACCTCGGCGACATCGATGGAGTTGACCAGCTTCGTCAGCGCCAGCGGTCCGTGGTACTCGTCGCCGTGATTGGCGCCGGTGAGCAGGACGGTCGGCCCGTTTCCGTTCGCCACGACCGAGATGGGGATCAGGATCGCGCCGTACGCCGAATCGTCGCGGCTGTAGGGAAGGTGTAGTTGGCCGTGTTGAACGCCGGGCGAATCGAGCGGAATAGTGGGTGTGATCGGAGAGGCCGGCAGCGGTTTTGTCATCGGACGCGAGGCTAGTGCGCTGCCCTCCTCAGACGCCTCTGTGCGTCGGTGCCACC
>JAAETH010000790.1 GCA_024228575.1 Actinomycetes bacterium
CTTTGGCGAGATACCGCGGCCTGAATCATTCTGGCGAACACGGTCCCCACCGACCCGATCACGATGAGGCCGATAGCGGCGGCCATGATGACCATCGTGGAGTTGTCTTCCTTGCTCCGTCGGCGCGGCGCCCACCACAGTTGTTGGAGGAGGATGCGGCCCAAGATCGTGATCACGGCGATGCCGAACACCCAACCGATGATCCTTGTATTGATCCGGGTGTCACCGTTCCTGATGTGAGAGAACTCATGTGCGATCACACCCTGAAGTTCACGGCGATTGAGCTGTTCCAGGGCACCCCTGGTTATCCCAATGGCTGCATTGTCAGCCGTCCATCCCGCGGCGAACGCATTGATACCGGGCTCCTCGTCGAGCAAAAAGACGGCTGGGACCGGCATGCCGGAGGCGATGGCGATCTCCTCGACGATGTTGGTGAGTTGCTTCTCGGCCGGGTCGAGAGTGTTGAAGTCGACCTGTCGGCCACCCATCGAGGTGGCGACGTAGGCTCCGCCGCCACCTTTGATCTGACCCGACTTCACCAGCGAGGCGCCGACGATGCCA
>JAAETH010000791.1 GCA_024228575.1 Actinomycetes bacterium
CTCGTGAACCCGATCTGTCGACACCTGATCGACGTTGTAGAGCGAATAGGTGGTTGCGCCGCGGAGGCAGCCGATGGCATCGAGGTTGACCATGAGCGCGATCTCGTCGAAGCGGTCGCCGTTTGTGCCCAGCCAGTGTTGTTCGCCGGGGGCTGCGAAGTGATCCTCGCCGTTGACGACCACCAGCTCGATTCCGTTGTTGAGCGGCCGGTCACCGAGTAGTTCCGCCAGGGTGAGGAGGGCGACCACACTTGCGCCGTTGTCGATGGCGCCCGGGGTGTCGGGTTTGGTGTCGATGTGGGCCCACAGCGAGATCTGCGCCGGGGTCGCACCGAGGTTGGCGACGACGTTGCGGGCTTGTGTTGTGATGCGTTCGGAACCGATCGTGATGGTCGCAACCCGACCGTCGGCACCGAGTACCGGTTCGGCGTCGGTGAGGTGCACCATCGCCGCTGGGATGTCGAAGTCGCCGTCTTCGATCAGCGGGAACGGTTCGATCGCCCCGCACAGCGGTGCGTGTTTGCCCGTCACGCCGATGACGGCCGCGGGGCCCGCATCCTCGAGGGCGGAGACGATCTCGGCGTGTTCGGCCGATCCGTAGAACGGGTAGTTCTTGGGCGTGAGGGGTTCGC
>JAAETH010000792.1 GCA_024228575.1 Actinomycetes bacterium
ACCCGAAGAATCCGCTGGTCGAACCCAGCTGGAATCAACCGGTCGAGCATCCGCGGACTGAACCCTGCCGCGGTTGGGATGGCCACTTCCTCGCCTGGGGGCATTTTGAAGACCTCGCTCGATTGAACCGTGGCGCCGTGGGCGCCCGTGACCTCGCGGACCGAAGTGACCACCCGCCTACCGTCCGGGAGTTTCGCGAGGTGAACAACCAGGTGGAGTACAAGGCTGATCAGGTGCGCCGATGCTTCCATCTCAAGGGAGTCCGAGCCGGTCAAGGCCAACGTCTGCATCTTCGTCAAAGCCGAAGACGAGGAGTCCGAGTGGATCGTCGTCAACGACCCTTCATGGCCGCTGTTCATTGCTTCGAGCATCGTTCGGACTTCAAGGCCCGAGCGGGTCTCGCCGATGATCAGTCGGTCGGGTCGCATCCGCAACGCGTTGCGGCCAAGGATCTCCATACCAATACCACCGACACCCTCGATGTTCGGCTGGCGGACTTCCATCTCCACAACATGCGGCGCTCGAGCCGGGTCGAACGTCA
>JAAETH010000793.1 GCA_024228575.1 Actinomycetes bacterium
CCTCGCATTCACGCAGTGCATGCGAGGCGAAGGTGTCGATCTCGCAGATCCGACCGTCAACGCCGATGGATCGATCCAACTGCTCCAGCCCGGAGCGAACAGCAACATCGACCCGAACGACCCGGCCGTAGCCAACGCAGTTGAGGTCTGCGGTGACCTCATTGCCGGGGCGAGCTTCCTCCCCGGTGCTGGATTGGATCAATCCGAAATCGAAGACAGGCTTCTCGGTTTCGCTCAGTGCCTGCGAGACCTGGGATTTGATGTCGATGACCCGGATATCAGCGGCGGATTCGCCGGTGGCCCCGCCGCGCTCTTCGGCGACAATTTCGACCCGACCGACCCCGCCAATGCGGACGCCGTCCAAGAGTGCCAGGCACAGTTCGGTGCGGGCGGCAGCTTTGGAGGGAACAACTGATGCCTGTTCTTACGAGAGGGGCCAACATTGACGGCCCCGAAACACCCACCCAAGACAACGGCCAACCGCCGACATCACAATCACAGCCTTCCAATGACACATCTTCGCCGCCCTGGCTGAAGCTTCTTGCCGCTGCGCTCGTGGTTGCCGCCCTCGCTGCCGTGGTCATCGCGGCACTCAACTCCTCATCGGATTCCGACGATCCGGCGGAGGCTCAAGTCACCCTGCGAGCAGTCGAGGTGGAGCAGCGGGACCTCATCGAGTACACGAACATCGACGGCACGCTGCAGTATGCGAACGTCACCTCCGTGGCAGCGGGCACCGACGGGCTCATCACCGATGTAGTGAACGAGGGTCAGACCCTTGCTCGCGGCGACATGGCTTACGAGATCAATGCGACACCTGTCGTCGTGTTCTACGGCGAAGTGCCCTTCTATCGAACATTGGTCAACAGAGTGTCGGGCGACGACGTGCTCGTGCTCGAAGAGAATCTTGCGTCGCTCGGATATCACGCCAGCGAAGGAGACGACGGAGATGATGTGGACACCGGGTTCACGGTTGATGGAACCTTCGACGCCGAGACCTTCGAAGCGGTGAAGCGCTGGCAGGACGACCTCGACGTTGTCGTCACTGGAACCGTTGCTCCGGGTGACGTGATCATGGTTCCAGGACCCTCGGAAGTGTCCGGTGTTCTGGTCGACATCGGCAGCAGGGTTCAGACAGGTTCGGCGATCATGACGGTGAACGTCGAGAGCACGGTCGACGGCTTCTACAGCGCCCACACCGGAGCGATCGATCTCAAAGTCCAGTCCGGTGAGATCGGCTCTGGTCAAGTGCTCTATTCGGTCGATGACCTGCCGGTGACTGCCGTCGTGACCGAGGTCGAGTTCGGCCGAGAACTGTCGACCGGCGTCGAAGACGGCGAAGACATCGAGGTTCTGGAACAGATGCTCTTCGACCTGGGCTACGACGTCGACGGCGACCTCGAAGTCGACGAGGAGTTCGACGAGGACACCAGCCAAGCAATCGAGGACTGGGAGGATGACCTCCAAGGTGACTGGGATGATCTAGTCGTCGATGGCGTGCTGTCACTCGACCAGATCGTGACGGTCGATGAGCGCGTCATGGTCGGGCGGATCACGAGCCACGACGGTGACACCGTTGCGACCGGGACCGAGCTGTTCACCTACGGGTCCGATACCGGTAGTCGAATCGTGTCGACCGCAATCGACGTCGCCGATCAAGCAATGCTCGCCGAAGGAACCGAAATCGACGTCGAATTCCCGGAAGGCGAGATCGTCACCGGCACCGTTACCGATTTGGCGAACTCTTCGACGACAGATCCGCTCGATCCGACCTCCGAGCCGCAGCTTGCTGTCGAAATCAGCCTCGAATCCGTGCCCGACTCCGCAACGGACCTCAATGAG
>JAAETH010000794.1 GCA_024228575.1 Actinomycetes bacterium
CATCGAGAACACTGACGACATCTCCGTCGTCAGTGAAGCATCAAACGGAACCCAAGCGATCACCGAAGCAGCCCGGCTCGAACCCGACATCGTCCTCATGGACGTCCAGATGCCAGATGGGGATGGCATCGAGGCCACCAGACAGATCCTCAGTGTCCCAGACACCCCAACGAGGGTGATCATGGTCACAACGTTCGAGCTTGACAGGTACGTTTTCGAGTCGTTGCAGGCCGGGGCTAGTGGCTACCTCCTCAAACGAACTCGGCCGGCCGAGCTGGTCGAAGGAATCCGACTCGTGGCCGCCGGAGATGCCCTCCTGTCGCCATCCATCACCCGCCGTCTCGTTGAGGAGTTCGCCGAGCACCACATCACCGAGCCGGCGTGCAATGAGCTCGTCGGCACCCTGACGGAGAGGGAACGCGAAGTGCTCATCAACGTGGCGCAGGGGTATAGCAACTCCGAGATAGCTGCCAGGCTGCACATCAGCGAATCCACGGCCAAGACCCACCTGAAACGGGTCATGATGAAACTCAACCTGCGCGATCGTGTCAACGCCGTCGTCTTCGCCTACGAGACCGGGCTCATCCGACCTGGCACATCTGGCGACTAGCGAATCGGATCGACGTCAGCTCTCGCCGATGCCGCGAACTTCCTCGACCTGGATCGTCACCGCGTATTGGATCGGTGGGAGCTTGAGCCCCTTGTCGGCGATTGCTTGGGTCAGGGTGTCGTAGACGGCACCATCGGAGGTGAGCTCGACTGTTCCCGTGAACTGGAAGCCGGTGAACGTCTCTCGCTTGCAGACCATGACGGCGACACGAGGGTTCTCCTCGAGGTTCTTGCGAGTGTGGGGGCTCATGATGTCGGCGAAAGCGATGTGGTCGTCGTCGACAACCATTATCGAACCCTTGGGGCTGACGTTTGGCATGCCGTCGCTAGAAGATGAGGCGGCATAGCAGAGGCCGACCTCCTCTATCAGGTCACGGTGAGCCTGCGTTATCTTGCCCATGGATCAAACCCTTTCGGTGGTCGCGGTCAGTATCGCACCATCGAATGGGTCTGGTCGAACCCTGCCACGGTGCTACCGTTCGCCGATTGCCGACTCCACTGAGTCCTTCATCTTCTGGAGACCGGTCTTGGCTACATCCAACGGATCCCGCTTCCACAGAGAAGGATCGAACAGCTCCAGGGAGAGGACGATGTTGGCTTGCTTCGCGTCGAGGCGTTTCACGATGTCGCTGATCGGCCCGTCGCCGTCGCCGGGGTAGACGCGGTCGGCATCGGTCAGATCCTGGGGCGAGGTACCTGTTGGGTAGTCATTGACGTGGACTATCTTGAGGGCCGAGCCATCGATCACGTCGAGGCTGTTGATGTCGGATCCGCCTCGGTGAAGATGATAGATGTCGATCAGGATCTTGACTGAAGGCCGGCCTGTCTTGGCCGCCACGTACAAGACCTGGCTGAGGTCGTGCAGGTTGGCCGAGGATCCCCAGATCTCGAGCTGGGGAGTGACTCCATAGGCTCGGCCACGGTTGAGGAGCTCAGCGAAACGAGCGGCAACGACATCGAGGTCGATGTGTGGACCGTCGGCTGCTCCCGCCGGGGGTGCAGCAATGCGTTGGCAGCCGATCTGGGACAGTATCTCCATGTCGCGTTCGGCTTGTTCGAGCCCGGCCGCCCTGATGCCATTGTCATCAACGATCCAGGGAGCGAACCCGATGGCGTTTTCGATCCGGATGTCATTGTCGATGGCCAGCTGTCGCAGATCGGCGAGTCTGCCGCCCTGATCGAGGTAGTGGTCGAGGGACCGCATCCATACCTCGATGCCCTGGTAGCCGGCAGCAGCTGCGAGCTGGATCTCCCGGCCGACATCGAGCTCTTGGCGAGACAAGGTGGCGGTGTTGAGGCAGTAGCTGAATCGATGCTCGGTCATGGTGGCGGCTGACCCGCGGCTTGCTCTTTGTCTTGTCTGGTCATCATGATCCTCTCGATGGCGGGTGAGATGGACCGCTCCGACAATACAGCGCTGACAACACAGCGCTGACAACACAGTGCTGACAACACAGTGCCGACAACACAGTGCCGACAACACAGTGCCGACAACACAGTGCCGACAACACAGGGGATTGGCTGTTGCCCGATTGCACGGACTCCCGGCGGCCTGGAATGATCGGGGGGTCGAGAGGGAGAGATATGGCCAACCAGATCTGTGAGATGTTGGGAATCGAGTTCCCGATCGTCGCCTTCACCCACTGTCGCGATGTGGTCGTGGCCGTGTCCAAGGCCGGCGGTCTAGGCGTGCTCGGCGCCATCGGTCATAGTCCCGAGGCCCTCGAGATCGATCTGGCGTGGATCGACGAGGAGCTGGACGGGAAGCCATACGGGGTCGATCTCGTGATCCCGGTCAGGTATGTGGGCCAGGAGGAAGGCGGCCTCGACCGAAAAGGCACCGAGGCCCTGATCCCCGATGAGCACACGGCGTTCATGGACGAGATGATGGAGCGCTATCAGGTGCCCGACCTTCCCCCGCGGGCCGACAAGCCCACTACGACCGGGCTCGCTCTGACCGAGAACCGGGCCATGC
>JAAETH010000795.1 GCA_024228575.1 Actinomycetes bacterium
CCCCACAGCAGCGATGCTCAGAGCGATCCGGCGCAAGCGCCGACGAAGTGGACGCCGAGCACCACCGAGGGATCTCATC
Organism: Actinomycetes bacterium; assembly: GCA_024228575.1. Classification (GTDB taxonomy): domain Bacteria; phylum Actinomycetota; class Acidimicrobiia; order Acidimicrobiales; family Poriferisodalaceae; genus JAAETH01. The sequence continues at coordinate 80 of JAAETH010000795.1, forward strand.
ACCGCTACTTCCTTGGTGCGTTCGGTTATCAGGGTGTTCGTGGTCGATGCGAGCAGGACCAAGGCGACCGCACCTGCGACCACACCGAGCAGCCCGATCATGGTGGATATCTGGGTGAGGGTGGCCTCTATGGGATGACGCCCGTCTGGCACGGTGAGAGGGAATGACTGATACGTGGAGCCTTGTGTGTTCAGGGCGTCACGCAGATCGTCGACGGCAACGTCGAGGTTGTCCGCGCTTGGGTCGCTCATGCGTACCAGCACACGGTTCACACCGTCCACGCCCGTGATCGACTGAGCTTCACCAAGCTCGGCGTAAAGGACATCGTCGGTGGTCCACCATGCCGTGTTGCCGATACCCACTACCTCGAGCGGCGTATCGGCCACCACCACTGTGTCGCCTATGCCGGCAACACCTTCGGAGACCAGGATCTCCCCAGCACCGGGCAGGCGACCAAGATCGGGCTGCACGACGTTGATGGACTGATGGGCAAAATCGACGCCGATCATACGAATGTCGACACCATCGGTGGTGACCGTTCGCGAAACACGGCCTTCCAAGGTCTCGGCTCCGTCGACGGTGAGACCCTGGGCGCTCTCGAGAGTGGAGGTGTCGGCCGCGACGTGAGCGAGGCGGTCCTCAACAGCGAGTTCGCGCAGCGAATTTGCGGCTACGTCGG
>JAAETH010000796.1 GCA_024228575.1 Actinomycetes bacterium
ACGGGTCGGGACCTCGATCCCTGCGATCTGGGAGAAGGCATCGGCGGGCGAACCGACTGCCCTTGCGGCACTGAAAAGGGCCGGTGAGCTCTATCTGCGGAACCTGGCTGTCCACCCGGCCGAAGCGGCGCTGCAGTTCAGGGCACTCGCCGAGACGGCGGATCCCGAGATTGCCGCGGTGCTCGCCGCGAACCATCGCGGCTATGTCGAGTTCTTCGAGCAACTCGTGCTTCGCGGCCAAGACGACGGATCCATCCGGGCCGATATCGATGCCCACGCAGCGGCGCTGTCACTCAACGCGTCGGGATTGGTGTTCACCCTCAATCAACAACTCGGTCTCGACCCTGACGGCGCCGAAGCCAACAGCGTCATGGCCGCTCAAATGGACTGGCTGGCCAACCCAGGCCACCACCAAGCGGAAGGCAACGCCCAATGAAGACCACTTTGGAGACGATCGACAAGGAAGAACTCCGCTCCTTGCTACTTCGGTCCTGGATGACCCACGATGCGATGTGGTTGGCCAACACCATTCGAGAGGTCGGTATCGAACGCGCCAACAAGCTGAATCGCGCCGCAGTGCGCGACATGGCAGCGGTAGAAGCGAAGCGAATATGCAAGCTGATCGACCTCGATGCGGTGCGCAGCATCGACGACCTGCGCCGTTTTGTCGAAGCCGCGCCTGAGCTTGTCATCCCGCCCTTCATGGACTTCAACGTTGAGTGGTCGGCGACGGACAACTCCATGCAGTTCGAGGTCACCAAGTGCTTTGCCTTTGATGGTGTCACCATGCTCGGCATCGCCGACGACTACGAGTGCGGCATTTACGAGCGTATCTACGGCTGGCTCAATGCACTCGAAGTCGGCTACGAGGCGTTCCCACCCGGCGACCACTGCCTCAGGCACCGGACCGGTCAGTGCCTGCGCCGCATCACGATCTCGTTCGAGGACCTCCCCGAGGGGTAGGCGGCTGGTCAGGCGGCCTTCGCGACTCGCAGCGATGATTCCGGGGTTGTCGGGGTCTGGTCGGGTTGGCGGTGGTGATGTCGATGCAGAACAGCAGGTAGTAGGGCCGCAGGAACGCGGTGTCGATGGTTGGGTCCGGCGGTGCCTATAGCCGCTTCACGATTGCGTTTCCCACCGAATAGCCGGCGCCGAACGAGCAGATGATGCCGAGGTCGCCCGGCACGAGATCGTCGTGATTCTGCGAGAAGGCGATGATCGAGCCAGCGGAGGAGGTGTTCGCGTATTCTTGCAACACGCCTGTGGGGGCCGAATACTCCGTCGTGCCCGATATCAGCGTGTCTGATATCGGTGGAGCTGATATCAGTGGCATCTCGACACCCCGCGCTACCTGGGTCGCGTCCCGCGAAATCCCTGCTCACAGCACACGGACGAGTTTTCGGCACCCACACGCTCACGCACAGTCCAATATTCGCTCTACTGATATCAGACACGCTGATTCCGAGCGCGACAGGGTATTCGGCCCCCGCACCTCGACGCCGATGTTCAGCAGCCTGTTAGGCGCTGAGATGGAGTCGATCGACTAGTGCTTCGTATTGGTCGAGGCTGCCCGGGAGGAGTCGGAACCGAACGATTGTGCCGGTATCGATCGTTTGCAGTTCGACGACTTCGGCGACGGCAGCGGCGTCGTCGTCACCGACAACTATGACGGCTCCGGGACTGATCAGGCCGGGGTCGGTGGCTTCATCAAGGAATGACCAGCACAGACCGGTGTGATCACGAGCGTTGAGGTCGGCTTCGAGATCGATGGTCATGTTCACCCTTCGTGTGGTTAGGCCTTCCGGCGCTGGTGGAACGGATTTTCTTGCGGTACACCAAGACTGCTGATGAGCCGCTCGACATCAAGGGTACCTCCGCCTTGCGCGCGCAGGGTGTAGTGGGGCCGTTTGGCGGTGGCGAGGAACTCGAATCCGGCAGCGCGGAGGTCACCGGCTGGGCACAGATATACGACTCGGTAGGAGTGCATGTTCGCGAGGACCGCGTCGAGGGAGGCGTCGCCGGTCGCGTCGAGTGCGCAGAACACAGAGATTCCTTCGATTGGCTGACCGTCAAGGGACCATGCCCGTGCCGTGCGGGCTGCGTGGGTGGTGAGCTTCTTGGTGGTGTCAGGGCCCCCACGCACGATCACCTTCGAGTCATCAGGTGGACGTTCGTTGCGGAGCCGGTCGCTTTGTTCTATGCGGCCTTAGCCCATAGAGCGACATGCTAGAGGGCCGACGAACCGTGACCCGCATGGGGCTGGACACCACGAACCTCTGAGCAAGGCCAGGGGTGTCGCCTTGCTAGTGGTTTGCGATTGGCATCTAGCACCCTGGAGCGGCATCGAGCGGTAGGCAGCGGATTCGGCCCCCGCTGGATGGCGTTCGAGGAGGCTGGCGGCCGCTAGTCGTCGCTGGATGCCGCTAATGGGAGGTTTGTTCATGTCCCCCCTCCGGCACAAGCGTGAGGACTCGCCAGAATGCTTCGACCTGATGTGTTTCTTGGCGATCA
>JAAETH010000797.1 GCA_024228575.1 Actinomycetes bacterium
GCCCCTTACCTTGTTTGTAGGTCCTGAGGGAGACTTGGGGCTGACCGCTCGACTCGGCGGGTAGGGCTTCGTGCCCCTGTCACTTTGATGGCCTGGGGGGTGTTGCCGCCCGTCGTGTTCGGGTGTGGTTGACCTCTGACAGGAACCTGCACTTCGGGGCTGATTCGTAAGGTGGTTGATGGCGATCACGCCTCTCGTGCGGTCTCAACATTTGAGCGACAAGCGAGGAGCACGACATGCAAGACCCACCCGACATCGAGGTGTTCGTCGGGACTGACATGGCCAAAGAGGACCACTACGCCCAGGCGATCACCGCGGTCGGCGTTGAGGTCTTCGACCGTCGGGTTCTGAACGACCAGGCGAGCATCGAACAACTCATCGACGACGCCGCCGAGCACGGCAACGTAGCGTTGGTAATCGACATGACAGCGTCCTCGGCGCAGCTGTTGTTGAGCGTCGCAGCGCAACGCAACGTGCCGGTCGCGTATGTCACCGGTCTAGCGATGCGCCGAGCCGCTGACCTCTACGCCGGCGCAGCGAAGACCGATCCACGCGACGCGTGGATTCTGGCGGACTACGCCCGACGCAACACCGACCGCCTCACGTGGGTTGAGGTCACCGACAACCTCCTTGTCCGCCTCCGAGTGTTGAACGGCCGCGATGTCGATCTTGCGGCCGACGCCAACCGCACAGGGAATCGCTGCCGAGACGCTCTCGTCGCTGTTTCCCCAGCACTGGAGAGGGTTCTGGGTCCGCGCCTGGACAAACCCGGTGTCCGCGACCTCCTCGCGAAGTGGGCGACACCAACGGACCTGACTGGCGCCGGGCGGACCCGCATCCGGAACGCGATCAAGAAGCGATCGCCACGTCTCGCTGACAAAGTCACCACCGAGATCCTCGATGCGCTCGCCGCTCAAAGCGTCACCCTGCCCGGCGAAGCGACCTGGGCCGAAGTGATCACCGATCTCGCCGCCGACCTCGACAGGTTGCACACCCAACGAGCGGCGCTCGCCTCCACGATCGAGGAAGCGTTCCTTGAACACCCTCTCGGAAAGGTCCTGGTGACCCTGTGCGGGTTCGGCCCCAGGACCGGAGCCAGGACCCTCGCCGAGATCGGAGACCCGCACCGGTTCGCGAACGGCGGCCGACTCGCCGCGTACGCCGGGCTCGCACCCGTCGATCGGCGCTCGGGACGCACGATCAACTCGAGCAGCCAATCACGGCGCGGGAATCACCGGCTCAAAAACGCGATGTTCATCGCAGCGTTCGTCGCAACCCAGCACGACCCCGAAGCCCGCGCGTACTACCAACGAAAACGCGACGAAGGAAAGAAGCACAACGCGGCCGTCATCTGCGTCGCCCGACGACGCTGCGACCTCATCCTCGCCATGCTCAAAAACGAGACGACCTACCGGCAACCCATCGCCAAGAACCTTCAAATTGCCGCTTGACAACAAGACAGGAACACCCCCC
>JAAETH010000798.1 GCA_024228575.1 Actinomycetes bacterium
CCCTGCGGATCGGTGACCTTCCCCATGACATTGCCCCATCGCTGAGGAACACCCAGGTAGGCAAAGTCCGGTGTTGTGTCATGCCAGACGGTGATGGTGGCATTTCCGCCGGCCGGAGCCGTCGTCGATGTGGTCGTGGTGCACGTTGAGGTGGTCGATGTCGAAGTGGTCGATGTCGAAGTGGTCGATGTCGAAGTGGTCGATGTCGAGGTGGTCGATGTCGAGGTGGTCGAGGTGGTCGATGTCGAGGTGGTCGAGGTGGTCGATGTCGATGTGGTCGAAGAGGTCGACGTCGAAGAGGTCGACGTCGAAGTGGTCGTCGATGTCGATGTCGGAGTGCTCGATGTCGATGAAGTCGCAATGTCGCCGCCGTTGCGGCTGACCGGCACAACCGAGACGACAGGGTCGGCGGGCGGATCGGCCCCGAGACTGCCGAGGAAGCTCAGGTTGCTGAAATTGAAGACACCGCCATCGGCGCCAACCATCAGATACCCGTCGCCGTAGGGAACAGCTCCGACGACCTGGGCGTTCAGCGTAACGCCGGGCAGCACCTGGGGAATCGACCCCTGGAAGGCCGCATCACCAAACGAGAACAGACCTCCATCGGAGGCCACGAGCCAGTAGCCGAGTCCCGACGGTGACGGCGCCAAGCCGACGACCGGAGCGTCGAGTACCACGCCGGGAAGCACCTGGGGAACCGATCCCCAGAACTCGGCGGTACCGAGCGCGAAGATGCCCCCATCGGCACCGATGAGGTACAGGCCACCTCCGTCGAGCGTTGCCGAGGCCGCCGTTATCGGGCTGGACAAATCCAGGCTCGACACGTCGCCGAGCGCCGGCGCATCGCCGAGCTGATGGACGCGCCCCGCCGTCGTCACCACCCAGAAACCATCATTTGCAGGTGTGGCGACAATCGCCGACGCCTGTTCACCGGCATCCCAGGCGGCGGTATCCACCATGTCCCGAACCGCTACGGAACCTTGCGCATGCAACGTTCCGTCGGGCTCGACCAGGACCACACCCGTACCATCCGAAGTGGCGGCCATCGAGACCGCGGAACTCTGGAGCTCGAACGAGCGTGAATCGAAATCGCCGAACGCGACAACGTCGCCACCGGAGGTGGCCAGTAGGTATCCGTGCTCGCCATCGGCACCGCGAGCGGGCGCGACTAGGACCGCGGCCCACACAACGACCGCCAACAAGGCAAACATGGTCGCCCGGGAAGTCAGCAACCTCAACACAGAGAGTTAATTCTAGCCACTCTGCGTGAGGATTTCTAGTCGCTCACGGCAAAAAGGCTGGAGAAGGGGATTAGCGGATGGTCGCGCTGGACGGTTGTCCGGAACTATTGCCCTCTCGTGGTTCGCTGCGTTCACAGGGCCGTTCGGGCCCCGCGTCCGGTCCGCTCGTCGCTTTCGCTCCTCCATATTCGCGCGGCTCCTGAAAGCGACAGACTCACCGCTACCGGCATATTCCAAACCACTCAGCCAGGACATCATCCCATTCTTGCTCCTCCACCGGTATCTCTGTCGTCGCCCTGCCGCCGTGGAACTTGAGCCGATCGGTCAACAAGGTCACCCTCTCAGGACCACCATCGACGAGCCGGGTGGCGAAAGGTTTCTTCAACCAGTCGCCGCCGATGTCATTTTGGAGACGCTGCGAAGCCGGCTCGAAATGACGCATCGAAAGGGTCACGCGCTTGAATCGGAATTGCGGGATCGGTACTCCGTCGACGATCCGGGTCATGGTCGTGCCCTTCGGTGAATCGAAGAACTGGAAGGCTCCCGAGCGCCCATCCTGAACATCGCGCGAGTTGAGCGCCAGAGGCTGGGTGAACGAATCGCCAAATCCGACGTCGACCAGATAGGGCTGGTCGAGCGTCACCTCGAGGGTGGCGTGATCGATCAAGTCGTTCGGCCCGCCGAGCAGGACGGCTGCACCCAGCCTTCTCACTTCGAACCCGAGGTGGGCGAGCAGCTCGGCAAACGCCCCATTCAGCTCGAAACACCATCCACCCCTGGAGCGATCGACGATCTTGGCGACTGTCCTCGAAGGTTCGACCGACACACCGACACGATCGAATACGTCCAGATTCTCGAACGCGACAGTGGTCATGTGCGCACGTTGGAGAGATGCCAACGTGTCGAGGTCGACGACGACGGGACCGGAGAATCCGATCCGTTCGAGGTACCGCTCGACGACAGTGTCGGACAGGGTGCTCTCTGCGCTCACAGGTCGGCTCCTGGGCCGATCGTGAACGTCAGTCTTCCTGGGCTTCGAGCCAACGCTCGGCATCGATTGCCGCCATACACCCTGAGCCCGCCGCAGTGACTGCCTGGCGATAGGTCTGATCCTGCACGTCTCCACAGGCGAATACACCCTCGACGTTTGTGGACGTACCGGATCCGGTGACCAGGTAGCCGTTGTCCTCCATTTCGAGCTGGTCCTTGAAGATCGCCGTGTTCGGGGTGTGTCCGATCGCGATGAACAGGCCTGTCACAGCCATTTCGGAGGTCTCGCCGGTCACCGTGTCCTCGAGGACCACTCCGGACAACTTCGAATCGCCCAGGTAGCCGGTGACGACACTGTTCCACTTGAACTCGATCTTGGGGTTGGCGAAGGCCCTCTCCCGCATGATCTTGCTGGCACGCAGCTCGTCGCGCCGGTGCACGATGGTGACCTTGCTGGCAAACCTGGTGAGGAACCCGGCCTCTTCGAGCGCGGAGTCTCCCCCACCCACCACAGCGATCTCCTGATCGCGGAAGAAGAAGCCGTCGCAGGTCGCACAGGTCGAGAGCCCGTGACCGATCAGTTCGAGCTCGCGATCGAGATCGAGCATGACCGCTTGGGCACCGGTCGAGACGATGATGGACTCGGCTCGATAGGTCGGCTCGGCGGCCGTAGGGTCGCCCACCCAGATCCCAAAGGGTCGAGCCGAGAAATCGACTCTGGAAACCTTCTCTGTCCGGATCTCTGCACCGAATCGATCTGCCTGCGCCCTCATGTTCTGCATGAGTTCGGGTCCCATCACACCCTCGGGGAAGCCTGGGAAGTTCTCGACTTCTGTCGTCAACATCAGCTGCCCACCCGGCTGGTCACTCGTCGATGAAGGCTCGCCTTCGATTACCAACGGAGCGAGGTTGGCGCGGGCCGTGTACACCGCCGCGGTCAGGCCCGCCGGGCCTGACCCGATGATGATCGTATTTCGAACGTCGGACATCTGGTGCCTCTTGTTGTGGTTGTGTGCTCAGCCGGGGATCGTAGTCCGGACAAATGCGGGGACCACCGGTGCAACCGTTCGGAGCGCTCGGAGATTCCCGGACGCAGCCAGGTCTGACGGATCGCTCACGAGCTGCTCGAGATAGGGCGCCGGCCCTCTTCACCCGTCGGCTGCCCCTTCTACCAGCTGGCAGCGATGTACTGAGTCTCGCAGAATTCGTAGATTCCCTCGCTTGCGCCTTCACGCCCGAGCCCCGACTGCTTCATTCCTCCGAAGGGTGCCGCCGGATCGGACATGGCGCCACGGTTCAAGCCGACAAGGCCCGATTCGAGCCGCTCGCCGACCGCGAGACCCTGTCCGATGTCGGTGGTGTACACGTACGCGGCGAGGCCCATCTCGGTGTTGTTGGCCTGAGCGATCATCGAGTCCGTGTCGGTGAACGAGATGACGGGTGCCACCGGCCCGAAGATCTCGTGGCGGGTTATCGGCGAGTTGGCTGCGACGCCGCCCAGGACGGTCGGGACGAAGAAGTGTCCGGGCCCCTCCATCGAGCCACCCCCGGTCGCGACACTGGCGCCCGCACTGACGGCTCGGTCGACCAACGACGCGATGTCGTCGATCGCCTTGGCACTGATCATCGGACCACACGTGACACCGGCATCGAAGCCATTGCCGACCTTGACGGCCGCCATCGCTGCCGCGAACTTCTGGGTGAACTCCTCGACCACGGCCTCGTGGGCGAAGAAACGATTCGCCGCCGTACAGGTCTCGGCAGAATGGCGCATCTTGGCAACCATCGCTCCCTCGACAGCAGCATCGATGTCGGCATCCTCGAACACGATGAACGGGGCATTGCCGCCGAGCTCCATGACCGTCTTCAGGACCCGGTCAGCGCTCCGACGCAGAAGAATCCGACCCACCTCGGTCGACCCTGTAAACGACACCATACGGGTTGCCGGGTGCTCGACTGCGGCGTCGAACCACGCACCGGAGCTGGTGGTCGGAACCACGTTCACCACACCGTCGGGAAGCCCGGCCTCGCCCATCAGCTCGGCAATGCGCAGAGCGGTCAGCGGTGTCTCCCTCGGTGGCTTCACCACGATCGAGTTGCCTGCAGCCAACGCCGGAGCAGCCTTGCGGGTGATCATCGCCGCTGGGAAGTTCCACGGGGTGACCACGACGACCACCCCGATCGGATGATGGTGAACGATGATCTTGTGGGCACCGGACGGTGCTGTGCCTATCGAGCCGTGAATCCGGACGGCCTCCTCGCTGTTCCAGCGGAAGAACTCGGCCGCGTAGGCGATCTCTCCCTTTGCGTCGGCCAGCGGCTTGCCGTGTTCGCGAACGATCAGATCCGCCAGCTCGTCGGAGTGATCCATCATCTTCTGCCAGCAGGCCCGCAGAACCTCACTTCGCTGGCGAGGGGCGGTTGCCGCCCACTTCTTCTGAGCCACCGCGGCAGCATCGACGGCAGCCACCGCATCGGCTGGAGTGCCTGCCGCCACGCTGGTGATGAGCTCGTCCGTCGCGGGATCGAAGACGTCGATCCTGTTCCCTTCGGCGCCATCTCTCCAAGTGCCTCCGATCAACAACTGCTCGGCCATGCTGGTCTCCGTCGGGTCGTGGGTCCTCTCGACATTCTTGCACTGTCCACGTCTAGATGAGACTCGATCGACACGGCGCGACCACCGCGACACCTGCCGCGTCCCGACGCCCGAAGAAAGAAGACGGTTCCTCGACTGAACTCGGGCGATAGGGCACTAGGTTGCCTTCGGCAGTGAGGCTGGGGCAGGCTTCTGCACCCGTCGCCAACACCCGAGACCCAGGAGGCCGCAGTGGTCGAACCCGACCTGTATCGATTCGACACCTTGAGCCTGCACGCCGGCCAACGCTCCGACCCGGTCACGGGCGCCAGAGCACAGCCGATCTACTTCTCGACGTCCTATGAGTTTCCCAGCACCGACGACGCCGCTGCGCTGTTCAACCTCGAGTTGCCGGGCCACATCTACAGCCGTATCTCGAACCCGACCGTCGCCGTCTTCGAGGAACGTGTGGCCGCACTCGAAGAGGGTGTGGGAGCGGTCGCAACCGCTAGTGGTATGGCCGCGATGCACCTCGCTCTCGCGACGCTGCTATCGGCCGGCGACCACGTGGTTGCCTCCAAGAACATCTACGGCGGCAGCTACAACATCTTGAACCTCACGATGCCCAGATTCGGCATCGAGACGACCTTCGTCGACCCGCGCGACCCGCAAGCATTTGCAGATGCGATCCAGGACAACACCCGCATCGTGTTCGCAGAGACCCTTGGCAATCCGGGGGTCGAAGTTCTCGACATCGCAGCCGTCGCAGCCGTCGCCCATGCCAGTGGTCTGCCCCTGATGGTCGACTCGACGTTCGCCACGCCCTATCTGATTCGGCCGATCGAACACGGGGCCGACATCGTCATGCACTCGGCCACCAAATGGATCGGAGGGCACGGTGTAGCCCTCGGCGGAGTGTTGGTCGATGGTGGGCGTTTCGATTGGGAGGCCTCCGGCAAGTTCCCAACCATGACCGAGCCCTACGCCGGCTATCACGGGATCCGCTTCGCAGAAGAGTTCGGACCCTCGGCTCTCGGTATGAGGGCACGCGCAGAGGGGCTACGCGACTTCGGTGCATGTATGAGCCCCATGAATGCGTTCCAGCTTCTCCAAGGTCTCGAGACGTTGCCGTTGAGGATGGACAAACACGTGTCGAACACCGATGCAGTGCTCGAGGCGTTGAAGACGAACGACGCTGTCACCTGGATCAAACACCCGAGGATCGAAACCCACCCCGACCACGAGCTCGCCGCGAGGCTCTATCCGAAGGGGTCTGGATCCATCTTCAGTTTCGGCGTCGCTGGCGGACGCGAGGCAGGCCGCAAGTTCATCGAGAACTGTCAGCTGGCATCACACGTCGCCAACGTCGGCGACGCCAGGACCCTTGTCATCCACCCCGGCAGCACCACACACGGCCAGCTGTCAGCCGAGGAGCTCGAGTTGTCGGGTATCAGCGAGGACCTCATCCGTGTGTCGGTCGGCCTCGAGGACCCCGCCGACATTGTCGCCGACCTGTCACGAGCCCTGAAGGCGAGCCAACGATGATCATCGAGATCGAATCCAGAAGGATCCATGCCGCCACCGGTGGTGTCGAGCCATCCGAAGATGCACCTCTGGTGGTGCTCGTTCACGGTGCCGGAATGGACTCGACGGTGTGGCAGTTGCAGACCCGCTACCTGGCCTACCGCGGCGTTGCGGCCATCGCCGTCGACCTGCCCGGCCACGGCCGCAGCGACGGACCCGCCCTCGAATCGATCCCCGCGATGGCCGAATGGCTGGCGACCTTCATAGGTGCACTCGATCGAGGTCAGGCGACCATCGTCGGACACTCGATGGGGACGTTCATCGCCCTGGAGGTGGCGGCAGCAAACCCCGAGCTGGTGAGGTCACTGGTGCTGATGGGCACTGCGGGAGCAATGCCCGTCCATCCCGATCTTCTCGACAAGGCAGCCAACGACGTCGAGTCCGCCGGGGCACTGATGGCCGGGTGGAGTCACGACCCGACGTCGAAGCTGTGGCCGAACCCCGTACCAGGATTGTCGATGACCGGCTCACAACGCGCCCTCGTCGAGATGTCGGCGCCCGGTGTCCTGGCAAGTGATCTGTCGGCTTGTGCGACCTACGGGGGTGCCGGTGAGGCAGCTGCGAACGTCACTGCGCCGACGACGGTCATCGTGGGCTCGAGCGACAAGATGACACCACCTCGTTCGGGGCGGGCGATAGCCGAGTCTCTGGCAACGGTCGACATCGTCGAGCTGAAGGACATCGGCCACTCGATGATGACGGAGTCGCCAGGGGCGGTGAGACAAGCGATCCTCGCCGCGGCGAGAGGTTAGAGATTCAATCGCCGAATCCGTCAAAGGCGGCGGCGTTCTCCGCTTGTGAAAACGAGCGGAAGGCGATGAGCGTGCGGGTTGACACAACCCCGTCGAGTTTGGCGATCCCATCGGTGACCGCTAGCGCCACACCCTCGTGGTTTGGCACCGAAAGCACGGCGACCAGGTCGGCTTCGCCGCCCGCAACACTGTGAGCTTCGCGAACACCCTTCAAGTCGGCGATGGTCGCGGCTAGACCCGATATTGCATCGGGCCGGGCTTCGATGAGCACAAAAGCAGAGATCATCGTTGCATTCTGCCCTCTACCTGACCGCTGCGGCCAGATGTTCGAGTGTCATCACAACCTCAGGGGCCGCGACGTCCGCGGCCCCTGTTCTGGGAGACCGCTTCGGCCGTGGTCGTCTCGTCGACCACACTTCCACCCTCGTAGTCACCAGCCTGCGACAGACCGTACTCATCAGCCGATGTCGTGGTCCCTCCAACCGACACCTCGTAGGAGGCGTCGGCGGAGAGGTCAGGGTCCGAAACGACGATCGACTCGTAGGCCTTCGACGGCGTGAAGGTCACGATGTTCGTGCCGTCGGCAGACTCGATGTTGATGACGGTCCCGGCTGTCTGGGTGCTGAAAGTGCTGAGCAGAGACCCTTGCACCGAGTCGACGTCCGGTGCGCCAGCCATGTTGGAACTGCCGACAGCAACGATGAAGCCGCCCTGCATGTCCCAGCCTCCGTCGACATCCAGCGCCCCATTGTTCGAAGCCGTCGGGCCATTGATGATCAGGACACCATCGGTCATGGTCACCGGTCCGTTGACGTCGACGCCGTCGCCTTCCGCATCGATGACAATCGTTCCACCATCGATGGTGATCCCGGGCCCACCAGGCGAGTTGACGGCATCGTCGCTGCTGACGATCGTCATCAGGCCGCCGTTGATGTCGATCAGATCGGCCTCGAGCCCCTCGTAGGAGGCGGCGATGTCGATGACACCCCCATCGACCACGAGTACCGAGTCGGCATGCACGGCATCGTCGTCGGTGGCGATCTGAATCTCACCACCGTTGATCACGATCTCGGTGTTCGAATGGACGGCGTCATCGGTTGTGTCGATGGTCAGGTCGCCACCGTCGATCACCACGACCACATCACCCTTCAGTCCCTTGCCCGAGGCGGAGAGGAACAGACTGCCTCCGGTGACGAGCAGGTCGGTCGCCGCATCGACCGCATCGGCGCCTGCATCGACGGTGATCGTCCCGCCGCCGATGGCGATATATCCACGCTCGACGTCTTCCTCGTTGTCCGACTTGATGCCGTCGCCTCCCGAAATCATTTCGATCGTTCCGTCTTCGATGACCACATAGTCCTTGCCTCGGATGGCGTCATCCACGGCGGTGATGAACAGGGCGCCCGAACCGATGACGAGTCCGTCCTTGCTGGTGATGGCATCGTCGTAGCTACCGACAACCGTGAGCGAACCAATGCCCGTGATGGTCAGGTCGGCCATGCTGTAGAGCGCCGCATTGACCTCGTCATCGGGAGTCGATCTTGCGGTATCGGCCAGGCGATTCTCCGAACCTTCAGCGAGAACGACTACCACCTCGTCGGCTTCGGCGATCTCGATGGCTGCACCATTCGTGTTCGTGATGTCGACGCCGTCGAGAACGAGTCGGACGATTCCGTTCTCCGGTGAGTCGACGAATACCTGCCCATCGTCGAGCACTCCCGAGATGTGGTAGGTGCCAGGCGACGTGATCGTGACGGTCGACCCGTCCAGCGAGATGTTCGTCTCGTCGTCGGCACTCCACTCCGAGTCCGAGATGTCGTCGTGATCTTCCTGGTTTGCATCCGCAATCGTGTCAGCCGTCTCGCTGCCACTCGTCGCCGTTGTCTCGGTTCCGCTCTCAGCAGAGACCACGGCCGTCGCTTCGGACGAACCGTCCGAGCTCACCGATGACAAATCCACCGACGGACTCGAAACACCGTCTGTATCGGAGACCGCACCGCCACAAGCGGCAAGAAGAAGGCTGCCCGCCAGAATCGCTCCGGCTCCCCGACGCCAACAGACGGTGTTGTTGTGCTGGCTGTCTGGAAAATTCTGCACAGGATTCTCCTCGGTGAGGCACCGGCACTTCCGGCTGACGGTGCTCACGCTGACAGCCGGAGCCAAGAATTGGCTGAGAAGTTCCGGTGAAATGCTGGGCAATCGGTCTCGGGTTCCCGGTAGAGCGAGCCCGTTCCCGGTCTCGGCACCGCAGCGGTGCCCGTGTCAGTCGTGGCGGCGGCTCGAAACGACCCCTGTGTCGAATCCCGCCAGATGTAGTCCCCCGGCGAATCGAGCATGCTCGATCTTCAAACACCGATCCATCACCACGTCGAGCCCGGCTTCGTGGGCGATTGCCGACGCTTCATCGCTGGAGAGCCCCAACTGCGCCCAGAAGGCTTTGGCTCCTATCTCGACGGCCTCGCGAGCAACACCGGGAAGATCCTCGGGGCGTCTGAAGACATCGACCATGTCCGGAGGTCCGGGGAGGTCGGCAAGGCTCGGGTAGACCCGACGACCGAGGATCTCGGACTCGCGCGGATTCACAAACCACACGTCAAAATCGTCGGGCCTGCCGAGCAGGTAGGTCGCCACGAAGTTCGATGGACGAGATCGCTTCGAGGAGACCCCGACCATCGCAACGGTGCGGCTGCGATCCATGATGGCCTTTCGTTCCCGGGCCGATGGTTGGGTCCATGCCGCGTTTGACGTCATCGGTTCGTGCTCCGGCTAGTCGCCGCCCTGAGACCCTGGTCCAGGTCGTAGAAGATGTCGTCGAGATCCTCGAGCCCAACCGAAATCCGGATGGTGTCTGCGCTGACTCCCGAAGCCTCGAGCTGCTGGTCGGTGAGTTGTTGATGTGTGGTGGAAGCGGGATGGATGACCAGGGTCTTCGCATCGCCGACATTGGCCAGGTGGCTGATCATCTCGAGGCTCTCGATGAACCTCGCTCCGCCTTCGCGGCCTCCTTCCACACCAAACGAGAAGACGGCACCGGGTCCTTCCGGCAAGTACTTGTGCGTCCGTTCCAGCCAGGGCGAATCGTCCAGACCCGAGTATGCGACCCATGAGACTCGATCATCGGAGTCCAGCCATTCGGCAACAGCACGGGCATTGGCCACATGTTGACGCATCCGCAACGGCAGTGTCTCGAGTCCCTGGAGGAGCATGAAGGCGTTGAAGGGTGAGAGGCATGCTCCGATGTCGCGCAATTGTTCGACCCTCAGCTTCGTACAGAACGCATACTCTCCGAAGTTTTCGGTAAATCTCAGATCGTTGTAGCTGGGCACCGGTTCTGTGAAGTGCGGAAACCGGCCATTGGCCCAGTCGAAGAGGCCCGACTCGACGATCACTCCACCGAGCGAGGTTCCGTGGCCACCGATGAACTTGGTGGCGGAATGGACGACGATGTCGGCTCCGTACTCGATCGGGCGACACAGGTACGGCGACGCAAACGTCGAATCGATCACCAGGGGCAGACCGTGGCGATGTGCAACCTCGGCGAGACCCTCGATGTCGGCGATCGCTCCACTGGGATTGGCGATGATCTCGGCATAGATCAGCTTCGTGTTCTCGTCGATGTGTGATTCGTACTCGGCTGGATCGTGTGAGGCTACGAACCTGGCGTCGACTCCCAGGCGGCGCAGTGTGACGTCGAATTGTGTGACCGTTCCTCCATACAACGAAGCCGCGGCGACAAAGTTGTCGCCCGAGTCACAAAGGGCTGTGATGGTCAGGAACTCTGCAGCCAACCCCGACGCTGTTGCAACCGCACCGATTCCGCCCTCCAGCGAGGCCATTCGCTCCTCGAACGAGGCTACGGTCGGGTTCGACAGACGGCTGTAGATGGTTCCGTACTTCTGGAGAGCAAACAGGTCGGCGGCATCGTGTGTGTCCTCGAACACAAAGCTGGTCGACTGATAGATCGGGACTGCTCTGGCCCCGGTCGTCGGGTCGGGGCGGCCGCCGGCGTGGAGTGATCGGGTCGAGAAACCCCACTGGTGATCGTTCATGTGAACCCCTGCCTCACCTACTGGTCTCGTCGGCCGCGGGCATGGGCCGAAAGACTCCGTCGACACCGAGGTACTCGGCCGCGGCTCCTTCGCCCTTGTAGAACGACGTGGCTCGAGCCTCGCGCAGCACCCGCAACATCCGGGGTAGCTCGGAGCCTTCCGACTCGATCTTGGTGATGACACGATCGTTTCCGATCGCGTCGAGCATCTCGAAGGGCCCCTTCACCCAGTTGAAGCCCCAACGAATCGCATTGTCGATGTTGACGATGTCGTCAGCGATCTCAGGCACCAGATCGGCGGCATACCTGAGCGTTCCGCCGAAGATGTCCCAAGCCAGACGGCCTTGGGCGCTGTCGGTGAACATCACCTCGCCGAGATCGGTGGGGACACCCTCGAGATCGGGATCGACGGTGTCGCGCCAAACGCCGCTGATCAGTTCGAACGTTTCCTTGTGTCGCACACCGTCGTCGAGCTTTGTCATCTTGGAGAATCCGCCACCGGTCTTGCGGCCGAGCTGGCCGCGGTCGTACATGGCCTGCTCGACTTGGGGGAAGTCGGTGAACGCCCTGCCGGCATCGTCGTCGGGCAGGTTGACGTCGAGGTTCTTTCCGACGAGATACATGACGTCGAGACCGATGAGGTCGATGAGCCCGTACAAACCCGTCGGTGGAAGACCGATCGGCTTGCCGAGCACGGCGTCGACGGTCTCTTGGGTCATCCCCTCGGCGAGGTACGACTTGGCCTTGTGGAGCCCCGAGAGCATGAGGAAACAGCCGATGCGGTTTCCGATGAAGTTCACGGTGTCCTTGGCGTGGACAACACCCTTGTCAAGTTTGTCGGCCCCGAAATCCGAAAACGCGGCGACAACGTCGGCATCGGTGTCTTCGCCGGGAACGAGCTCGAACAGTTTCATGACGCTGACCGGATTGAAGAAATGGGTGATGGCAACATCGGCCCTGAATCGTGGTGACATTCCGGCCGAGATGTCACGAAGTGGAATACCCGAGGTATTCGAACTGATGACCGAACCTTCCTTGCGGAGCGGCTCGAGCCGCTCGAACAGGTCTCTTTTGACCTCGAGGTCCTCGACGATGGCCTCGCAGATCCAGTCGTACGCGGCAATCTTGTCGAGATCGTCCGCGATGGTTCCAGTCTCGACCAGGTGACGATGTTCCTCGTCGACGGCGCCAAGGCCGCGCTCGACCGCCTCGGCATCGACATCGAGCATCAGAACTCGACATCGTGCAGCGGCCGAGGCAGCTGCGATTCCCGAACCCATGGTTCCGCAACCGATCACAGCGACCGATTCGATGGTTCTACTCACGGACGTCCTCCTCGGGTCGTCAGTGAGTCTGCCAGCTGTGACCGCCCAGATCCTCTCCGCCCCGGCTACACGGTGGCGGATAGGCACGGTGGACGGTGTGTTGGGAACACCGGTTCGCTCGGCTCCTAGCTCAGGTCGGTACCACAGAACCCGAACGCAACGGAGTTCGGATTGGACGTGTCGCCGGTGACCAACGAGTGGTGCAGGACCGATACCGGCCCCGTGTTCTGGACATCGATCGTGATCTGGCCGAGCCCGACCGGCGTCGGTCCATAGATGTCTCCACCAACTTGGACGTACACCTGCTCGTTTGGCTGGCCAGGGGAACTGTCCGGTTCCGACGACGCGATGATGATGGTCGAGCCGGCCTGGGCGATCATGCCCGAATCCCATCGGTCGATGCTCCCCGCCCACATCAGCGGCCCAAAGATGTCGGGCACACACGCCGGCCCGGGTACCACACCGACGTAGTGACTCGGATCGGTATCGCTGACAGGAAGCAGGCTGTTGCCACCGAACACCGGAATGGCGGTGGCATTGCCGAGGTTCGAGTATTGACCCTCGGTCACAGTTCCGATGATCTGGCACTGCTCCACCGCACCCGGCGCGAGTGATTCGATAGTGCAGACGTGGCCCTCGGCATCGTCGGCCACGACGACCGAGGTCAGCGGCACGTTGCCGGCGTTGGTGACCGTATAGGTCCACACGACGGCATCGCCGACCACGAGGTTGGGTCCAGGCGCAGCGTCGGCGTCTTCACCGTTGGTGGCCTTCTCGACACGAATTGCCGGATCGAGAGAGCCTTGGTGATGGCTCACATCAGAATCTGTGACCGCCTCGTATTCGATCCCGCCCAGAACAGGGGTTCCAAGGACGTTTCCGGTGTTGGCGTACGGTCCTGGCGCCACCGTTGCCGTCGCATCACACTGGTGTTGGTCACCGGGGGCGAGCACGTCGACGGTGCAGATCGGTCCCAACACATCGTCACCGACGGCAACGTTCATCAGGTCGACGTTTCCGGTGTTGGTCACCACGTATGTGAACGTGACGATCGAGCCGCTCTGCAAGGACGGTCCCGGCGCAACATCTGCGTCCTCGCCGTTGGTGGCCTTTTCTATGCTGATCGCCGGATCGATCGATCCCTGGTGATGGCTCGGATCCGAGTCGGCGACGTCTGGGTATCGAGTCCCGCCAAACACCGGCGTTCCCGTGGCGGTGCCGATGTTCACGTACGGCCCCGGTTCGACCACCGAAGTGGTGCCGCAGGTCGAGTGCTCGCCCGGGTTCAGATACTCGATGGTGCACACCAGCCCGAAATCGTCATCGACGACATCGATGTCCACCAGAGCCAGGTTGCCGGTGTTGGTCACCAGATAACCGAACGCCACCGTCGAACCGCTCTGAAGCGTGGCTCCAGGGGCAACGTCGGCGTCCTCACCATCCGTCGACTTCTCTATGTCAATTTCGGGATTGATCGATCCCGTGTGATGGCTGGCATCGGAATCGGACACCGGGTCGAGGGCCAGCCCGTTGATCTCGGGAGTAGCCGTGGCGGTACCAACATTGGAATACGGGCCCGGAGTCGCCGTGGACGTGGCTTCACATCTGTGGAAATCACCGATGAAAAGAGATGAGATCATACAGATATCACCAAGAACATCGTCGACTACCACCACGTCGAACAGGTCGATGTTGCCGTTGTTTGTGACCTCGTAGCCGAACGTGACCGCTGCCCCGGTTGCAATTGTCGGTCCCGGCCCGACGTCGGCATCCTCACCATTCGTCGACTTCTCGATGTCGATCGAGGGTTCGTGATGGATCAGACCGACGTCCAGATCGAGCCGCTCGTCTCCCTGATCGACGACGAAGGTCGAGGTGAATCCGGTCACCAGGTCGGCATCACTATCGGTTTGTGTTCCGGATCCTTTGGCGGTGAAGGAATGGTCGTCGAGAAGGCCGAACCTGATCTGGTAGGCACCGGGTCTGGCCGCGAACCCATACTCTCCGGCGAAATCGGTTGTGGTCGAGTCGACAACACTGCCCTGCTCGTCGATCAGGTCCACCGTCACGCCTGGAGCAGGGTCTTCCGAAGCGTCCTGCTGGCCGTCGAGGTCGGCATCGATCCAGGCGAGATCACCAATTCGGGCATCGAGTTCGGTTTGGACGGCACCACCCTGTGACGGAATGAAGTCCTCCCCAATGCCGGCATCTGAAGCAGAGCCGGTGTGGACATTGATGCCAAAATCGAGGCTGTCATCGTCGATTCCGAGCGAAGCGGCGAGTTCGGAGAAGTCCGTGATGACAATGCTGAGATTCGACGAGGACGCGGTCGGGGCCGATGGGGTGCCACCGTTGTGTTGTGGCAGCGGGTCTCCGTAGGCACCAACGAACGACGGGAAGAAACTGAAGGCGCCGCCGGGATGTGTCGAGACCGAGTAGGTCGTGAGGTCACGACCCGATGCAACACCCGCGATCACATCGAAGTTCGAGTCCTGATCGACGTCGATCAGTAGTGAGAAGTGCTCGCCTCCGGCAAATTCGACCTCGTCGAGGCCTCCGATGGCGGTCAGGATGGGATCGGTTGCCGATGGATCGCCGTCGCCATCGGCATCCCCGACGATTCCAGGTACTCCGATGGTGACCACCAGCTGATCGGAAACGTCGTCGTAGACGATCGATACGGCGTCGATGTCGAAACCGCTCACCCGATCGTCAGGGAACTGAACCGGCATCCCCACATCTCCGACGCCGCCGGGGTCGACAATGACGATCGGAGGGTTTGCAGAAGCGAGGAAGGTCGCCTCTCCATCGTCAGATACCTCACCGTCGGCGCGTTCCATGGTCACGCCTGCAACCTGGCCTTCGATGTGGGGATTCGCCACAGGGCGCGATGAAGCTCCGGCGACAGCAACAAACGAGACTGCCAGTACTCCACCCCAGCCAAATCCTCGACGAACCAACGCGTTTCCGACCATGATCATCCTTCTCGAGTCTCTCCTAGCCCTCGTCGACCGATACGGAAACCGTGTTAGCGATTGTGCTGTCACAAACCGACGACGATGTCACTGGCTCGGTGGTCACGGTCGTCGTCTCGTCGAACCATGTCGGTGATCGTTGGCCGGAGAGCCTCTGACAGCGGCCGCACAGGGTTCACCGAGCGGTCAAATGGTGATGTTCCCACCAAGAGCATTAACCACTGCCTCCACAAGGCTGCTCCTGGCTCTGGCCGATCACGACTACGGCAGGCCAGTTGTGCTTGCGTTCATGTCATCGGTACCGATCCAGTCGAGCAAGATCAGCGCCCTCGTCGAACGTATTGTTTATCTGGCAGTTAGTAGCACCGAAATACGCCATGATGCAGCCATTGCGTACACCGGGAGGGCTGTCATCGGCAAGGAGGAGACCACCCTCCGATTGCCGACTGTGAACTGCGGCCCACAATTGGGTACCGTCGGCCGCAACCTTGAGGACCCAACCATGGCGAACGCCCTACACACCCACCTGTGCGACGAGCTGGGTTGCGCCTACCCCATCTTCGGATTCACCCATTCGGTCGACGCTGCCATCGCTGTGACCATGTCCGGTGGCATCGGCATCTGGGGCGGCACACGATCGACCCCCGAGGAGATCGAGGCTGCCCTGACCCGAATGCACCTCGAGCTGGGCGACCTGCCGTACGGAATCGACCTCGTCATCCCTCCCGGAATGCCAGAGAAGGACAACCGCGCAGAGGTCGAGGCCGCCATTCCCGAACAACACCGACAGTTCGTTGCCGATCTTCGCGAACGCTACGGAGTTCCCGACGACGGACTACCCGGCATGCGCACCCGTTTCATCAGAAGCGAGGCCAGCGCACGCGCCCAGGTCGACGTGGTGTTGGATTCGAACCTCCCGATTCTCGCCCTCGGTATCGGCTCGCCCAGTTGGGTCATCGAACCGGCAAAGGAACGAGGCATCAAGTTGGTCAGCCTCGTCGGCCAACCAAAACACGCTGAACGTGCACTCCAAGCAGGCGCCGACATCGTCGTGGCCCAGGGATACGACGCCGGTGCCCACACCGGCCCCGTCGGAACCTTCTCGCTCGTGCCTCAGATTGTCGATGTATGCGGCGAGGTTCCCGTCGTGGCCGCAGGTGGGGTGGCGACGGGCCGCCACATAGCGGCAGCCCTCGCCATGGGAGCCGTCGGAGTGTGGACCGGAACCCTGTGGTTGGTATGCGAAGAGGAACACAAGGACCCAAAAGTCGTCGACAAGCTGATCGCCGCAGGCAGCGCCGACACGGTGATCAGCCGGGCGAACAGCGGCAAGACGTTCCGCCAGATCCGCACGTCGTGGAGCGACGAGTGGTCCTCCGAAGGAGCCCCCTCCCCACTGAAGATGCCCTACCAGGACGTGCTGGTCGGCGACATGCTCGGCCAGATCGACCGTCATGGGGTGGGACCGCTGATGCACTCGGGGGCAGGCCAGAGTGTCGGCTACCTGAATGCACCCTCGACGGTCGCCGAGACGATGAGCAGGCTGGTCGAGGAGACCAACGACGCCCTCCATCGAATCGGCCGATGACGGCGATCGGGGTGTTCGAGGGTGTCAGGGTCCTCGAGATCGGCCAGTATGTCGCAGCTCCCTACGCAGCTGAGTTGTTGTCCCATGGAGGCGCTGAGGTCGTCAAGGTAGAGCCGCTCGCCGGCGACGCCACCCGCTACAACACCCCAGTCGGACCAGACGAGGGGCGTCAGTACATCGTCAAGGCACGAGGCAAGTTGGGCATTCCGATCGATCTCGGATCTGACGTCGGCAAGAACATCGCCTCCGAACTCGCCGCGGCCAGCGACGTACTCATCACCAATATGCGTCCTGGGGCCGCCACGCGCCTTGGTCTCGACTTCGAGACACTCAGCGGGTCCAATCCTCGGCTGGTCTATGGCGAGATAACGGGATTCGGAGACGACGGTCCACTCGCATCGCGGCCAAGCGTCGACATGATCGCCCAATCGTGGAGCGGCCTGAACATGTCCGTTGGAGCGGCGCGAGACGGATTCCCGTCACACCACGAAGCATTCTTGTGTGACTACACGGCCGGTGTACTGCTCGCGTTCGCGATCGCCGCTGCTCTTCGCCAGGTCGCACTCGGCAACCCCGGACAGCGGGTCTCGACCTCGTTGGCCCACGCCGCGCTTGTCCTGCAGCACCGCACCGCCAATCACTTCGAAGGCATCGACGACTGGAAGACCGAAATCGACAACTTGGTGCATACCGAGGGTCTTTCGGCGGCGAGGGACCTGCGTGAACGTCTCGCGGCCGATCAGCCGTTCTTCTTCAACTCCTACCCGACCAGCGACGGTGTTGTCGGTATCGGTGCCGTGGGGACAATGGCCGCCCAGCTATGCGACGAGTTCGGCGTCAGCGACCCACGGACAGAGCCGGAATGGAAACAGAAGGGCAACCGCCGGCGGTTGTTCGACGAGGCCAGGGCGGCACTCGCCCGCGCACTTGCGACGCTGACTTCCGACGAGATTGTTGATCGTCTGGTCGCCCGCGGCATTCCTGCGGCGCCATTCAGGTTCGTCGAGCAGGCGATGTTCGATCCCGACGCTCGTGCTGCTGGACTCATCCACGAGTGGCAACACCCAACACTCGGGAAGATCGTCATGCCTGCAGCGCCTGTGTCGTTCTCGGGCTCACACTACGAAGCCGCGGGAGCCACACCGGCCCTGGGCGAACACACCGACGAGATCCTGCGACGCCTCGGGTATGACGAGATCACCATCGATCGCCTGGTCGCCGACGGCATCGTCTGGCGCAACACGTCGAGCGGTCCCCCGGAAGCGTGAAACATCGCGTGGTGATGAACCAGAATGACCCGCTCTAGTCGAGGCCGATGAGATCCTTCTCCACCTCGCCCGCCGACAGGGGTCTGCTGAGCAAGAAACCCTGTGCGTAGTCGGCACCCAAGCGGCGAATGGCGTTCAGTTGGCTCTCATTTTCGGTTCCTTCGGCGACGGTGCGAATTCCGAGTGCCGCGGCGAGTTCGACCACGGCTGCGACAATCGCTTCATCGGCATCACTGCGATCGAGCGACTGGACAAAGGACCGATCGATCTTCAGTCGGTCGACATGGAACTGGCTCAGGTAGCTGAGCGAGCTGAAGCCCGTTCCGAAATCGTCGATGGCCACATTGACACCCATGCGGTGCAGCTCCTCGAACGATTCGAGCGCGGCCTCGGAATCGCTGAGCAAGTCATGCTCGGTGACCTCGAGCCACAGCCGGTTCGCCTCAAAGGAAGTACCTCGCAGAACCGAAGGCAGGATTTCCTGCAAGACGGCATCGTGGAACCAGCTCGGTGAACAATTCACCGCCAGGTGCCACTCCTTCGCCGCATCGCTGAGGTGCGACCAGTCGTCGAACTGCGAGCAGGCCCGTCGTAGGGTGAGCCGGTCGATCTCGTCGAGCAAGCCCGCTTCGCTTGCGACATCGAGGAAGGCGCTGGGTTCGAGCAGGCCCCGTTCGGGGTGCTCCCACCGCAAGAGTGCTTCGAAGCCGGCGATGTCGTTCGTTTCGAGATCGATGACGGGTTGGTAGCGGATGGTGAACTCGTCACGCTCGATCGCCTTGCGGAGCGCACGCTCGAGATCGAGACGCTGGACCGCAGCCGCACGCATCGAAGCCTCAAATCTCTCCGTCTTGTTGCGCCCGGCCGCCTTTGCCCCGTACATCGCAGAATCGACATCGCGCAACAGGGCCTCTGGGGTATCGGTTGCGTCAAGGCTGGTGATGACACCGATACTCGCCGTGATGTGAATGTTCTCGCCTTGAAGCACGATCGGACGTCGGATGATCTCGAGCACCCGATCAGCGAACCTGTCGGCTTGCTCGCGGTTGCTGATGCACACGATGGCAAACTCGTCGCCTCCGAAACGGGCGACGAAATGAGGTGCGTCCACGACCTCTGACAACCGCCGAGCCACCGTGGCGATGACCTCGTCACCAGCCGAGTGGCCAAGGCTGTCGTTGACTACCTTGAACCGGTCGATATCGATGAACAGCATCGAGACGGGCTCGCCGGTGTCCAGACTCCGGTCGAGGGTCAGCTGAAGGTGTTCGCGAAGGCGGGTTCGATTCGGCAACCCGGTGAGCGGATCGTTGAATGCGAGGTGCTCGAGCTCGAGCTCGGCCACACGTCGTGCAGTCGTGTCGAACGACTGAACCAGGAAACGTCGGTCGTGGTCGTCGAAACGGTCGAGGGAAGCAACCGACTCGGTGATCCATACGATCTGGCCATCGGAGCGCAGGTACCGAACCTCTGCCTGGCTGCTGATAGCGCCCCCACCCACGAGCTCTTCGAGACGGTGAACCTGATCGTCGAGATCGGCGGGGTGCACCAAATCGATCAGCCTTCGGCCCTCGAGGGAATCGACGGTGCGACCGAGCTGCATGGCCATCGTCGGATTGGCCCTCACGATGGTCCCATCGGCGGCGAGTTCTGCGGCACCGATCGGTGCCCTGTCAAAGCCGGTCAGATACCTGCGGTTCGATCTACTGAGGTGGGCGGTGACAGCCGCCTGGTGTTCGGCGAGCCGCTGGCGTGCGATCAGGAGGCCGAGCACCGCGCAGGTGAGCACTATTCCGCCTGCGAGAAGTGCCCAGTGCTCCGAGGATTGAGGGATGTCGAGGAAGTCATCTCCACTCGAGACGGCAAACGTCCATGCGGTTCCGAAGACATCTTGCTCGGAGGAGTACGTGAACGTCGACCCACCCTCGATGAGCTCGACCTGGCCCGTCGGATCGGGAAGCGAGTCGGGTACGTCGATGCCGCGACGGACCACGACGAACTCGCCGCCCGGTGGAGCAAGCGCACTCGCAACCCCATCGTGGGCTAGCGCGGGGCTGAGGAACACGGATCCGACGAAACCAAATGTGAGGTAGGTGCTGTGGCCACCAGGCACCTTCGAGAGAAGTAGGACGTTCTCCTCGCCTACGGCTCCATAGATGGACATCACACAGACATCGGAACCATCGAGTGCGGAGACTGCATCGGCGACCCGCGAATCAGCGGCCAGGTTGGTGCCGAGAAGGCCTTCGTTCACCTCGCCAGCTCCGGTCGATGCAGCGGTAACGATCAGATCGCCGCCAGACAGGTGGGTCAACGCAACCCAGGTCAGAGCGGGGACACGATCGGAAGCCCCCTGATTCTGCATGTAGTCGGCGAGCTGCTCGCTCGTGGCAGACTCGCCGCCAGCCGCCCACGACGATGCTCCCTTGAGAAGGAACAGGAGCTTCGACTGTTCCAGCGCGATCCGGGACTCGGTGTCTCTGACGACGTTGGTGAACAGCACCTCTGCAGACTCTGTGGCGCTGTCGCGCGCGCTGCCGACGGAGCGACTGACGACAACAAATGCGGCGATCGTTGCAATCGCGATGGAGCCGGCGATCAGCCAGGGGATGGCGCGGGCCCACACAACAGCATGCGAACGTCTGTCTTCGGGAGGCGGGAAGCTCATCTCGGAAATCGGTTCCACCGTGGATGGACGCCTCACCCTAGGCGAGCCAGGTACTTCTGGCCATACGAGCGAGCCCACGGCCGCATCGAACCACACTCGCCGATCCACCACATGCCCGACAGCGACGACTGAAGCGATGGACACATGGTAGAAGCGGTCTGAGGCGGCCCAGCTGTGAGAACATCGCCCCCATGGCTCCTGAACTGCTTGCAGACCTAGAAGACGCGTGCGGACCAGATCCAGGTCTGGTTTGTGATGCCTTTCACGGTTGGACCGGGTCCGACAACCTGGCACGTCTCGCCGAATGGACGATCGAGAAACCCGCGACAGTCCTCATCGTGATCCTCATCGCCTGGCTCTTGACCCGGCTCGTTCGACGCTCGATCGATCGCTTCATCAACCGTCTGATAGCGGAACGGACGGAGCTGGGCAACGGGGGCGCTACCAGGGCCACAGAAGCACGGTACGGGCCTACCGAGCTACTCGCCGAAAAAGCCAGGCGCAGGCTCGAGTCCATGGCGGTAGCGAGGGAGCGTTCGGCTCAGCGCGCGACGACCCTCGGAGCCGTCCTGAAGAGCGTCAGCTCGTCGATCATCTGGATCCTCGCGTTCCTCATCTCGCTCGGCGAGTTCGGCATCAGCCTCGGCCCCCTTGTCGCAGGCGCCGGCATTGCAGGGATCGCCATCGGGTTCGGAGCCCAATCGCTCGTGCGCGACTTCCTGGCGGGCATCTTCATCGTCATCGAGGACCAATATGGTGTCGGCGACGTCGTCGATGTCGGACCGGCCACGGGAACGATCGAGGCTGTCACCTTGCGCACAACACGGCTGCGGGACGTCGGCGGGGTGCTCTGGGTCGTACCGAATGGCGAGATCACCCGGGTCGGCAACATGTCTCAGGTCTGGGCTCGCACCATTCTTGATATCGGCGTGTCGTACGACACCGACCTCGGCCGGGCCTCGGCGATCATGAAGGAGGTCGCCGACGAACTCTGGGCCGAACAGATAGAGGCCGCTACGGTGCTGGAGGAGCCCGAGGTCTGGGGAGTCCAGGATCTCGGCGACTCGGCGGTGAGCATCCGCCTGGCCGTCAAGACCGACCCGAGCGAGCAGTGGGCCGTGGGCCGTCTGCTCAGGCGTCGGATCAAGGACCGATTCGATTCCGAAGACATCGAGATCCCGTTCCCGCAGACAACGGTTCATCTCGATCAGACTTCCTCCTGATCGTCGCGGGACCTGACACGGTCATAGACCGCAAACAGGCCCGCCACTCCGACCACAACAAATGCCGCGGCCCACAGCCAGGCTTCGGTCTGCTCGAGTGATGTGTCGGTCAACATCGCAACGCCCAGCGCCACAAATCCGAGCCCGAACACAAGGGGCACGAAGGACAACCGATGGGATGGAAGCAGTTCACGGGACACGGATGACCTCCAGGTTTCCGATACCGGACGAGATGTTCAGATCCAACGAGCCGGTGCTCGAGGGATCGTTGCCGACGAGGGTCAGGTCTATCGAGTTGTCGAGTCCCGCACGATTGATGTCGGATCCACGGTCCGTGCGATCTGTGTAGTCGACGTTTCCGATCTCGTTGTCGACATCGAGCTCGATGTCGATTCCGGCCGGAACGAACACCTTGAGTTCGCCGATGCCGAGATGGACCTCAACCGACCGCGACTGGCCCACCATGTCGATGTCGGACAGGTCGACCCTGAGCTCGCCGGCCCCGAGGCGATACTCGGTTTCGAGCTCCTCGACAGTGGTGATCGAGTAGCGAACCTCTCCGGTTCCATCGTCGAGGATCGGGTCGACCCACCTCGCAGCGATGGTCAGAACCACCACTGTGAGCCCGATGAAGATGAGCCCGGTGGCCCTTCCTCTGACCGTCGACACGAGTAGGCCGGCACCGATGAGCAACAACCAGGTCGCCCCGACCATCACGAGCGAGGCATCGAAGGCCCCTGCCCTGTCCAGCACAAGTATCACGCCACCGGCCAGGATCATCAGGCTCAGGACAACCGGGGTGATGACACTCGGGGTACGTGGCGTCCTCGGCTTCTGGGGTCTTCCGGGCACCGAAGCGAAGGTCGGAGGTGGTGGCACAGTGCCTGAGTAGTTGTCGACCGGTGCGGGTGTGACGGCTACGACGTCGGTGTCGATCGGAGGTGATGACGAGGGTGGGTGCACCGGCACGGTGCCCGATTTGTCGTCACCCGGCTCGGCCACCCCCTCGTGGTTCGAAGTCGCGCCCTTTGGCTCCCTATTGCGACCGACTATCAGCGCTATCCCGCCACCTACCAGAACCAGGGGTAGCAGCAGGCCACCACGCAGTTCGACCCATCCGTCGGAGATCACCACCAGCAGCAGCCCAACGATGACGATCGCAGCGATCTTGCCCTTGTCGGTCCCGTTCCTGACGACTTCCGTCACCGAATCGAGAGCCGTGTTGTTGTCTGCATCGGGCATCACCAACCACATCACGCCGTAGGCGACGATGCCGGCGCCGAATCCGATCAGGGCCAACACGACGAACGCGATACGTACGATCGTGGGGTCGAGGTTGAAGTACTCGGCGATACCGCCGCAGACCCCTGCGATCCTCTCGTCGTTGCTTCGCTGAAGCCGGCGGTTGCCGGTGCCCGGGTTTGTCATGTCCATATCGTGGTCGATCATGGGTTCATCATCTGAAATGAGAGCACCGGTGCCAATCGGGGACGTCCCTGAGTGACCCCTGATACCGACGCCGGAGCTCAGGGTTCGTTGAGGGTCGATCCCTGATGTGCACGGCACTCGACTACGCGATCATTCAGAGGTGGAGCTGATCAGATGACAGACACGAACAGACTGCGGCTATTGGTACCGGCATTGGCGCGCCGCTCCGACGATCGCGTCCTGACCGGTACCTCGGCCGGGCTCGCCGACCTCTGTGGCGTCGACGCCCTGGTCATCAGAGTGGCATTCGTGACGTTGGGGATTGCCGGCGGCTTCGGGATCGCCCTCTACCTGGCCGCCTATCTCTATTCGCTCGCCACAGATCCGGTCACGGGGACCCAGCAGGACGTAGAACCCGACAGGGCAGGCGAACGCCTCTTCGGGGTTGGTCTGGTCTCGTTCGGGCTCATGTTCGCGGCCCGTGCCTTCTGGCCCTTGTTCGTCGATTCGGTCGCTTGGCCCCTTGCCGTTCTGGCGGTTGGGTTCGTCATCGCCGTCGAGCAGGGGCAACTCCAGCTCAAGGACCTCGGCTTGTCCCCCGATTCTGGGAGACCTTCAGCCCGGTTGATGGCAGCACGAGTACTCATCGGGTTGGGCTTGACGGTCGGCGGATTTGTCGCCCTGCTGGCCTTCAATTTCGATATCGGCGAGATCAACGAGCTCGTTCTCGCAGCCCTGGCCATCATCGCCGGAATTGCCCTCGTGCTGGGTCCATGGATCGGCTCGGTGACCGGAGATCTCGTCCAGGAGAAGCGCCGACGCATCAGGTCAGAAGAGCGGGCGGAACTGGCCGCCCAATTGCACGATTCGGTATTGCAGACCCTCTCTCTCATCCAGAGGAGCGACGACGACCCTGCCAGGATGGTCCAGCTGGCCAGACGCCAGGAACGCGAGCTGCGCTCATGGCTTCACGGCGACGGGCGCCTCGGCCACAGCGAGCGCCTGCGGGAAGGACTCGAGACGGCCGCCGCCGAGGTCGAGGACGATCACGGCACACCCATCGACGTTGTCGTGGTCGGCGATGCCACAGCCGACGAACGCGTCAGATCACTGCTGCTGGCAGCTCGCGAGGCGATGCTGAATGCGGCTCGCCACAGCAAGGCGGCACGAATCGACGTGTTCGCCGAAGTCGCAGCGGGATCGGTCGAGATCTATGTTCGTGACACGGGCGTCGGATTTGATCCCGACGCCATCGAAACCGACAGGCGCGGCGTGACCGAATCGATCATGGGACGTATGAAACGTCTGGGAGGATCGGCGGTCATCCAGTCGAATCCCGGAGAGGGGACCGAGGTGGAACTCGAAATGCCACTCTCGTCACAAGAATCGACGCGCGTCGAGGAAGGCGGAACCCGATGAGCAGGCCACGAGTTGTCGTCGTCGATGATCACGAGCTCGTCCGTTCTGGCGTCAAGACAACGATCTCGTCAGCATGTGAGGTCGTCGGCGAGGCCGCCGATGTCGAAACCGCGATCGATGTGATCTGTGAGCAACATCCAGACGTAGTACTGCTCGATGTCCACCTTCCTGGCGGCGACGGTCCCGCAGTCATCGAAGGTGTGAACGGTCGGATGGTCGAGACGAAGTTTCTGGCCTTGTCCGTTTCCGACGCCGCTGACGATGTCATCGCAGTCATCAGGGCCGGGGCCAGGGGGTATGTCACCAAGAGCATCGCCTCCGACGACCTGATCGCCGCTGTCCAGCGTGTGGCGGGCGGTGATGCTGTCTTCTCGCCGCGGCTGGCCGGATTTGTGCTCGATGCCTTCGCCAACAACCTGCCGGCTCCCGACGACCCTGACCTCGATCAGCTCACCAACCGCGAACGTGAGGTTCTCCGCCTGCTGGCGAGAGGTTACGCCTACAAAGAAATCGCCCGACGGCTCTCGATCTCGGTCAAGACGGTCGAGACTCACGCGTCGGCGGTTCTTCGCAAGCTTCAGCTGTCGAACCGCCACGAACTGAGCGAATGGGCCCACCGCCGCAACATCGTCTGAGGAGCCGCGTTGCGGGGAGGAGCAAGCGACGACCGGATCGGGGCGGGGCGGTACCCGGATGCCTTTCACATGCACCCCAGGCACCGGCGAGAAGCTACTCGAGCCCCGGAGCTACAGAACCAACCGGGATCTGGTCGCCGAGGGTGGTGAGGCGATCCATGAAACCGGCCGGCGGGCGCATCGGCTTGCCTGTGTCGTCGCAGACCGCGATGTGGACATCGGCCACGATCAGCTCCTCGTCACCGCGCATGACCCTCTGGCGCCATTGTGACGATGCTCGCCTGACCGATGCGACCTCGGTCTCGATCGTGACCACGTCGCCCGCGACGGCCGGCTTCTTGAACCTGACCTCGATCGATGTGATGACGACCTGGATGCCGTCGCGTTGAAGGAGGTCGAGGCCCATACCCACATCCTCGAGGGCTTCGACGCGGCCCGCCTCGAGCCACGACACATACACCGCGTGGTTGACGTGCCTGTAGGGGTCGATCTCGGAAAAGCGGACTCTGAAGCTCGTCGTGTGGGCCACGGCGAAACAGTAGCGGTGATCAACGAGCGGCGTGGGTGCGCTGCAGGTCGATGGGGGGCTTGGCCAGCAGGGCGAGTGGCACCGTGATCATGGCCACTCCCATGGCCAGCCACCAGCCCGCGGAATAGTCACCGTCGCCGAGATCGACCATACGTCCGAGTACAAACGCTCCCAAGGCACCACCCGTCGTGGACACGAGACGACCGAGTCCCATGATGCGACCGAGGGTGTTGATTCCGAAGTAGTCGGCATAGATCGCCGGCCTCAGCGGTATGGACCCTCCGAACCCCGGAGACACCACCACCACTGCCACGATCGCATGCCACGGTGACGAGGCCACGGCCATGATCGCGAACCCGACGATGAACGGAACCATGGTCAGGGCAAACACCACTCGCAACTGGAATCGGTCACCGAGTATCCCGACGACAAGACGGCCTGGTGCAGACGTGATCGAGAAGATGAGCAGGACGGCACCCGCCAGCCCCTTTCCGGCTCCGAGATCGCTCTCGACGAAAGCGGCCACGTGTACGACGAACCCCACACGCACAAAATCGGTGAACAGGGTGGCGATATTGATGGCCAGAAAGGCTCTTGATCTGAGTGCCGGCCCGAAGGGGATCTCGTGATCGCTGGCCCTCGTGGCCCGGTCCCCCGCACCATCGAGCGGTTGATGATGCACGTCAGGGCGACGTCTCACCTTGTGGCCGACGACGGCTGCGACAACCACAAGAATCGCAGCCATCACGCGAAGGGTGGGCCTCCATCCGAATTCGTCGATCGCCAGAGCGATGATGAAGGCGAACGTGCCACCGAGGGCTCCGCCCATGGTCATCACCGACATGGCGAAGGCTCGTCGCTTGCGGAACCACGTCGCCGTGACGTATTGACCCACCTGGCCGCCAGACGCCGTGTTGCCGAGGGCTATCAACAACATCGCTGCATAGAAGTGCCATAGGCGCGAGATGTAGGACAGGCTCAAACATCCGACAGCCGATGTGACCAGACCGATTCTGAGCAGGTGCCTGGGCGGATATCGATCGAGAGCCCAGCCCACCAGCGGCGCAGCGATTCCGCCCACCTCGCTGCGCAACGAGAACCCGACCGACGTAGCCGCAGCCGACCAGGCGAACTCCTCCTGGAACTCGGTGAAGAAAGTGCCCAGACCATAGAAGAAGAAGCCGGCGATCAGCGACACAACACAGGCGGCGGCAGCCACGACCAGCCAGCCTTCATAGATACGTCCGTCGTCACTGCGCACGATTGCGGCGAGGCGCACTCGCGGTGAGATCACCCGTCGAGTGTGGCCAACACCGCCCGAAGAAGCGAATCGGTGACTACGCCCAACAGCTCGGCCGCCCGCCGCTCTGATCATCTTGTCGTGACATCACAACACCGGGTCGAGATTCGAGCGGTCGAGACGCCCCACACCAGGGCACGAAGCTCACCCCGAGGCAGCGCGCTCGGCCCTCACACGTTCGAGCACGTTCTGATACTCCTCGACATCGACGGCGCCCGACACCAGATAACGCCCGTCGACCACAACCGCAGGCACTCCGCCAATACCCGCCTCGACGGCCGTGTTGTGGTCATCGATCGACTGGCGGGCGTAGTCGTTCGCTCCGGAGTGAAAACGCTCGGCGAACTCGTGAGGGTCGATACCGACCCGCCCGGCCAGATCGATGAGAACATCGAAGTTCGAGATCGTTCGGTGCTCGACGAAGTAGGCGTGCAGGAGGGCACCGTGGTAGGCCGCCCACGGCCCGCCAAATGTGGCGGCGACACGGCTTGCTATCGCGGCCGGCAACGAATGGCTCGGCGGCTCGTGTTCTCCACTCCACGGAACCACGAAGCCGGCACTGGGCTCGAGCTCGGCGGGACGTTCCCATGAATGGGTGTATCTCGTGAACGATTCCATCGACCGCTCTTCTGGCTCGGGGCGCAGCAAGAAGCTGCGCCACTCGATAACAATCGTCTGACCTTCGATCTCGGCGAGCTTCGCGAGACGCACGGTCCCGACCAGGCACCAAGGTCAGAGATAGTCGGACCAGACCGTCAGGTTGATCGGGTCGTCTGTTTGGCCGCTCATTTCATGAACCCTATGGGCATGTCAAAGAGGCTGTCGAGGGGAGCCACAATCGGGATCAGGAAGGGGTTCTGCCAGAGATCGATGGCGTTCTCAGGGTCTGGAAACGAGAGATCGTCGAACACCCCGACCAGGTTCACACCGGCGACGACGCCCTCGACCACCACGCTGGTGGCTGCATCGCCCACGTCGTCGAAGTCGGGCACAACCCGGTCGAACAGCGAGGGTTCGCGAACGACGGCCTCGTCCCCTCGGCCGGCGACAACCAATCCCGCCTGCATCAGCGACGCTGTTCCGGCCATGAGGTACGAGCCGTGTCCAACATCGTCACCCGTATCGAGGCGAGTCCACCCGCTGGCGGGGTCGTTCGGGTCGTCGCCGAACCAGCCCAGATCGTCGATCGGGTCCCGGGAAGCTCCCATCGTCCAGAGCCCCACACCAGGGCCGACATCAACACGGCCGAGATCGCCGACCCCAGGGCTGCCCATGACGATGATCTCGTCGATGTCACCCCTTCCCCTGGCCGCCTCGGCCACCAGCAACGACCCGTAGCTGTGTCCGATGAGTGTCATCTGCATCTCGCCGGTGACATCGAGCAGATCGAGGAACTCACCCAGTTGCTCGGCGCCTTCGCGCGCATGGTTGTCCGAGACAACCTCGAACCAGTCGAACGACGTGAGCGACACCTGATCGGGAGCGTCGTATCCGTTCCACGCCACCGTCGCTGTCCCGTCCCCCGAACCCGTGGGTACCTCGTGAAGGTTGTGTGCGCGCATCGACGTGTTCGCGTCGAAATTTGCCGCACTGCTGCCCATCCCGCCGACGACCACCGCCACGCGCGAAGCACTCGAGAGGTCTCCGAATACCTCGACCACGCGCCCCTCGCCGATCGGGTCGTACATGATGATCTGGCGATCGGGTTCCAGCAACCCGACGAGGTATCCGGGGACTTCGGCCTCCGCCAGACGCAGACGTCTCACCTCTGCTGAGATCGCGGCCGCGGCAAGACCTCTCAACCGACTCAACTCGCTCGACAACTCCGACTCTCGCGAGGCCCGAGGGCCTGTTCTCAGAGCACTCACCCCTCCAGAGGCCGCCTCTCGATCGGCAAAGACATAGGCATCTATCTGGCGTGCGAGTTCGCCTGCGAGCTCGTCGATTCGAAGACCAATCGATGCCACGCGCCCGGCACAATCGGCCGACATCGACGAGGAAACGAGTCCCGAATGCCGGCGGATACGGAGGGCTTCGTCTGCCACAGCCCTTGCCATCGATCTCAGCCGATCTCGCTGAGATCCGATTCCAGCCAGGCTGCCGAGTACATCGGTCACCGAAAGCGTCCATGGGTCACACGTTCGACGGGAGTTGCGATCATCGCTCGACTCGCTGCGACACGCTGGGCGCCAGCCTCTGCCAGAAGCTCGTTGCGTGCGACGAACACGGCGCCCCTGAGCGAAGCGGCCACCGAACGCGTGGCCTCATACCTGGGCCCTTTCCAGACGTGTCCACAAGCGTCGAACCACACAAGAACCCGAGCGACCGAAGTCATCAGTTCCGCTGCACGGTCGAGCTCTGCTGCCACACGGAGATATTCATCCATAGAGCATGATATTATCTATTAGATACTGAAAACTACTGACACTGCTTATCTCGAGTCTGAAAGCAATTGGAGCGGTGTGTCTCAGCTACCGTGATCGGACGTGTGGCTGCATCGTCGGCCCGGACCCAAACCAGATTCGGAGGCACAATGTCGATGTCGGGTTCGATTCTCGGAAACGCAGTACTGCGCAAGGAGGACCCGGGCTTGCTCCGAGGAACAAATCGTTTCTACGACGACCTGGAGATAGAAGGCCTGCTCCACGCAGTGCTCGTGCGTTCGACCATCGCCCACGCCGACATCGTCGAACTCGACACGAGCGACGCCCGATCGATGCCCGGAGTCGTCGCCGTCCACACATCCGAAACTCTCGAGATGCCCGACAGCCCGGCACTGTTCACCGACCCCGGCACGGCCAGACCTCACCTCGCCAAGGGGCGGGTCCGATTCGTCGGAGACATCGTCGCCATCGTTGTCGCCACTTCGCAGAGTGCTGCGCGCGACGCTGCCGAAGCCGTCATCGTCGACTACAAACCTCTCGATCCGGTGACAGACCTCGAAACCGCAGCCGAGGACGGATCACCCCTGGTGTGGGAACACACCGACTCAAACGTCGTCTTCGAGACAACCCACCAATGGGATACCGATCCTCTCGCCGGGGCCGATGTCGTCGTCGGCGAACGCATCACCAGCCAGCGCCTCGCCGGGGTTCCCCTCGAGACCAACGGCTGTGTGGCCGTGCCCGACGGTGAGAACATGACCGTTTGGGTGCCGTCCCAGAATGCAATAGCGATCAAGGACATGATCGCCCCCATGGGTGGTGTCGAAGCAGAAAGGCTCAGGGTCGTGGCCCCCTGGGTTGGCGGCGGCTTCGGAAACAAGTCGGGCTACTACCCCGAATTTGGTCTCGTCACCAGGCTCGCGGCCGACCTCGGGCGACCGGTCAAGTGGGCGAGCACCCGATCCGAGGACATGGTCGCGCTCACCCAGGGCCGCGGGTTTGTGTCCCGGGTAGAGATGGGCATCAATCGAGACGGGAAGATCGTTGGCATGAGGGCCGACGTCCTCGCCCACACCGGCGCCTACCCGGCGGTGGGCACGGTCCTTCCGACCGCTACCCAGATGATGGCCCAGGCGGTCTACGACATCCCCACCATCGCGTTTCGTGCTCGGTGCGTCAGCACCAACACCACGAGCATCGCTGCCTACCGGGGGGCCGGGCGGCCCGAAGCCACCCAGATGGTCGAGCGCATCCTCGATGTGGCTGCCGGCGCCATCGGCATGGACCCCGCCGAGGTCAGAAGGGTCAACTTCATCCCGCCAGAAGCGTTCCCTCTCACGACCAGAACCGGCGCGGCCTACGATTCGGGCGAGTACGAGCTTGCTCTCGATGCCGCCCTCGAGGCCTCGGGCTACTCGGACCTGCGAGCCGA
Organism: Actinomycetes bacterium; assembly: GCA_024228575.1. Taxonomy (GTDB): domain Bacteria; phylum Actinomycetota; class Acidimicrobiia; order Acidimicrobiales; family Poriferisodalaceae; genus JAAETH01. The sequence goes on from JAAETH010000798.1 coordinate 31,365, forward strand.
ACAGGCCCGCCGCCGGGAGGCGGGCGACACCAAGTTGTTGGGCATCGGCGTGTCGGCCTATGTCGAGATAACAGCCCTGTTTGGTTTGCACACCGAATGGGGCAAGGTCGAGGTCAACGACGACGGCTCGGCCACGATGTACGTCGGGACATCGGCTCACGGCCAGGGGCACGACACGGCCTTCTCGATGATCGTGTCCGATGCCCTCGGCATTGCGATGGACAAGATCACCCTCATCCAGTCCGACACCAACACCATCCCCAGCGGCCAAGGAACCATGGCGTCGCGGTCGCTGCAGACGGCGGGTTCCGCAGTCAAGGTCGCCAGCGACGAGGTTCTCGACAAGGCAAAACAACTCGCATCACACCTCCTCGAAGCCGATGAAGCAGACATCGTGGTGGGCGACGGAGGTCTACAGGTAGTAGGCGTTCCGGCCACCACCCTGTCGTGGGCCGAGCTGAAAGCCGCCTCCGACGACAACTCGAAGCGCCCAGAGGACATGGAGGCGGGCCTGGCCCACGAGCTCATGTTCGACGGCACCGGATCGACCTTCCCATTCGGCGCCCACGTGTCGGTCGTCGAGGTCGACACCGAGACCGGGGGGATCGAGATGCTCCGCCACGTCGCAGTCGACGACTGCGGAACCATTCTCAACCCCTTGCTGGTCACCGGCCAGCAGCATGGCGGCATCGCCCAGGGAGCCGCCCAGTCGTTGTTCGAATGGGTCCGCTACGACGAGGACGGCAACCCCGTAACGGCATCGCTGATGGACTACCTGATGCCCAGTGCCGCCGAATTCCCCAGCTTCGAGACATCGAACACCGAGACCCCGTCACCCCTCAATCCGCTGGGAGCAAAGGGCATCGGCGAGTCCGGCACCATCGGTTCGACCCCGGCGATTCACAACGCCGTCGTCGATGCGGTGTCACACCTCGGCGTGCAACACATCGACATGCCGACGAGCCCCCTCGCGATCTGGGAAGCCATCAACAAGCCTGGAGAATGACAAGTGCCCCGTCTCGGTCAAGTACCACGTGCCGAAGCACACAACTTCGCCAAGGCGATCTACCGGTCGCTGTTCGACGATCGAGATCCGGTATCGGAACCGGGCACGGCCACGGGCACACCAGGGAACTGGTGGACCGTGTTCGCCCTGGTGCCCGATGCTTTCGATCACACCACTGCGGGTTTCCAGTTCTATCGCAGCCCCGACCGCGTGCTCGATCCAAAGCTCCGCGAGCTGGGCCAGCTCCGAGCCGGATGGGTCGTGGGCAGCCGCTTCGTGTTCTCACAGCACTGCAAGGCGGCCAGGGACGTCGGCTGGTCAAACGACGAGATCGATTCGGTACCTCACTGGCAAGTTGTCGAGTGTTTCAGCCCACTCGAGCGAGCACTTCTGGCCTACACCGACGCTCTCGCACTGTCTCACGGTCGCGTACCAGAAGCCGTCTTCGACGTCATGCGCGAACACCTCGACGACCGCGAAATTCTCGAGTTCACATACGTGACCGCCACCTACATCATGCACGCGACGATGAGTCGAGCCCTGCGCCTCGAATACGACGACGTCGACGACCCGGTCGTCGAAATCGAGACCCCTGGACAGGGCAAGACCGGCCTCGACGTCATGAACATCGTCGATGGTGAATAGGCCGAGTCTCACATCGTAGAGCGATCGCCCTGATCGAGAGCCAGTCCCGGGTGAAACCCGCACATCACTGAAGACCTGCACGGGCCCAGCCCGATTCTTAGCCAGATCTCAGGAGTCTCTCATCAGATTCTCACCGAGCCACCTAAACGTGACGGACATCCAACCAGACGAGTCCGTAAACAGAGGTCGCCATGCCACCCGAACTACCACCTGAGGCCGGTCTCGACCGCCTCGAGCTGATCGGCCGGGGCGGCTTCGGAGCCGTCTACAGAGCATTCGATCGCCACCATTCCCGCCAGGTTGTGGTGAAGGTCCTCGATCATGGCCCGACACACCCAGAAGCCGGAGCTCGGTTCGAACGCGAACGGGCCGCCCTCGGGGCCTTGTCGGACCATCCGAACATCGTGACGCTGCACGATTCGGGGCGCAGTGCTGACGGGCGCCCCTATCTGGTCATGGAGTACTGCGCCGGTGGGTCACTCGCCGAGCGCATCGCTGAGGCACCCATGGACTGGGACTCCGCCACCTCGATCGCCATCTGTTTGGCCAGCGCTCTGCACGCAGCCCATTCCGCAGGTGTTCTACACAGGGACGTGAAGCCCGAGAACATCCTCTGCGCAGATTACGGCGACTGGAAACTGGCCGATTTCGGCGTCGCACTACTGGCGTCACGACATCGAACAGCTACCGGCGATCTGGTCGCCAGCTTCGCCCACGCTGCTCCCGAGACGTTCGGAAACGATCCATCGACTGCATCGCGAGATACGTACGGCCTCGCATCGACCCTCTACACGATGATGACGGGCACAGAGCCGTACGCCCCGCGAGATGGTGAGCCCCCGCTGGCCGTCATCCACCGAATCGCCACAGAACCATTTCCCGACCTGGGTTCCCACACGGTGCCCGACGAGGTGACAGGCGTCCTCGAAACCGCCCTGGCGAAGGATCCCGATCTGCGACACGGCTCGGCTCTGGGCTTCGCGGAAGCTCTGAACCAGGCGAGGGTTGCCCTGGGTCATGACCCAATCGAGTTCCGAACCCGCCCCACTACCAGCAATCCGAGACAACACACAAGTGTCGTGAACTTCAGGCCACCTCCCGTGGCGGGAGAGACGTCCACACCAGAACGTGGATCGGGACCACGTCGCTCTGTGGGTGTGGCGGCTGCGCTGATCATCGCGTGCGGATTCGGCACAGCCGCATATCTGGTGTCCGGCGACGAGGGTGTCACCGCCACTCTTGCCCAGGAAACAACGCTCGATCAAACACCCCTCGAGGTGCAGATGGTGGTCCCTTCCACCATCGCTGACCCCGACGTTGGCGACGGAACCGGTGGGAACACAAACGGTGGCGGAGGCTCTCCACCGGCGCAAACGTCACTCTCGAACGACGGCGGCGGTCACGAACGAGATGGTGCCCGTTCCGGTGGCGGAAGACAAGCAGGGTCGAGGGCGAGGTCGAACCCATGAGCACCGTGAGAACCTCACAGAAATCGATGCTGGATCAGCTCCTCATACAAGACAAGTGGAAACGCGACGACCTGCTCGACCTGGGCATCCGAGTCATCGACGCACCGTTGGTCACCGTCGGGGGTGGGCTGGGATCGTTCGCTCTCGCCGATCACCTTCGAGTTGCCGGTGTACCGGCGTCGGAGATCGTCGTTCTGGGCCCATGTTCGGATCCTTCCGACACGTACCGTCGCCTCGCTTCGAACTCACAGATCCCCGACAACGAACGCCTTCGTTCGGACTCCGGCTCGACGATCGACAACATCTGGGGTTTTCCCAGCTACGCACTTCGTGAGGCCTGGCACGATCGCTCCCTCACACCTCTGATGAAGGTCGCCACCGAACCGATCCTCACCGAGTACTTCACGCCGCGGGCAGGCCAGGTTTACGCGGGAGTGGATCGCGAATGTGACCGCATCGGCTGGAGCTCGATGTTCCACAAGGGCTGGGTCCGCACGATCAGACCAGACCGCGATGGTGGCTACTTCGTGCTCTTCACCGTCGAGAAGGGTCTGGCCGTCGACGGTCGGCGGCAAATCGAACGAATCGCCTTCAGGTGCCGAACGGTCCACGTGGCCGTCGGGTATCCGGGTCTGGCACTACTCCCGGACCTGGCTTCGTTCCGGAAGCGGTACCCGGATCATTCCCATCGGGTCTCCAACGCATACGAACCCCACGATCACGTCTACGACGAGCTTTCTCATCGCAGCTCGACGATCGTCATCCGGGGAAGTGGGATCGTCGCCTCACGCGTTCTGCAGCGCTTGCTCGACGACCGAAGAACCCTCGGTACCAACACACGTATCGTCCATCTCTTTCGCCACTATGTCGACGGCCCTCAGGGCGATAGTCCAAGGTTCAGACGCCAGGGCGGCGGCGGATTCGCCTACCAACCATTCAACTTCCCCAAAGCCGCATGGTCGGGCCAGCTCCGCGAACATCTCGAAGGCCTCGAGAGTTCCGAACGGGCAGATCTGATCAACCGCATGGGTGGAACGAACACAGCACCGCGCAAGGCCTGGCAGCGTCAGCTGGCCGAGGCCAGAGAAGCAGGTGTGTACCTCCAGAGGATCGGTCGGGTCACCGACATCGAGCCGACCGGATCAGGGCTTCGGATCGTACTCGACCCCTCCGACGGTGGCTCGGCGATCGTCGAGGCAAACCACATCGTCGATGCGACCGGACTGTTGGCCGAGATGACCCAGCATCGCCTGCTCGCAGATCTGCTGACCCACTGCGGTGCAGGTCAGAACTCGAAGGGGCGCCTCGACGTCGATCCCGACTTCGAGGTCAGAGGAACCAGGTCGGGCGAGGGCAAGATGTACGCATCGGGGGCCATGACCCTCGGGGGCCACTACGCAGGTGTCGACTCGTTCCTCGGACTCCAATATGCCGCCCTCCGGATAACCGATCAGATGTCGAACGACGGCCTGTGTCGTGCCCTGAGTCCAGGGCGCAACGCATCGGGCTGGACCCGCTGGGCTCTCGGAAGGCCACCCCGCAATCGGAGGGCAGCATGACTCCGACGCTCGCAGGCCGAATCCAGACCCGTCTGCTGTTGCTCTCGACCATCGGACTGGCATGGGTCGTGCTGGTCGCCGCCCTGCTGGGCGGTTCGGCATCGCCGTCGTACACGGATCGGCTCAGGGCCGGTGTGGCCGCGCTGATCATCACCATGCTCCTGGGCGTGGTGTGGGAGCTCGTGTACCACGCGGCTCAGCAGTACCGCTGGGAGAAGGACTGGCCGACCGGCCTGGCCCTCGCTGTGGGACTGACCGAGGGCACCGCAGTCTGGTTCGCACTGAACACAGCGGCACGGCGTTCGACCCTCGTACCATCCATGACAGTCCCGATGTTCGTCGTGGTGTTCGGGACGACCTGGCTCTTGATCTGGCTGTTCGCCAGCGGCCCGATGAGGGTCGTGGCTTTGCGGTGGCGCTATCGGGGCGGTCGGTTGTTGTGAGCCCGGCGCCGCTCGAGCGTTCGCAGATCGACGGGTTCCTCGTGTCGTCGGCCCAAAGGCACAACACGCGGACAGCCCGACGCCAAGCCGTTGCCCTGACAATCCCTGCCGGGATCGTCCTCATCTGGGCGACGGCAACAACGCTTACCGGCTCGTGGCCGGTGGTTGCCGACGGCTTGACAGCGGCAATCACCATGGTCGCCGGATCGCTCGTAGCAGGAAGCACTCCACAGGGAGGGGGTGCCGTCGCTTTTCCGGTTCTCACGAAGGGTCTCGACGTCAGCGTGGCCGATGCCCGCACATTCTCGCTGTGTATCCAGGCGGTCGGTATGGGTAGCGCCACCCTGACGATGGTTGCACTTCGCCGCCGCATCGAATGGCGGGCTCTGACCAGGGTCATCCCCGCTTCGATGGTCGGGTTTGCCACCGGACTCACCCTCGAGGCCCTCTCACCTCTGAGCGATGCTTGGGTGAAGGTCGGGTTCACCGGGTTGGTTGCGTTCATGGCCATGGGCATGGTCGTGGGCCGGCGGCTTCCGGTGCGAGAGTCCTACATCTCGGCCGGCCTCGGCCCAATCCCCCTGGTCGCCATCGGATACATCGGAGGTGTTGCGGCCGCTCTCGTGGGTAGCGGCACCGACGTGGTCCTGTACCTGGGAATGGTCGTAGCGGCAGGACTGTCACCGAGGATTGGTGTGGCTACGTCGGTAGCGGCGATGGCCGCGCTCTCGACCGTTGGCCTGCTCACGCTGGGCCTGGTCGGCGGTTCACTGTTCGACACGTCAACACCTTCATCGGTCGGAACGATGTGGCTGGCGGCCGTTCCCGTCGTCGCCATCGGAGCACCTGTCGGTGCGTGGATCGCTCACCGCATCGCGGAGTCGACACTGATCTGCATCATCGCCGCCATGGCGGCGGTCGAGGCGATCTCGACGTTCGTCTTGGTGGAACAGTTGAGAACCAATTCGCTCCTGCTGATAGCTGCGGCTGTGGCAGCCATGGCGATCATCATCGTGGGACCAAGCGCCTCGCGATCCGCCCGCAGACGTTTGCGATGTCGCTCAGCGGGCTTGGATCGTGCCCTCACGAGGGGCGAACTGACACTTCACGGGTTGACGTCGTGAGCAGCCCATCGCGACGGCGCCAGTGGAGAATCGGCCGCGATCTGGGTCCTGCCAACCACGGCAGGTTCTGTGAGGCGATCAGCCGAACGGGAACCGTCGCCGTGGCGAAGATGGCGGATGCCTCCGGAGAGGCTGCCCACTCACGCATCACCAACGAAATCGAAGTTGTTGCATCGTTGAACGAACGAGGATTGCTCGATGTCATCGGTGTGGGTGAACATCGGGCCGCCCTGTTCTACGTGACACCCATGATGACGAGCACACCTCCCCACGCTGATCGCGACGAGATTGCGCGCTCGGTTCTGCACCATGTCGGAGCGACCCTGATGGCCCTGCACGACATGGACGTCGCTCACCGTGACGTCAGGCCGCACAACATCGTCTGGCAAAGCGACATGCCTCGTCTCGTCGACTATGGACTCACGCAGATGCTCGGACCGGACAGTCGGACGTCGGGCGTCGGCCCGCTGGGATCCGTCGCCTTCATGGCGCCCGAGCTCTTGACCGGGATGCCGTCGGACCACCGCGTCGACATCTGGGCTCTAGGGGCCACGCTCCACGTCATCGCTACCGGACGTGGCATCTACCCGGGGATGTCGGACGACGACGTGACCTCTGCAATTGCCACGCTGGCCACCTCCCAGCCCGAAATCGCAGACGGCCTGGCTCCCGATCTGGGAACCGCGATCCGTTGGTGCCTCGACGAGCCGGGCCGACGGTGTCGCGACATCGCGAACCTTCTCCAAGCAACAGCCAAAACAGGAGCAATCAGATGAGCCAGCGCGTGCGTGGCATCGCCTCGCCCTCACAATATGTGAACCACCCCAAGGCGACGTTCTGTCGCTCATCTGGGGTACGTCTCGGGGCGAGCAGGACGCGTCACCTGGCCGAGACAACGAGACCCCCGGTGATGGTGCTGGTGTTCGAAGACGGCTCCAGCACAGCGATCCGAGACCTCACGACGATCGGTACAGCGAGTGACAACCACCTACAGGTCGGGACGGCCGACGGAAGTGTTTCTCGACGCCATCTCGAGATCAGGGTCGAGGGGTGGTCGGTGCTGATATGTGATCTGGGATCCACCAACGGAACCTGGCGGTGTCACAGTTCGAAGGTGTGGGAACGGATGTCCCCGAATCGAAACGTGCCTCTCGAACCGGGCGATCGAGTCGCGTTCGGAGACCGTTGGCTGACGGTCCACCCGTTGTGGTGAGCCCGCTCTCGAAGCGGCCGACAATCGCCGGGTCAGCGGCTACTCGCGTCTTCGACAGCCGCGTCCATCAGTGCCTGCAAGGTCTGTTGTAGTTCGGCGGTGAATGTGCGGAGCTGTTCTCGTTTCACGCGTCCACCGTCTGGGTTCGAGGGAGGTGCCATCGGTTCGCCAACAACGATGGTCACAACCGAACGACGGGGCCTCTTCGCCCCGGGCGGCATCGCCGCCTCGGTGCCCGACAAGCCGATCGGAACCACGGTGGCGCCCGTCCTTGCAGCCAGGTAGGCGGTGCCGTCCTTGAGCTCGGCGATCGCGGGCCCGCTCTGGCGGGTGCCCTCGGGAAACACGAGAACTCGCTCGCCGTCATCGAGGAGCTTCTCAGCGGTCCTCATCGCTTCGCGGTCCGCCGCGCCGCGAGTGATGGGAAACGAACCCAGCGCCGTGATGATCCAACCGAGAACCGGGTTGCCGAACAGCGACTCCTTCGCAAGCGACCGCGGACGCCAGTTCGGAATCGCTCCGAGCAGGGGCGCATCGAGGTTCGAACGGTGGGTGGGAGCCACAATCATCGGGGTTGATCCGTCGAGATGTTCTCGCCCGACGATCTTCACACTGAAGAACGGGAAGAGGGCCGACCTGATCGATACCCGGATGAACAGATAGAACCACCAACCAAACGTTCCCGTAGCCGAAACAATCCCTCGAATTCGCTGCACTCCGGGCTCCTTGCTGGCTTGGCTGTCCCGACCCCTCGGTAGCCTCGCACACGATATGGCAAGCATCCACTGTGGCAACTGTGGCGGTATCCATCCCTCGGTCACCGAGGTCCGGAACTGTCACTCCAACCCAACCGAGCACGCGCTCGCGCGCGACGACGGCTTTCCCGAAGAGCTGCCGGGTCATCTCGAGACCGAACCCGTCCAGGTCGAAGTTGGTCCGACGAACTGGGCCGATGCGGCCCCGGCCACTCGCGGTCCCGACCGACTGGGCCGAAGTGTTGTGGTCAATCCGGGCGCACCGGCACCCGACGGGTGGCAAGGGTGCCCCAGAATCGAGGTCGACTGCTCCGATCCAGATCCCGATGTCCTCGCACAACTGCACGAAGCCTGGCTGAGCCGCTCCAGCGTCGTGGTCGAGGTACGGGGCGACATCCCGACGCCAGAACAAGGCCCCTCGCGACCGATCTGGTCGATCCCGGTTGGTCTCGACCTTCGCGCCGAACGCCTGGCGTTTCTCCTGACCGCCAACGCCGTCGACGGGCGCGACAAGAACCCCCGATGGCATCCCATCTCTCTGGCACTGTCGCTGGGGGCCTCACTCGACGACCGCGCCGACGTCGTGCTCCCCGACGGCTCCACGGCCTGGATCGACGGAGGCCCACCCGACCTTGACCGGATCGACGATGTTGCGATCATCCCCACCACACATCTCGAACATGGCTCACTCACCCCACATCACATCGGCGAGTCGGACGCCGATCTCGCCCCGGATCAGATGGAAGCGGTGTCCCATGTCGGAGGTGCGGCTCGTATCGTCGCTCCCGCCGGATCGGGCAAGACGAGGGTTCTCACCGAGCGGGCCAGGCACCTGCTCAAGGACCGCGGTGTCCCCGCCCGCTCTCTCATCCTCGTGGCATTCAACAAGCGGGCTCAGCTCGAGATGAAGGAACGCACGACCGATCTCCCCGATCTCAAGGTCAGCACCCTCAACGCTCTCGGCTTGGCCATCCTGCGCGGAACCGGGCCCTTCGCTCGACCGTCGAACGCAATGCGGTCCGAGGTCATCGACGAACGAACGGTCCGGCGAATCCTCGACGACCTGCTCGAGCTGAGAAGGCGCGCAAATGCCGACCCTCTCGCGGTCTGGATAGAAGCGCTGACGGCGGTCCGTCTCGGACTGCGCGACCCCGTCGAGGTCGAGCGCACGTTCGGAGGCGACGTCGACGGGTTGCCCGCTCTCGTCGAGCGCTATCGAGACACGCTCCGAGCACACGGTTTGGTCGACTTCGACGAGCAGATCATCGGAGCGATCGAGGCTCTCCTGGTAGACCCCCACGCCAGATCGATCGCCCAGAAGGCATGCCGCATCATGCTCGTCGACGAGTTCCAGGACCTCACGCCCGCCCACATGCTGCTGATCAGGCTGCTGGCGGGGCCCGCTTCGAACGTGTTCGGCGTCGGCGATGACGACCAGACGATCTATGGATTCACCGGAGCTACACCCGACTGGCTCATCGGCTACGACCGCTGGTTCCCGGGTGCCACCACCCACCATCTCGAGGTCAACTACCGGTGCCCGGTCGGAGTCGTCGAAGCCGCCGCGAACCTTCTGACGCACAATGGCTCGCGGGTCGACAAGAACATCCGCGCCGCGCCGGAACGCAAACCCGATCCTGCCGATCTGTCGGTGAACATCACCGACGAACCCGTGCGCTGCACGGCCGAGCTGGTCACGGCCCTCTGTGGCGACAAACCCAAAGAGGTGATGGTCCTCACGCGGGTCAACGCTTCCCTCGCGCCGGTACAAATCGCGTTGAGGGCTGCGGGGACACCGGTCGTGAAGGCCGTCGACACCCGCTTCCTCGAGCGCACCGGGGTGAAGGCAGCGCTCGCGTGGCTGCGGCTGGCGACAGCGCGCAGACTCGATCCCAGCGACGTGGCGGTTGCCGCACGGCGTCCCAGCCGGGGATTGAGCGCGCGGGTCATCGAATGGATGGGCGAACAGAAAGGACCCCAGGATCTGCGCCGGCTCGCCGACCGGATCAGGGAACGCGATGGCGAGAAGGTGCTCGAGTTCATCGACGACCTCGAAGTACTGCGAGTAGCAGCCCAGCGAGGTGACCAGACGATCGACCTTCTTGTCCTCCTGCGCGACGAGATTGGCCTGGCAGGGTCGCTCGACCATCTGGATGGCAGCAGGCGCAGCGTCGACCGCTCGACGCACGGCGACGATCTCGCAGCGCTGGTCGGGCTTGCGTCATTCCATCCAGATCCCGCAACCTTCGAATTCTGGCTGGCGACAGAACTGGAGGCACCGGGAGATCCCGAAGGGGTCCGGCTCTCGACCGTACACCGGGTAAAGGGGCGCGAGTGGCCCCACGTCGTCGTCACGGCGGTCGACGAAGGCCGCTTCCCTCATCGCCTCTGTTCCGATATCGAAGAGGAACGCCGGGTCTTCCATGTCGCCATCACTCGCTCGTCTCGAAGTTGCACGATCGTTGCCGACGCCACCGCACCGAGTCGCTTCCTGTCCGAGCTGGAACAGCCCGGTAGCCCTGCAATACCAGCCCGGGTCAAGGGCCCCGAAGCCACCGCCGGCACTTCTCCGGGATCCGACGACCTGCGCGACGAACTGCGGACCTGGCGCAGGACGAGGGCATCATCGGACGGAGTGCCGGCCTTCGTCGTGTTCAACGATCGCACCCTCGACGATCTGGTCAGAATCCGGCCTACCGATGCGCGCTCGCTGAGAAGGGTGCACGGCTTCGGACCGGCAAAGGTGGCCAAGTATGGCGACGATCTGGTCTCGATCGTGGGCGCCCACCAAGCCTGATCGAGACCTCAGACGACCAATCGGCGACGCAGAGTGCTGCAATCGTGACACTTCGATGTCAACTTGGCCGTCATCAACATCGATAACCCTGGTTAGGCGTTATGAATGAACAGGGAGGAAAAATGCTCAGCATGGCGATAACACTGGCCTTGCTCTTCACGTTGCTGATTCTCGGCCTGACACCGGGTGCACTCTGGACACATCCCAACAGGCTGCGGGTGGCCAAGTCGCCCCCCGCCGTGAAGATCAGCGACCGGGGGACGATGGAGTTGCCCGACAGCGACTGCGCGGCAGCCTGATCGGCAGGATCCGAGAACAAATGCCACAACGTCGCAACGTGGCGTTGGGTCTACTGGTGGTCATGGGCGTCGCAGCTGGCTGCAGCGGGCCTGAATCGACCACAACTCCTGTCGCCCAGTTCGCGGCGGAGGCAAACCCGACCTCCACGACAACAACACCAACCAAACCGGTGCCGAACACGACCATGGTCACGGTTCCCCCGACCGCCCCCACAACAACAGTCCCTCCATCAACCACAGTCCCTCCGACAACAACACAAACCCCCCGGTTCACCTCGTCGATCGACACCGTCACGGCAGCCGACCTGGGGGTTACATATCGCCAGGGCTGCCCGGTCGGTCCCGACCAACTCCGACTGGTCACGGTTGTCCACTGGACCCCCGATGGCGACCATACGACGGGATCGGTTGTTGTACACGAGATGGTCGCCGAGGACATCGCTCACGTGTTCGCAGTCCTGTTCGAGTCGAACTTTGCGATCGAGCGACTCGAGCCGATCCAGGCATTTGACGGAGACGACGACAAGTCGATGGCGGCAAACAACACTTCAGCCTTCAACTGTCGCGAGGTTGCGTGGCGCCCCGGCGTGTGGTCGCTGCACGCCTATGGCAGAGCGATCGACATCAACCCTCTGGTCAACCCGTATGTGTCGACGAAACGATTGTTACCTCCCGAAGGGGCAGAGTTCGCCGACCGAAGTCTCGAAACGCCGGGCATGATCCGGGACGACGACGCCGTCGTAACTGCTTTCACCGAAATCGGATGGACCTGGGGCGGTCACTGGTCCTCCGCCAAGGACTACCAGCACTTCGACCTCCGGTGAACAATCCGGGTTCGTGCACCTGCGACGGCTAGCCGTCGTTCTCGAAAATATTGCTCAGGCCACCGATGACCGAACCGCTGTCGTCTGAGCGGAGCCCGACCTGGTTGGCGAGGATTCGATCGGCGAGCCGGCTGAACGGCAGGCTCTGAAGCCAGACCCGCCCGTGTCCGCTCAAGGTTGCGAGGAATAGGCCTTCGCCGCCGAACACCATCGACTTGAGGTTGCCGGCTCGTTCGATCGAGTACTCGACGGTGGGGTCGAAGGCGACGATACAGCCGGTGTCGACCCGAAGAGTTCCGCCCTGCAACATCTTGCCGGTAACGGTGCCACCGGCGTGAAGAAACACGTTCCCATCACCTTCGAGCTTCTGCAAGATGAATCCCTCGCCGCCGAACAGGCCGGTGCCGAGCTTCTTCTGGAAGGCGATGTCGATCTTGGTGCCCATGGCTGCGCAGAGGAATGCTTCCTTCTGGGCGATGATGGTTCCACCGGCCTGAGACAAGTCGATCGGGACGATCTTGCCCGGATACGGTGCCGCAAATGCGGCCTTGGCCTTGCCGTCGGATGCCGTGTTGGTGAAGTGGGTGATGAAGATCGACTCGCCGGTGATCGCCCGCTTGCCCGCCGATTTCAGCTTGCCCCACATGCCCTGATCCGGCTCGGCACCATCGCCCATCTTGGTCTCGAAGCTGATGCCATCCTCGATGTACATCATCGTGCCCGCCTCACCGATAACGGTCTCGCCCGGATCGAGTTCGACCTCGACGAACTGGAGATCGTCACCGGTGATCGTGTAGTCGATCTCGTGGCTGCGCTGCATTGTCGGCTCCTCGGACGTTCCGATGCGTCTACCCACAGTACAGCTTCGATGTTGACCAATTCCCGCTTCATCCTCGGATGTGTCGTGCTCGATGTGCTGGAACGGGGAAGCTGGTCGACGGGAGGGCACACAACAGCTCAGGGCACCACCGGAACCCGAGAATTCGAACGGCTCCGTCGGCTACAGAGTCTCGAAATACCGGTCGAGTTCCCATGGAGTCGGGCCTACGCTCGTGATGTCGCCTCCAGATGTATGGAAGGTGATCCACTCGAAACGCCTGAGGCCGATCCAGTAGTCGACCAGTTCGTCACCCAGAACCGCACGCAGTCGCAAGTCCGAGTCGAGGGCTTCACATGCCGCTATGACCGATGTCGGGAGACGGTGTGGCTGATCGTCACCATCTGGAAGTCCCCACGCCATCTTGGTGAACTTGGACGGAACGACGAGCCGCTCGTCGAGTCCGGCGACCCCGCCGGCGAGGATTGCAGCCACCACCATGTATGGATGCAGGTCGCCTGCACCCATACGATGCTCGATCCGAGCCGAGTCGGGTGAGGCCGACAGGACCCGGAGGGCCGCCGACTTGTTGTCGATGTCCCAGGTGGCATGGGTCGGGACTGCCTTGAACGGCTCGACCCTTCGGAAGCTGTTGGGGGTGGGGGCCATGAAGGAGGCAACCCCCGTGACGGTGCTCATCAGGCCGCCCAACCAGCGGTGGGCAACCGCCGACAACCGATCCTCCTCAGCAGCGTCGTACAGGACCGGTTCGCCGTTCGCGCGCAACGAGTGGTGGACGTGCAGCCCGTTGTTGTAGTCCTCCGTGACCCTGGCCATGAAGGTCACCGACACGCCCTGCTCGTGAGCGACCTCCTTGCACACTTGACGCACGCGCAATACGTGATCGGCCGCCTGTAGGGGGTCGCTCGGTGAGATATTCACCTCGAACTGGCCGCCGGCAGCCTCTGCGTTCCACGCCTCCCAGGGCACACCCAGGCCATCGAGTCGTCTACAGACCTCGCTCAGCAGGGGGTCGAGACGGTGAAGGTCCTGCACGAGATACGGGAGGTGCCCACCCGTGCCGAACGGCCGGAGACCCGACCAGTTGGATGCCCTGTGTTCGCCTGGGGTTCCGTGGAAGAACTGGCCTTCCACCTCGAACGCGAACATGGCCTCGAAGCCTCGGTCGGCCAAGACCTCCACCATGCGCCGTACAGCACCGCGGCCACACATCGAGATCGCCACACCATCTGAGCCGACGGCGTCGCAGAGGCAGGTCGCTGTCCCGGCCGCGCCGGGCAACACTCTGAGCGTTGTTGTGTCGGGTATCAGATACACGTCGCCGACGACGGTCGACCTCCACGGGGCCGAGAACCCGAGAGCCGGGTTGCCCACACGGTCGGTGCCCCACGTGTAGTCGACGAACCCGACGCCCGCCTCGAGAGCGTCCAGGAACCTCGCCGGGTGAAGGATCTTGCCAATCGGCAGGCCATCGGATTGCACACCCTCGATACGAACCCTCTCGACCCGGTGTTGGTCGAGGAACTGCTCGACATCCGAACGATGCATGATCACAGCTCCCCGAACATGTGGTCGATGGTGAGACGCGTCAACATCGAGAGATCGCGAAGACCCCCAACCACGTACAGACGGCCGGCGAGGACTTCCTCGGCGACGTTCGACGAACCGGACATCGCGGCGGCCAACAGCTCGGCGGTGCCATGAATCTCGATGGCGGGTTCACCATCACCTCCCCAACGAGCCGATCTGCCCTCGTCGGTGCAAACGATCGATATGGGTCGCGGACAGTCGCGATGGGCGAGAGCCTTCCGCATGAACGAGTCGGCTTCATCGCACCAATACGCGACCGGGGGGTCGAGCAGCTTGGAAGCAGCGAGAGCGAGGACAGGGTGCCTTGCAGCTCCTTCGACCCTGGGCTTGGCCGACGAATCACCCAGATCGGCGTCGATGATGACCTCGGCATCGCCGGCGACGCCGCGCTCGATCCGCAGCACGCCATCGCCGATACGCATGGTCACGGCCTGCGGATCATTCATCGAGCGAAGAACGACCACACCACTCGCCCTGCCGATGGGTCCACCGCCAGACCACCGCTCGAGCGTCCTTCGTGCCATCGCACCGACCACCCGCACCATCGGGACGGCGTCGGGTTCGAGTTCGACGTTCATCATGTACCCCGAAGGCGACGCTATATCGTCGCGTCGACTGGACGTGACTCGGTCGCCGAAACCGGGCGCGTCGACCAGACTGAGGCCATGGCTTCGAACCCACTCCTCGTCCTCGCCTCCGGGTCGCCTCGTCGACTCGATCTGTTGACCTCGGCGGGCCTGAACGCCGACGTGAGACCCGCCGACGTCGACGAGACCCCGCTCGATGGCGAACCCGCAGGCGACTATGTCGAGCGGCTCGCCAGATCGAAAGCCGGGGCGGTCGGTCGATCCGACGAGCTGGTCATCGGAGCCGACACAGCCGTAGTCGACGGGGCACAAATCCTCGGTAAACCGATCGACTCTTCAGAAGCCAAAGCAATGTTGCGATCGTTGTCGGCGAGACGTCATCGAGTTCTCACCGGGGTGGCTGCACGACGTGGGCCAACCATCGAGTCGATCGTGGTAGCCACAATGGTCGAGTTTCGGCTCCTGACGGACGACGACATCAACTGGTACGTCGGTACCGGCGAGCCGATGGACAAGGCGGGCTCGTACGCAATCCAGGGAAGGGCTGCTTCGTTCGTCCGATCGATCGAGGGGTCGGTAACCAACGTGATCGGCCTTCCCCTGGCCGAGACACTCGACCTCGTCGCCCGATTCGGAATCGACACAACGTCGCTACGCTCGCACCGATGAAACCGACGACTTCAACAGCGCCAGCACCGCGCTCGGAGCTGAATGCCGCCGTCGAACCAGCCTCACCCGGCGAGTTCCCCCTGCCCGCCATCGGCCCCATCCAGCTCGAGACCCCGGTCATCCTCGCCCCGATGGCCGGGGTGACCGATGTGTCGTTCAGGGCGTTGTGCCGATCCTTCGGAGCCGGCATCTATGTCAACCAGATGATCACGGCAAGAGCACTCGTCGAAAACAACCAGACGACATGGAAACTCGCAGAGTTCGGCCCTGACGAGTCTCCCCGCAGCATCCAGCTGTACGGGACCGAGGAACGAAGTATCGCCGAAGCGGTCAGACGGTTGGTCGGAGAAGGCCGGGTCGATCACATCGACATGAACTTCGGCTGCCCCGCCCCCAAGGTCACCCGCCTCGGTGGAGGTTCTGCGCTGCCGGTCAAACGCCGCCTTCTGCGCAAGATGATCAAGGCCGCTGTCGAGGCCGCCGGCGACGTTCCGGTGACCATCAAGTTCCGAAAGGGTATTGACGACGATCACCTGACCTTCCTCGAGACGGGGACCATCGCCGCCGAACTGGGCTGCGCTGCCATCGCGCTGCACGGCCGAACCGCCCGCGATCTGTACAGCGGCCACGCCGACTGGAACGCGATCGGCGAACTGAAGGCTCACGTCACGGACATCCCGGTATTCGGCAACGGCGACATCTGGGAACCGTGGGACGCCCTGCGGATGATGCGCCAGACAGGGTGCGACGGCGTCGTGATCGGGCGCGGCTGTCTGGGTCGTCCGTGGCTGTTCCGCGACCTGGCAGCAGTGTTCAGGGGAGAACAGCCCGCCCCTCCACCCGATCTGACCGAGGTGGCCGCCATCATGGTCGACCATGCTCAACGTCTCGTCGACTGGTACGACGACGCGTCGCAGGTACGACAATTCCGAAAACATGCCATCTGGTACGTCACGGGATTCCCGCTGGGTGGCGAACGCAGAGCTCGCCTCGCCGGTGTGTCATCGGTGGACGAGTTGTGTGCCGTTGTCGACGACTTTCCGGAGTCGCCGTTCCCGACCGGGGCGCTGCGGGTCAAACGTAGTCACAGCGGGGGGCCCAGGCGGGTCGTCCTGCCCCATGGGTGGCTCGACAACATCGACGACGAGACACCATTGCCAGCCGATGCGGGCGCCAAGAGCTCTGGTGGCTGACCAATCCGAATAGAGTGCCTTCGATGTTTCGACCGCGCGATCCCCGTCCAGTCGCGTCTCGACACCCCGATGACGTTCCTCTGACATTCGTCGACCCGACGGGCATCGCCGATTTTGCCTCCGCTCTACGAACAGCGACGGCATGTGCAATCGATACCGAGACGGTGTTTGTCGATCCGGGTCCCGGGCCGCTGCGCGTCGTGTCGGCCGCCACTCGCGACGGGTCGGGAGTCGAGCACGCGTGGGTTGTTGATGCAAACCTCGTCGACCGCCATGAACTCGCCCAGGCGCTGTCGGGAGTTCAAGCAGCCGCGTGGAACGCCGACTTCGACGCAAGGGTCATCGAGACCGACCTCATCGAACCCGCTGTCGCCTATGGCTTCGACGTTTCACCGGTCGTTTGGTGGGATGCTCAGCTGGCCGACGCTCTCCTACACCAGGGCGTGACCGGCTTCGGCTTTTACCACGGCCTGGCTTGGGCAGCCGAGTGGTACCTCGGGCTCCGAGTCGTCGGCAAGGGAACGACCCAGCTGTCGTACACCGCGACCGGCGAGCTCTCCGACGAGCAGATCCGATATGCGGGCGCCGACGCGGTCGAGACCCTGTGGGTCGCCGACGAAATCGGCAAACGGATCGAAGCGGACGGACTGACCGAGGTCTGTCGCCTCGAGCAGACCGCCAGGCCCTTCCTCGACTCGATGGAGCGTGCCGGGCTCCCGTTCGACTGGACCGGCTGGAACGGCCATCTCGGGTATGTCGAACGCGAGCGTGGCCTGGTGCTCAGCAAGATCGCCGAGATGACGGGTGGCGGTCAAGGCAGTCTGTTCTCCGACGATCTCGAACCAGGTTGGAATCCGGGAAGTGAATCACAGACCAAGGATGCGCTGAACACCTACTCGCCGACCGAGGTTCATCGCTGGACCGAGATCAACACCGGGGAGTCGCGATTGCTGAAACCGACCGATCCCCTCAGGGCAGACACGTTGAGCGAGATCGGTGGTGACCTCTGCGAACTGCTGCTGGAATATCGCGATCACACCAAGATCCTGACCACCTACGGAGACAACATCTACGAATACATCGGCGACGACGGCCGGATCCATCCCGAGTACCTCCAGGTCGTCGGAACCAACACGGGTCGACTCGCATCGCGAAATCCCAACGCCCAGAACCTCTCACCTCGGATGAAACCACACTTCAGGCCAGACGAGGACAGGGTGTTCGTCCACTCCGACCTGAGCCAGGCCGAGCTCAGATTTGTGGCCCAGGTCTCGGGCGACAAGAACCTTCGACGAGCCTTCGCCGACGGGATCGACGTCCATGAAGCCACCGCGGAGCGAATGTTCGGCGTGGACATGGGCGAGCTGAACGAGACCGACCCGGACGGCTACTCAGAGCTGAGGGCCAAGTCGAAACGAATCAACTTCGGCATCGTCTATGGCCAACGCGGTGGAGGTCTCGCTCGCAGCCTCACCCAATCCGGTGTGCCGACATCGACCGACGAGGGGCGCGAGCTACTCGACGCCTACCTGACGGTCTATCCGGGTGTCTCAGCATGGTGCGACGAACGCGACGCCTTCATCGACGAACTCAGCACATCACAAATCCCGATGAACTGGGCCGCAACACTTCGTTTGCACGAACTGTTCGCCGACATCCGCGGAATACGACGCAACCTGCGCACAGACCTGAGGCGCTGGCCCACGGTCGAGGAAGTCCACGCTCGGACCGGGCTCGAGCTCGCCGAGGTCGCATGGGTGCTCTCGTTCCACGCGCCGGTCGTGCTCACATCACCGGGCGAGCCGTTCTACTTCGACAGCAACACCATGGCGGGCAGGCGGCAGCGCTTCACAACCCACACAGAAGGACTGCTCGCCCGGGCAGCGGCGGTTGTGGTCGGCTCGGTCAAACACGGACCAGGCCTCGTCCGCGAGCGTGTCGCATCGCGTTTCAACGTGCCCTTCGGAGCCGCGGCCCCAGATCTCACGGATTCCGAGATCGAGAAGATCCTCGAGGAAAGGGCTCTGCGACGAGCTGTCATCGATGCCGTTGCTGACATCATGGGCCCAGAAGCCCTCGACAATCTGATGAATTCGACCTTGCGGCAACGTATCTCGCGAATGGCCAATGCCTATCGCAACGCCCCGATCCAGGGCGGGGTAGCCGACGTCATGCTCGAGGCATACGCCATGTTGCATCGTCGACTCGACCGGTTCCCCGACACACGCGGAGTGCAGACGGTGCACGACAGTGTGGTGATCGAGTGCCCACGTTCGCTGTCCAAGGACGTGGCCATCGTGGTCAAGGCAACGTTGGAGGAAGCGATGTCCATCTGGTGCCCAGACGTCACACCTCTGGCCGACACCGATGTGAGGTCGTCACTATCGGACGCCGATGTCGAGTTCACACTTCCATGACAACCCGCCGCGAGCCCACAATCGGTACCTCACTAGTAAGGTCTAGCGGCGTGGACAGGAGTTGCGGGTGGGTGATCTGAGCCGGAGGGTTCAGGAGGTTGCAGAGGCGACCGCCGAACGAGACATAGCGGTATCTCCGCGAGCCGGTGCGAAGGCGGAACGACGCCGTGCCATCGAGACCGCACGACTAGACCGAATCCAGCGTCGCGGAATCGACCGCGCAGAAACCTCGCGACGCACCGAGCTCGCGAAGATCCTGAACGGATTCAGGGGAATCGCAGACGACGCCGGCGACGTTGGAACCATCGGATTCAAGCGCCTCAAACGCTTCAAGGACCGTCGTATCCGACTGGGGCGCCGCCCTCGCGGCTGGATCGTCGGACACGTCGAAGTTCCGATCCAATTCCCCGACATTGTTCGCCATGTGACGGCACAACTCGTGTTGTGTGTCGACGGCCGCCTCTACGCCGGACTCGATGGAGCTCTCGGCGACCGGTACCAGATCGGTCAGACGAGTTCCCCCATCACCACATGGATGCTCACGCCGGCGATCTGGCGCATGGTCGAGGACACCATGCCCGACGTGGTCGGCCACCTGGTCGGAGCTCTCGACCTCGAGTGGCCGAGCGAGTGATCCGAGCGGAGTTGGCGTGGCCGTAGGCCGCTACGCACCCAGTCCCACGGGCGATCTTCATCTCGGAAACCTGCGTACGGCCGTCGTCGCCTGGTTGCTGGCCCGTCATTCGGGCTCTCGGTTCCTGATGCGGGTCGAGGATCTGGACCCCGCCAGTCGAAGTGGTCGATTCGTCGACTCTCAACTGGACGATCTGGCCGCTCTCGGACTCGACTGGGACGGCGTTGTGATGTTCCAGTCCGAACGAATTGATGCCTACCGCGCCGCGATCGACCAGCTGATCGAGTCGGATCTGACCTTCCGCTGTTATTGCAGTCGTCGCGAGATCAGGCAGGCGACGCAGGCCGCTCACGATGTGGGACTGGCGCCCCGTTATCCGGGAACCTGCCACAACCTCAGCGAGGCGGATCACGAAGCTCGCCACCTGTCGGGGCGACCGGCCGCTCTACGATTTCGCGGCCGCGGGCGGGTGATATCGCTGAGTGACCGTATCGCCGGACGATACGAAGGTGTGGTCGACGACCTCGTACTTCGACGCAACGACGGCACACCCGCCTACAACATCGCCGTCGTGGTCGACGACGCCGATCAGGGAGTCGAGGAGGTCACACGAGGCGACGATCTCCTGGCGGCTACCCCCGCACAACTCGCCGTTTGTGAGGCCCTCGATCTCAGGCCACCGTCGTACGCCCACGTACCCTTGGTGCTCGGACCAGGTGGCGAGAGGTTGGCCAAACGCGACGGTGCAGTGACCCTTGCAGAGCTGGCCGCTCGTGGTGTCGGTGCTGCGACAGTGTTGTCGTTGATCGGGCACTCGCTCGGATTGTGCGCTCTCGGCGAGTCGGTCGACCTGCTCGAGTTGCTGAACCGCTTCGATCCGGCCGAAACGGCCTGGACCTCCTGGACCGTCGATGAGGCGCAAATCGCATGACCCTGCCCACCATCAAGCGCCAATGGCGGACCTGGTTGTCCGCGATCAAACAACCTCCCCCACGGGAAGTGAACAACGCCGTGATCGGCTCGCTCGAGGGCTTTCTCGATGCCCACGACGGTCTGGTGTTGTCATACTTCTCGATGCCGTCCGAGATCGATCTAGCGCGCCTTCTGGAACGCCCCGATGGCGATCGCATCTTCGTCACCCGAACACCGGACCGCGGCCCCCTGACCGTCCATCACGCCAGCGACCAGATGGAGACCCATCGCTACGGTTTCAAGCAGCCGACCGTCGAAGCGCGCCCTGTCGATCCCGGCACGATCTCGATCGCCCTCGTTCCTGGGGTCGCCTTTGGTCACGATGGTTCGCGACTCGGTCACGGCGCCGGCTACTACGACCGCCTGCTCCCACAGCTGTCCACCGGAGCCTTCCTGATCGGAATCTCGTGGTCGGCTACAACGGTCGATGCACTTCCCATGGATCAACACGACGTACACATGACCCACATCGTCACCGAATCGGGAGTTCGCACCGTCGCGTGAATCGCCGATAACTTCAAAACGGCTCAAATCACATCCAAGGGGTACAACGCGTGCGCATCCTGGTCACCAACGACGACGGCATCGATTCGATCGGTCTCCTCCACCTCGCGAGGGTCGCCTCCAAACATGGCGAGGTTGTGGTCGCGGCTCCCGACTCGGAGTACTCCGGCGCTTCTGCTGCGATCGGCGCCTTGCACGAGGTCCAGCCCGAGATCCACCGCGTGTCATTGAGCGGTCTCGACGAAGCCTGGTCGGTTTCGGGCGCACCTGCCTTGTGTGTCATGTTCGCCCGTCTCGGTGTGTTCGGCGATCCCTTCGATCTGGTCGTGTCTGGCATAAACCCAGGCAGCAACGTCGGTCGCTCGGTCTACCACTCGGGCACCGTGGGGGCGGCGGTGACCGCACGCAATGGCGGAATCAGCGGAATCGCAGTCAGCCAAGCCGTCGAACACTGGGGCGTAGAAGGTCAGGGCTGGGATGACGTGCTCCAGTTCCAGAAGTGGGAAACGGCTGCCCATGTGGCCGACATCGCAATCGGAGGTTTCATTTCATCGCCGACCGAAATCCCTTCGGTACTGAACGTGAACATTCCAAACGTCGAGATCGACGAACTCGGACCCTGGCGCAAGACCGAGGTGGCGACCATGCCACCACGCAGCATCGCCAAGGCCACCCTCGAGGCCAAGGCCGGCCACGACAACGCCTATCGCGTCAAGATGAATTGGGGCGACGCGCTCGACGTACCGGTCGAAACCGACAGCGGTGCCGTCATGAAGGGCGAGATATCGGTCACCTGGCTCAGCCCCTATACCGCGATTGCGCCCGCCGGCCGCGAGGGTACCGAAACAGCCATCGCCGAACGTTTCGGGCAGGCACAGCAGTAGTTAGCCGAGCCCGGCCTCGGCAAGCTGCATCAGCTCGTCTCCCGACACCCGGCATGGCAGCCACTCGCGCATGACATCGGCGCCCAGAGCCTCGTAGAAGCGGATCGAAGGTTCGTTCCAGTCGAGGACCTGCCACTCGAGTCTGGCGTAGTCGCGTTCGTTCGTGACCTGTGCCAGGGCCGCCAACAAGGCCTTGCCTGCACCGGTACCCCTGTGCTCTGGCATGACGAAGAGGTCCTCGAGGAAGATGCCAGATCGGCCCTTCCAGGTCGAGTAGCTGGTGAAGAACAGGGCGAAGCCGACGGGCACAGAACGAGCGTCCGTTCCCACCTCGGCGACCAGGCACTCGAAAGGTGGACGCGAGGAGAGCATCTGGTCTCGGATGATCGACGGCGTTGCTTCGACGGCGTCGGGCTCGCGCTCGTACACCGCAAGGGCATGGATGAACCGGTGGATCTGCTCGGCATCGTCGGGAGTCGCCGGCCTGACGATCAGTCGTTCGACCGCCTCGACGGAGCAACGCTCGACGATGTCGTCAGCCACCTCGGATGGCAGGCGGCCGTTCGTCGGCACCTGGACGAATCGACGATAGTGGGGCCCGCGCTCGGCCAGGAGATCGCGGATGCGCTCGTGAGGATCATCGACATCGAGCAATGGCCGGAGCGACCGCGTTTGGTCAACCCGTGCGGCGATCTCGTCGATGGAAGCCGACAGGCAGAAGATTCGCGAAGCGGCAGCGAAGGCATCGATGTTGACGGGGTCGAGCAAGAGCCGACCCCCCGTTGCGATCACGTGATCGGACCGACCCGCCAGGTCGGCGACGATGTCGCGCTCCATCTCACGAAACACGGCTTCGCCCTTGTCGGCAAAGATGTGGGGAATCGGTCCGTACTGGCGCTCGATGAGCGCGTCGGTATCGACGAACTCAAATCCGAGTTGTTTCGCTACGAGCTTGCCCACCGTCGTCTTGCCCGTACCCATGAACCCGGCGAGAACCACATTGGCGACCTCGGCCATCAGTGCCACTCGACGTACTTGTCGAATTCGGGGGGACGCTTCTCGGCAAACGCGTTGGCACCTTCCATCCCCTCGGCCGAGGGGGCGAACAGATCGAGCGACGACATGGCCATGTGGGTCAGGCCGACCATGTGGTCGCTGTCGGCGTTGAACGAGTTCTTCAGGACCTTGATGGCGGTGGGGCTGAGAACCTTGACCTCCTCAGCCCACGACTTGGCCTCATCCATCAGATCATCGGGAGCGACGACCTTGTTCACCAAACCCATGTCGAGTGCTTCGTCTGCTGAGTACTGCCGGCACCAGAACCAGATCTCTCGAGCCTTCTTCTCGCCGACGACCCTGGCCAGGAACGCAGAGCCGAACCCTGCATCGAACGAACCAACACGCGGTCCAGCCTGACCAAATCGGGCGGTGGAACTTGCGATCGACACGTCGCAGATGACGTGCAACACGTGACCTCCGCCCACGGCCACTCCATTCACCGCAGCGATGACCGGCTTGGGGATCTCACGGATCAGCTTCTGAAGGTAGACAATCTCGAACAGGCCATTCTTGGTCGGCCCATAGTCTCCGGTTTCGGCCCGCTGCTTCACGTCACCGCCAGAACAAAACGCCCTTTCGCCCGCACCCGTGAGAATGACAGACCGAACCGATGTGTCGACCCACGCCATCTTGAAGGCTTCGATCATCTCTTCGACCGTTTGACCCCGAAACGCGTTGAAGCGATCCGGACGGTTGATGGTGATGATCGCTGCCGCTGAATCATCGACTTCGTAGGTGATGTCGCCGAAATCGGTCATGTGTGCTCCCTTGTCGACTGGCGTCGTGTTTGTTCATCGGTCAATCTAGGCCCTCCCGGGGTAGGCGAAGGGCAAGGGCATGACAACCGACGACTTGGTCCAACGAGCAGACGAGGGCAGTGTCACAACCCTCACCCTCAACCGACCCGAGAAGCTCAATGCTCTGACACCTGGGGTATTCGTCGCCCTGAGAGATCATCTCGATGACATCGCAGCTGACAGGAGCGTCGGCTGTGTGGTGCTGGTTGGTTCGGGACGATCCTTTTGTGCAGGACACGACCTCGATGCGATCGCCACCGGTGAACGTGCGCCCTCAAGACACTTCGAATCGCAGACGATCGAGGTGCTCGAGAGCCTGACCAAACCCACCGTCGCTCGAATACACGGTCACTGTTACACCGGCGGCCTCGAACTGGCACTCGGGTGCGATCTACTTGTGGCGACCGATACAGCCACACTCGGCGACACCCATGGCCAGTGGGGTCTGGTGCCGGTGTGGGGTATGTCGGTGAGGTTGCCCGAGAGGGTCGGGATCTCCATGGCAAAGGAGCTGATGTTCACGAGCCGACGTATCGATGGGGTCGAGGCTCAGCGGATCGGACTGGTCGACCATTGCGTGCCCGAAGCCGAGATCGACGGATTCATCTCGTCGCTGACCGGCGAGATCACCACCAACTCGTGGGGGACCAACCGCATCGTCAAACAGCTGCTCGCCGACCGTCAGCAAAGGACCCGCACCGATGCTCTCGGCCACGAGCGGGTGCGTCCACACGGGATGCCAGAGGACAACGCAGAGCGCATGCGCGCCGGTGGGCGCTGACAGGGTCGGTCACGGCTGCTGGGGAAGACCCGGACGATCTCGAAGAGCCGTTGTCCAGACAGGCGCGGCCAGAGCCATCCCGAATGCCGTCATGACGATCATCACGGCCGCAGTGACGCCGTAGGCGGCGGCACGCCCTGAGGTTCCATAGAGTGCTCCAGCCCCCGCGGCCATCGCTCCCGCTGCCAGCGCCTGGCCGGCGCCGAGCACCCCCTGAGCTCCGGCCTGCCTCTCGGGTGGAACCGTCATCGCCACTGCGATGCCGCTCGTTGCGAGCGTCAACCCATCGACCGTCGCGTGCAGCATTGCGACGGTGAAGATCCAGCCACCCGAGGGCAACAGGCCGTAGGTAGCCATGGCGACGGCTGCAGAAACCAGGCCGGCGGCCGCCAACCTGAAGGGGCCGGTCTTCTGGGCCAACCGTCCGCCGAAGGGACCGAGGATCACGAGCGGCAAAGAAAAAAGAGTGATACCGAGATTGGCCAACCACGAGGGTGTCCCCAAGTCCGAATGGACGACGTCCCACAATGCGTCGAACGCGCCGATCATCAAGAAGACCGTCGAACCAAGTACCACGGCTCCAGCGAAGGGCCTGATGCTCAAGAGGTCGGTGGCGAAGCGCCGAGCGCTGGTCTCCTCGGTCTCAGCGACGCGAGTCCCCATGGTCAGGGGCACCATGAACAACGAGGCGGCCACGATCACGAGGAACGGTGCCGCCAGCCCAAAGGGCCCGACGAGTATCGCCGAAAGGGCGGGGCCAAATCCGAAGCCGAAGACGTTCGCCGACATCAGGCGGCCTAGGTTCTGACCCAGATTGTCTGGGTCGGCGAGCACGACGACGCGCCGAATTGCCGGGCTTGCGGCTCCAACGGCGAGCCCCGACACAACCCTGCCGGTGACGATGAGTGTCAGGTTGGATCCGATGCCCATCAGCAATAGGCCCACTGCGTTCACCAACACGCCGATCAAGATGACCGCCCGGGCGTGGCCACGATCTGCGATCGGGGCAATCAACATCTGGGAAACAAATCCGGCCAGGAATCCGATTCCGATGATCCAACCGATCGAAGTGTCGCTGATGCCGTAGGCATCGCGGAAATCGGCGACCACGGTGAACAACACCCCATAACCCGCGGAAAGGCAGGCGCCGAGCGCGCTGTAGCTGATCATCAGCCTGCGAATCGATGGTCCCGAGTCAGACACCTCGCAGAGAGTACGGACTCAACCGCCGCTGACCAGCGCCTGGCCTGAATTTGCCCACGCCACGATGCCGCCGTCGACCTCGGCAACATCGGTGAAGCCGAGATCGGCCATCAACGACGTGGCCTGTCCGCTGCGATTGCCGGACCGGCAATAGACCACGTATGGCACATCCTTGTCGAGTTCGGCGAGCTGGTCGGCGAAGTCGTCCCGATAGAAGTCGATCATGGTGGCGCCGTCGATGTGCCCAGATGTGAACTCATCTGCGGTCCGAACGTCGAGGATCACCAAACCTGTTGGAGGATCCGCCAACAACGTCGTTGCCTCGGATGGCGAGACAAGCCGAATCGAAGTCTCTGCAGCGGCCTGCAAGGCAGAATCGGTATCGGCTGAGGTCGAGCCATCAGAAGAACATGCCGAGCCCCCGAGAGCGACGAGAAGAAGGGCTGCCATCACCAGCCGGCGCAGGCGGGAACTCGTCCTGGTTGTCAACATGGCGATGATCATACAGGTATTGAAGAACAGTCCGAATGTACGTATGTTTGGTCATTATGCCCACATTGAGCAGAGCCCTCCCAGCGACAAGGTGGATCTCAACATACGACCGCTCCGATCTGCGGCCCGATCTCGCGGCCGGTGTCACGGTCGCAGCGATGCTCGTACCCCAGGCCATGGCATATGCACTCCTCGCAGGCCTGCCACCCGAAGTCGGCCTGTACGCCGCGACCATTCCGGTCATCATCTACGCATTGCTCGGCACATCCAGGCAGCTTGCCGTCGGCCCTGTGGCGATCGTTTCGCTTCTCACGGCTTCAGCCCTCGGATCTCTCGTCGAGGAGGGATCGGCCGACTACGTCGAGGCGGCCGCCCTGCTGGCCTTGATGGTCGGCATCATCCACATCGTCCTGGGAGTGGGCCGTCTCGGGTATGTCGTCAACTTCTTGTCGCACTCGGTGCTCGTCGGATTCACCGCTGCGGCTGCGATCATCATCGGCTTCTCACAGGCCAAACACCTGCTCGGCATCTCGATCGATCGCAAGGAACACCTCTACGAAACGATCGATGAGGTGATGGGCAACATCGGCAACACCGATGGGACAACCCTCGGCATCGGGCTTGTTTCGCTCGCTGTCCTGTGGACCATCAAACGTTTCGCGCCGAAGGCTCCCGGCGCCCTGGTGGTCGTCGTGTTCTCCATCGTTGTCGTGAAACTGTTCGAGCTCGAGTCGCGCGGCGTGAGGGTCGTGGGCGACATCCCAGCCAGCCTTCCCAGCCTCGGTCTGCCCGAGTTCGACGGTTCTCTGGTCGGCAACCTCCTCGCGACCGCCTTCGTCATGACGATGGTCGGCTTCATGGAGTCGATCGCCGTCGCCAAGGTGTACGCCAGGCGCAACCGCTACGAGATCGAGCCGAACAACGAGCTGATCGGTCTGGGTGCCGCCAACGTCGCAGCTGGCGTGTTCGGTGGGTATCCGGTGACGGGTGGGTTCTCCCGCACGGCGGTGAATGCGACCGCCGGTGCCCGAACACCACTGGCATCGCTCATCACGGCCGGCATCGTGCTGGTCACCGTGGCCATGTTCACGCCACTGCTTGAGTCCCTGCCCAAAGCGGCTCTCGGAGCCATCATCGTCATGGCGGTCATGGGCCTCATCGACATCGCCGAGATGCGCCACATCGCCAGGGTCAAACCTTCGGACCTCATCGGCCTCGGTGTGGCATTCGTCGCGACACTGATGCTCGGCATCGAGCTGGGAATCGGAGTCGCCATCCTCGCATCGATGCTGGTCGTGTTCGTTCGCATGTCGATGCCACACAGCGCCGTGGTCGGTCACGTCGGTGGCACGACGAGTTATCGCAACGTGGACCGTTTCCCCGAAACCGAGACGATCCCCGGAATCGACATCGTTCGTGTCGACGCGGCCTTGTCATTCGTGAATGCCACCCAGGTCAGGAGGCTGCTTCGCTGCCGCGCCGAGATGTTGACGATCGAGCCGAAAGCCCTGGTGCTCGACTCCTCGGGGATCAACGACATAGACGCAACCGGCGCCGCGATGCTCGATGAGGTCATTGAGGAGGTCGAGGCGCTCGGTGTGTCGGTGCACCTCGCCGATGTGAAGGGGCCAGTGCGCGATGTCCTTCATCGGTCGGGTATCTGGGCCGAGCTCGGCGATCGGGTTCACACAAACACCCACGAAGCAATTCGGGCCATCACCGCAGGGGTCACGATCCGGCCCGACCAGAGGACGCTCGGAATCGACGAGAGGGCAGCGCCATGTGCCCTGACCGAAGCGAGTGCCGATGACCCAGTCGACTGACGTGACCGAACCAACCTCGAGAAGCCCACCGACATCCAACTACTGAGGACAACACCCGAAGGCGTAGGCTCGGGCCATGTCAACAACCTCAACCTCCGACGGAGTTTCCATCTCGTTCGAGGTTCACGGTGAAGCCGCCGGGCCCCCCGTGATTCTCGTCCACGGCATCACCGAGAGCTCCAACACATGGAGGCCGGTGACAGAACAGCTCGCCAAGACCCACCGGGTCGTGACCCTCGACCTTCGCGGTCACGGAAACTCTGCCGACTCGACCAGGTACGACCTCGAAGCCATGGCGAACGATGTCATCGCTG
Source organism: Actinomycetes bacterium (assembly GCA_024228575.1). Classification (GTDB taxonomy): domain Bacteria; phylum Actinomycetota; class Acidimicrobiia; order Acidimicrobiales; family Poriferisodalaceae; genus JAAETH01. The sequence goes on from JAAETH010000798.1 coordinate 60,256, forward strand.
TGGTCGGTGCTGTCGAAGCAGACAATCCCCACCTGGTCGGTCATTCACTCGGCGGCGCCGTCGTCAGCGCTGTCGGAGCCGCAATTCCGGTGAGATCGGTCGTCAACGTCGATCAGTCACTTCAACTCGGATCGTTCAAGGACCTGCTGATGCCGGTCGAGCCAATGTTGCGCGACGCGTCCATGTTCCCGGCCGTCATCGACGGCCTTTTCTCCCAAATGGCGGGCGAGATGATCTCACCCGAAACCTCCAGCGAACTCAACAAGAGCCGCCGGGCGAGCCAGGAAGTCGTCCTGGGGGTATGGGAGCTCATCTTCACGATGTCGGCCGAGGAGATCGACGCGGTTGTCGCGGGAGCCCTCGCCGGATACTCGGGCCGCTCGGTCAACTACCTCTCGTTGTTCGGCATCGATCCTGGCGATGAATACGCAGCCTGGCTCCGCAACCACATCGACGGCGCCGTCGTCGAGTTGTGGCCCGAGATGGGTCACTATCCACACCTTGTCGACCCCGGCCGATTCATCGAACGGCTCGAGCGGTTCTGGAGCACCGGCTCCTAGACGCGAGGATGAGCTGCTGCTGGTCGGCTCCGCGGGCGAGACCCGATGCCCCGGCGAGAGAGGAACGCTCGTCGGCGTACAGCAGGTGAGGCCCGTCGACCCCCTGTGAGGATCGGAAACTCTGTCGTGCCTGGTCAGGCGACGGTTTTGGTATTTGTGGATGAGTCCGTCGCATCTGGTCGCTCGCAGCATGGTGGTGTTGGCTGGGACCGGTTCGGCGGAGCTGTCGACCGGAGCCCGGACCGGTGTCTTGAATACTTTCAAGCCCTCGGTCCTGAAGATCACTTCGCGGATTCAAACGTGGGTGATGAACAGGACGTAGTAGCGGTGGAGGAACGCGGTGTCGACGGTGAGGAAGTCGCACGCTGCAGCGGCTTGGGAGTGCAGGAACGCGGTCCAAGTCGTACGGGATCGGCCAGGTGTGGGGTCGATGTTGTTGTCTTGCAGGATCTGGTGCACGGTGGTTGGGGCGGTGGTGTGGCCAAGGCCGACGCGGTGGCGGGGAGGGTGTGTCCAATGGCGGGCGATCCGGCGGCGGTGCCGGCGTAACACGGTGAGCTGGTCGCCTGGTACGACGATCTCGAGATCTTTCGAACGTCCGCGGCGCACGGCCAGACGTGCCATCAAGGCCAGGAATCGGTGGAAGATGCGAAACACGAATACCCGGGATGGCGGTATCGCGCCTGGTCAGCGGCACGCGCTCCTCAACGATCCACACACGCTCACGACCGGATACTCGTCCCCCACAGGAGAACTTGCCTGAGGAGATCACCATGTCAATGGAAACTGACGCAGTGGGCGGGGCCATCGGAGAACTGTTGCAGTTCCATGAGACCCATGGTTACTGCGATGAAGGATCGAGAGCTGCGATGTGTACCCGCGTTGCGACGGAGGCGAGGCGACCCAGATCGTCGGTGTCGCATGTGGCGATGACGGCTCCGCCCCGCAGGTCGGCGTCGGCGATCAGAAAGGCATCGATCGCCATCTCCGATCCGGCACCGATAGCGCCGAGCAACTGACCGGCTCGCACGCCGACGCGGCTGTCGACGGGATGCACCTCGACCCGTTCTCGTCGCAGACCTGCGAACACGCCTGCGTCAGCCGGCCGGCCACGGACCACCTCGGCGAGGACGGCCGCGACCGTCGCGATCGGCAGCTCTCGAGAGCGCATCTCTATCGCTAGTGCCCGAACCCGATCCCGTCGATGATCCGGACCATGGGCAACCGCCGAGATCGCTTCGCTGTCGAGCAGTAGCACTCAACTCGCCTCGGCTGGTCGGCCACTGGATTCCCACTCGTCGACTATTTGTGCCGCCCATTCGAGTGTTTCTGGGGCGACTGGACCGTGCTCGGCCTCGAGCTCGGCCAACCATTGATCGACCGCTCGGAGGTGCCGTAGCTGCGACAGGTAGGCACTCACCGCATGATCGACCGTCGCCGACAAGCTCCGGGCGTCGACGACCGAGCGGAGTTCCTCGAGCTGATTGGTGTTGAGCGTGAGAGTCACCTTCTCCTTTGGCATGGTCGTATCGTAGTACGTTTACACCATTACTACTAGATTGATGTTCACGCAGCGATCAGATCGGCGGTCCACGGCGAGCGTGGATCCTGGGTTGGAGTCAGCCCTCCGACACCATAGAAACCCCTGGTCACGGTGGGTGCAGGACCTCCCAGGGGTGTCGTCTGCAAATGGACTTGCCAATGGCAGCGCAAGAGTTCGACGGACCCCGACGAGCGCTCTGGGCGTTCGACTCGAACATCGAAATCCAGCACCGAGCACGCACAGTGCTCTCGCCGCGTGCGCGGACGTGTGGTTGATCTCCGCGCATGGCCCACGTGCGAAACGGAGAAACCGCTACGGCGCCAGTCGGCTAGCTGCCCTACTGCAAGAAAGGCTGCCCAAACGGGGACCTTGGGCTTTCGAACCATCGCCCCTTCGGGCTACGTTCGAAAGCCTACTCAGACGGTGGGACAACCATAACGAACGCCGCGGGCACGGACCCACC